>NZ_CP108002.1:7262335-7564932 GCF_041435055.1 Streptomyces sp. NBC_00341 | reverse complement strand
GCCGGCGGCCGGGCAGCCGGGAGAGCGCCAGCTCGAACCAGACGGTCTTGCCGCGGGCCGTCGTGCTGCTGCCCCACTCCCGGGCGAGGCCGGTCACCAGGACGAGGCCGCGGCCGAACTCGTCCTCCGCGGTGGCGTCGAGGAGTGCGGCGGGGGCGGGCTCGTCGTCGCTGACCTCGCAGAGCAGGGCGCCGGTACGCACCAGGCGGAGACCGATGTGATGGGTGCGTCCGTGCTTCACGGCGTTGGTGACGAGTTCGCTGACCATCAGCTCGGCCGACTCCACGGCGTCGGGCAGCTCCCAGTCGAGCAGCTTGCCCCGGACCATCCGGCGGGCACGCGCCACCTCGCGCGGGTCCAGGGCGAGTTGCCACTCCGCGACGTCGTCCTCCGGGATGCCGTTGAGCCGGGCCATCAGCAGGGCGACATCGTCCTTGCGGCCGTCGCGGGGGTTGAGTGCCCGGATGATCGTGTCGCAGGCGTCGTCCATGGACGCGGCGGGATGCGCGGCGGAGGCGCAGAGCGCGGCGAGACCGGCACCGATGTCCTGGCCGCGCACCTCGACCAGCCCGTCGGTGCAGAGCACCAGGCGGTCGCCCGGCAGGACCCGTACGGTCGCAGTCGCGAAGGCCACCCCGCCGACCCCGATCGGGGCGCCGGTCGGCAGATCGAGCAGCTCGGCCCGGCCGTCCTCGGCATGGACCAGTACCGGCGGGATGTGCCCGGCGTTGGCGATCTGGAGCTCGGAACGGATCGGGTCGTACACCGCGTAGAGGCAGGTGGCGAGGTACTGCTCGCCGAGGCGCTGGGCCAGGTCGTCCAGATTGCGCAGCAGCTGCGCGGGCGGCATCTCCATGGTGGCCATGGTCAGCACTGCGGTCCGCAACTGGCCCATCATCGCGGCCGAGTTGAGACCGTGCCCCATCACGTCGCCCACGACGAGGGCGGTCCGGGAGCCGGGAAGTTTCACCGAGTCGAACCAGTCGCCGCCGACCCTGCCGAGCCGGGCGCCCGGCAGGTAGCGGGTGGCGATGTCGCAGCCGGCCATGCGTGGCTCGACCTGGGGCAGCATGCTGTCCTGGAGGGTCTCGGCGACGTTCTCCTGGTAGGTGTACATGCGGGCGTTGTCGAGGACGAGCCCAGCCCTGGCGGCGAGTTCCGCGCCGGTGGTGCGGTCCATGTCGTCGAAGGGCTCCCGCCCGGGGCGCCGCATCAGGACCATGAAGCCGAGCACTACGTCGCGGGCCTTGAGGGGCACGATGAGCAGGGACCGGTGGGTGATCAGCGGACGCAGGTCGCGCTTCTCGAACTCGCCGGAGATCCGGTTGCTCAACTCCTCGCTGACGTACGGGATGATGACCGGCTCGCCGGTGACCATGCACTGGAAGAAGGGGGTGTGTTCCGGGAAGGCGATGGACTCGCCCACCGGCACGGTGTCGTCCCAGCGGCCGGGTTCGTCGTTGTGCTCGACCCAGACCCGGTGCCAGACCGTCGTGACGTCGGGCGGGCCGTCCGGGAAGCCCTCACCGGCGAGGACGGCGGCGCGCAGATGCGTACCCGCGAAGTCGGTGAAGCGGGGCACGGCGGCGCTGGTGACCTCGCGGATGGTGCGTTCCAGGTCGAGGGAGGAACCGATTCGGCCGCTGACCTCGTTGAGGAATTCCAGCCGCTCACGGACCGCCGCGTATTCGAGGTCCAGCTCGGGGCGGGGCACCGCGCGGGGTGCGAGCTGCCCGACGTCGATGCGCTGCGAGGCCTCTGGGCCGCGGTGTCCGACGCGCTGCGGCACTCCCCAGTCGGGGGTCACCGGGATCCGGTCGTGGCGGCTGAAATCCAGTACGGGGTAGCCGAGTTCGAGTACCTGGGAGACGATCCTGGTGGCTTCTTGGACGCTCATGCTGGGCAGGATTTCGGGCAGCCGACCGGACAGTTCCCGGTAGCCGGGGAAATCGGTGTGCAGGGCGAATCCGGGTGCGACCGTCTCGGCGCCCCGCCCCTCTCCCGCCCCGCCGCCGCGTACCTGCGCGGAGTCCGCGGCGAGCACGAGCAGCCGCTCCGGGCCGGGCCCGACGAGCGGATAGGCCCACCACAGGACCTCGATCCGGCCCCGGTCCGGTCCGTCCACCCGGGCCCGGCCCGCCGTCGGGTAGGCGGCGGTGCCGCTGAGGGAGCTGTCCAGTTCCGGACCGAACTCGGCGTACATCGCGTCCTGCGTCGGTTCGCCGCGGTCCTGCAACGCCCCCGCGACCGGGAGCAGTTCACCGGCCGGGCAGCCGACCGCTTCCTCCCGGGCGACACCGAAGAGTTTTCTGGCACCGGACGACCAGTGCGACACCCGTCCGTCCGCGTCGACGACGACCACGGCGAGCGGCACACGGCCCGCCGCGGCGTCTCGCGGTTGAGGTGTCCTGTGCTCCGGCACATCGAGGTCCATGGGTGGAAGGCTCCTTCCCCACCGCAAGGTTCTGCGGTACGTGGCTCCACCGTACGGGGCCGTGACCGACGCCCGCCGGTCATCGACAGAATCACCCGCGAAGGTGGTGCGCCCCGCGCACCCGGGGGGCGCATCACCCTCGCCACCGCTGCCGCGGAGTCAGTCCTCGTGGCCCAGCTGAAGGTCCCGCTCGGTGCGCCCGCCGCCCGCGACCTGGAGGACCGTGGCCACCGGCGGGTAACCGGCGGCGATCACGGTGTACTCGCCGGTGGACAGGTCGACGAACCGGAAGGCGCCGTCGGGCCCGGTGGTCAGGGTGTCGACCACATTGCCCGCCGCGTCCAGGAGCGTGACCCGGGCGTCCTCGACGAGCCGCCCGCCACTGGCGCGCACGACGCCGCGCAGCACGGCGCCGCCGGCCAGCTCGATGTCCTGCCGGGTCTCCCGGGCCGCCTGCACGCTGACCGGCAGCGCGGCGGGCCGGAACGCGGGAGCGCTGGCCGCGAGGGTGTACTCCCCCGCCACCAGTTCCGCGATCACATAGCCGCCCTCCCGGCCGCTGCGGGTGGAGGAGACGACCTCGCCGCGTACGTCGGTGAGCGTGACGGCGGCGTCCCGCACCGGAACACCGTCGGCCGTCAGGACGGTCCCCGCCAGCCGGCCCGCCCCGCCGAGCACCACGTCGAGCTCCACCGGCCGCTCGCCCACGGTGACGCTGACCGCCTGCGGCTGGTGGCCCCCCGCGGCGGCGATGAGGACGTACGAACCGGCGCCGGGGACGCTCAGCGCGTACCGTCCCTCCTCACCGCTGGCGCCCCTGCCGACCTGCTGCCCCTGGACGTCGATGAGGGTGAGGGCGGCGCGCGGGACCCTGGTGCCGTCGGGGTGCTGGACGCTGCCGCTGACGGGCACCCCCGCGAGGTGCCCGGCGGGCTGGGTGCCGAGGTCCACGCGGGCGGAGGGGATCGTCGCGGGCTCTGCTGCGGTTTCCGGGTTGTGGTGGGACACCAGCGGTTTCTCCTTGAGGAAGAAGGCGAAGAACAGGCCGAGCACGAGGACCGGCACAAGGTAGAGGAAGATCCGGGGCATCGCGTCCGCGTACGCCTGGATATAGCTGTCGCGCAGCGCCGGCTCCATGGCGTGGACCAGCTGCGGGGTGATCGACTCGGGGTCGGGCAGACCGGCTCCGGCCGGCAGGCGCACCGCGAGCGCGTCGGCGAGGCGCCCGGCGAAGAGCGTGCCGAACACGGCCGCGCCGACGCTGCCGCCGATCTGCCGGAAGTAGTTGTTGGCGCTGGTGGCGGTGCCGAGGTCGGCGGGCCGTACGGAGTTCTGCACGGCGAGCACCAGCACCGGCATGATCAGTCCGATCCCGAGCCCGAGCACCGCCTGCGAGATGCTGTACTCCAGCCGCGGGGTGTCCGTTTCGAGCCGGGACAGCAGCCACATGCCGATCGCCGCCAGCGCGCTGCCGGCGATCGGGTAGACGCGGTATCTGCCGGTGCGGGAGATCAGCTGGCCGGAGATGACCGAAGCGGCGACGATGCCGCCCATCATCGGAAGCATCAGCAGGCCGGACTCGGTGGCGGTGGCCCCGTCGACCATCTGCAGGAAGGTCGGCAGGTAGCTGGCCGCGCCGAACAGGGCGACCCCGACCACCGCGCCGACGAGTGCGCTGACGTTGAAGATCGAGTCGCGGAACAGCCGCAGCGGAATGATCGGTTCGGGCGCGCGGTGCTCGACGACGATGAAGAGCAGGGTCGTTACGACGGCTCCGGCGGCCAGTCCCAGGATGGTGCCGGAGCCCCAGGCGTACTCCGTACCGCCCCAACTGGTCACCAGCACCACGCAGGTGGAGGCGGCGGCCAGCAGCACGGCGCCGAGGATGTCGAGCCGGGGCCGGACGGCCGGCTTCGGCAGCTTCAGCACGACGGTGATGACGGCGAAGGTGACCAGGCCGAACGGGATGTTGATGTAGAAGCACCAGCGCCAGGAGGCGTGGTCGGTGAAGAAGCCGCCGAGCAACGGGCCCGCCACGGAGGCGAGTCCGAAGGCCGCGCCGATGAGCCCCATGAACCGGCCGCGCTCCCGGGGCGGCACGACGTCCGCGATGATCGCCTGGACGCCGATCATCAGCCCGCCGCCGCCGACGCCCTGGAGGGCGCGGAAGGCGATCAGTTCGTCCATGGTGCGCGACCAGCCGGCCAGCGCGGAGCCGATGACGAACACGACGATCGCGAACTGGAAGACGCCCTTGCGCCCGAAGAGGTCGCCGAGCTTTCCGTAGACCGGGAGCCCGATGGTGGAGGCGAGCAGATAGGCGGTGACCGCCCAGGACATCTTCTCCAGGCCGTGCAGCTCACCGACGATCTTCGGGAGCGCGGTGGCGACGATCATCTGGTCGAGCGCCGCGAGCAGCAGCGTGAGCATCAGCCCGATGAAGATGAGCCGGATGCGGCGCGGGTCCGTCTCGAAGCCGGGCGGCATGACCGCGGCCGGTGCCGTCGCGGGTGGAACGGGCGGCGGCGGGGGCGGTTCGGACGTCCGCACCGTCGCGGTGTCGCCCGGACCGTCGGGCTCGTCCTTCACCAGAGTGATCCCACCCACCACGTGCCGCTCCCCTCGTCGCGTCTGCGCCGCCCATTTCTCGCATCGCGATACAAGGGAGGGCAAACGCGGCGGGGGGCGCTGGCGGCGCATACGGAGGGCTTATCCCCCGGTGAGAGCCACTACGGCGCACAACCGGGCGGATGAAAAGACCACCCGAACCGGTGAGGCGGGAAAGCGGGACCGGGGGTTACTTCTCCACCTCTGTGGCGAGATTCTGCAGCAGTTCGTCGTAGATGCGGCCGAGTCCCTTGGGCGCGAAGGTCCGCTCGAAGAATCCGCCGATGCCGCCGGCGCCGTCCCACACGGTCGAGACGACGGCCTTGGACCTGCCCTCGCCGGCCGGGGTGACGGTCCAGGTCGTGACCATCGAGGAGTTGCGGTCCTTCTCCACGAGCTGTCCGTCCGTGGGCTCGCCGACCTCCAGCAGGCAGTCGCGCACCCGCTTGCTGGTGGCCTGGAGCTTCCAGTGGACGAGGGTGCCCTCCCCGTCGCCGCCCTCACGCACCTCGTACTCGCTGAACTGGCCGGGCAGCACCTTGCCGCGGACGTCCTTGTAGTCGGCCAGCGCGTCGAACACCGCTTCCGGGTCCGCCGCGATGATCCGCTCTGTCGTGGCCTCGACCTGCGCCATGGCTGTTCCTCCAGCACTCGGTTGTTCGGGGTGTGCTGAGCCAACCACCTCCGGCACCCGGCTCAAAATCCGGCCGGGGACGAAGGGGAGGAAACGATCAAGGGAACAAGTGTTCTATTCTCTGGTCAGTGCTACCTAGGAGGCGTCCATGCGCTGGGACAATCTGGCAGATAACCCCGCCAAGACCACCAAGAGCGGGGAAGCCGCGCTCTTCGCCGCGGACGCGGTGACGACGCGCACCTTCGACACTCCGGAGTTCCGCGGCATCACCTTCCACGAGGTCCGGGCCCGCTCGATCGTGAACCGGGTGCCCGGCGCGTCCCGGATGCCCTTCGAGTGGACCGTGAACCCCTACCGCGGCTGTTCGCACGCCTGTGTCTACTGCTTCGCCCGCAAGACCCACAGCTATCTGGACCTCGACACCGGGCTCGGCTTCGACTCCCAGATCGTCGTCAAGGTCAACGCCCCGGAGCTGGTACGCCGCGAACTCGCCTCCCCGCGCTGGCACGGCGCGCACATAGCGATGGGGACCAATGTCGACTGCTACCAGCGGGCCGAGGGCCGCTACCGGCTGATGCCCGGCATCCTCACGGCTCTGCGCGACCACGCGAACCCCTTCTCGATCCTGACCAAGGGCACGCTGATCCTGCGCGATCTGGAACTGCTTCGGCAGGCCGCCGAGGTCACCGAGGTGGGCGTCTCGGTCTCCGTAGGCTTCGTCGACCCCGAGCTGTGGCGCACCGTGGAGCCCGGCACCCCCTCCCCCGAGCGCCGCCTCGACGTCGTACGCGCCCTCAGCGGGCACGGCATCGGCTGCGGGGTCCTGATGGCGCCCGTCATCCCGTTCCTCGGGGACCGGCCGGAACAGCTGCGGGCGACCGTCCGCGCGATCGCCGCCGCCGGTGCGACCTCGGTGACCCCGCTCGTCCTGCATCTGCGCCCCGGCGCCCGGGAGTGGTTCATGGAGTGGCTCGGCCGGCACCACCCGCAGCTGGTGGGCCGTTACGAGCGCCTGTACGCGGACGGGGCGTACGCGCCCACCTGGTACCAGCGCCGGATCACGCGTCATGTGCACGAGCTGGCGACCGAGTACGGCATCGGGCCCTCGCGCCGGGGCACCTCCCGCGCGCTCCCCGCGCGGGACGAGCCGCAGCCCCCGCCGGAAGGCTCCGAGCCGACCCAGCTGACCCTGCTCTGACCGGGCCGTCGCGGCCGCGACGGCTGCGGCGCGCCGGGAGCCCGCACGGCAAACGGGTCATCTCTCATCACAACAGGTCCTTCCGGTCCCGAATACGGGGAGCATCCCGCGGGGGCTGCCGCCACGCGCAGCCGTGTTCCCCCCATCACGGGAGGCCATATGACGAAACGTTCAGGAATTCTGTTCGCCGTCGGGGCGACGGTCGCCGGTCTGGTGACCGTCGCCCCGTCCCCGGCGACCGCCGACACGGGCACGCAGCGCGTCGCGGCGCTCAAGTGGACCGACTGCGCCACCAAGGCGTCCCCGACGCTCCAGTGCGCGTCGGTGAGCGCCCCGCTCGACCATGACGACCCGTCGGGCCGGAAGGTCACCCTCGCCCTGACCCGGGTGCCGCACACCTCGAAGACCTTCCAGGGCCCGTTGCTGGTCAACCCCGGCGGTCCCGGCGGCAGCGGACTGTCGATGGCCGGTTTCGTCGCCGCCTCGCTGCCGAAGGCGGTGGCCGCCCAGTACGACGTGATCGGCTTCGATCCACGCGGCGTGGGCAAGAGCCGGCCGGCCCTGGACTGCGTGCCGAAGTACTCCGATCCGGTGCGGCCGGACTCGGTGCCGAACTCGCTGGGGGGCGAGCGGGTCAACCGGGACCGCGCCCGGTCCTTCGCGGCCGCCTGCGGCAGGAAGTACCCGGACCTGCTGCCGTACATGGACACGGTCAGCGCGGCCAAGGACCTCGATGTGATCCGCCGGGCAGCCGGGGCGGCCAAGCTCAACTACCTCGGGTACTCCTACGGCACCTACCTGGGTTCGGTGTACGCCAAGCTGTTCCCGGACCGGGTGCGGCGCCTGGTGCTCGACTCGAACGTCGACCCGACCGGCATCTGGTACGACGACAACCTGAGCCAGGACTACGCGTTCGACACTCGGCACAAGGCGTTCATGGCCTGGGTGGCGAAGTACGACAGCACGTACAAGCTGGGCAGCGACCCCGCGAAGGTCGAGGCCGTCTGGTACCGGATGCGGAACGCCGTCAAGAAGCATCCCGCGGGCGGGAAGGTCGGCGCGAGCGAGCTGGACGACACGTTCCTGCCGGGCGGCTACTACAACGGCTACTGGCCCGCGCTGGCCGAGGCGTTCGCCGGTTACGTGCACCACAAGGACGAGAAGACGCTGGTCAAGGCGTACGAGCGGTTCGGCGCGGTCGACGCGGAGGGCGACAACGGGTACTCGGTCTACACGGCCGTGCAGTGCCGTGACGCCCAGTGGCCGCGCGACTGGAACGTCTGGCGCAACGACGCCTGGCGCGTGCACAGCAAGGCGCCCTTCATGGCCTGGAGCAACACCTGGTACAACGCGCCGTGCGCCGACTGGCCGGTGGAGCCGCTGAACCCGGTCCGGGTCTCCAACCACGGCCTGCCGCCCGCGCTGCTCTTCCAGGCAACGGACGACGCGGCCACACCGTACGAGGGCGGGGTCACCCTGCACCGCAAGCTCCGCGGCTCCAGCCTGGTCGTCGAGCAGGGCGGCGGCAACCACGGCGTCACCCTGAGCGGCAACGACTGCCTCGACACGTATCTGGCGGACTATCTCGCCAAGGGCACCGTGCCGCGCGGTAAGGGCGGCGACGTGGACGCGGTCTGCGCCAAGTCGCCGGACCCGAAGCCCGCGACCGGCAAGACGGCGAAGACCGCGAAGGCGGCACCCCGCGCAGGCACCGGGGACCGGGGCAGCGCACTGCACGGGATGCTCGGCTTCCGGGGCTGACGGGCCGAAACCGCGTTCCCCATCGGGGGCGTGCGCGAGAGGATGGGCGGATGACCACCCGCCCCACTCCGGCGCACGCTCCCGAACCGCTGGTCCGGGACATGACCATCGATGACTGCGAGGCGGTGTCGGCGGTCCGGGTGCGCGGCTGGCGGAGCGCGTACGCCGGGCTGATGCCGCAGGCGTATCTGGACGCGATGAGCGTCGCCGAGGACGCGGAGCGACGCAGAGGGTTCTTCACCGAGGGCAACGAGGTCGTCAACGTGGTGGCCGAGCGGGCGGGCCTCGGCGTCATCGGCTGGGCGGCGTACGGGCCGTACCGCGAGAACGGCGCACGGCTCGCGCGCGGCGAGCTGTACGCGATCTACGTACTGCCGGAGCTGACGGGGACGGGGGTGGGCCGGGCCCTGATGTCCGAGGTGCTGGCGCGCGCCGGCGCGGCGGGTCATCCGGATCTCGCGCTCTGGGTGCTCAGGGAGAACGCGCCGGCCCGCCGTTTCTACGCCCGCGCGGGCTTCCGGCCGGACGGCGCCGAGGAATCCTTCGAGGTGGACGGCGTACCGGTGCCCGAGGTGCGTTACGTACGCCCGCTCGGCGCGCCCTGAGGCGCGCGGGCTACACCACCTCAGGGCGCCGGCAGCCGGCTGAGCGCCTCCCCCGCCGCGTCGCCCAGCCGGGGGTGCGGCAGGGCCGCCTCCAGCAGCGGGCGGGCCCGTACGTCACCGAGCGTGCCCAGCTCCTCGACACAGGCGAGCGCCACCCGCCAGTACGGTTCGTCCGGCCCGAGGAGCCCGCGCAGGGTGGTCATCAGGGCCGGCACGGACTCCGGGGCGCGCAACTCACCGAGCAGCCGGACCGGGTACAACGCGTAGGCGGTGCGCAGGGAGTTGGTGGCGAGCGCGGCGGCGGCGCGCGGGGTGCGCGGGTCACCGAGGCGGGCCAGCGCGTGCGCGGCCCCGGCGCAGCGCTCGGGGTCGCGGTGGTTGAGCAGCAGCACCAGGGTCTCGAAGGCCCGGCGGTCACCGCCGCAGCCCAGCCGGAACGCCGCGATCTCGCGTGCCCACAGCGGGCGTTCGCGCTCGATGAGGACCCGTGCCAGCTCCTCGTCGTCCTCGGTGGCGACCAGCCGGTGGTAAGCGGCAGACCCTCCAGCTTCATCGGCCAGCCGGTGCGTCAGTGACCGCAGCTCCTCATCCATGACCGTCAGCTTATCGGTGAGCACACAGCGTTCCGGAGGGCGTGTCGAATGTGAGGGGGCCCACAACATCCCAGGGCTGGCGCGCTCGTTACTCGCCGGTTAACCTCATGTGAGCGGGACACTCCCCCGCCGGCTCCGGTGGCCTGGTGACGCAGCCACCCGGAGTGGATGTCGGTTCGGCAGCTTCGCGAGGCGTGACTCCGGGACAGAGTCCGCCGCCCCTTCCCGGTCCGGGCGTGCCCTCAGCACCCGGACGTGAGCACCACGACAGGCAACTCCCGCACGCCGTGCGGCGGTCCGGGCCGTCGGCCCCTCTCATCGACCGCGCGCGCCGTGCGTCCCTCAGTCGTCACTCATCCCTGGAGTCCCGTGATGGACACCCCGCTCAGCACCATCGCCGTCGTCGGCCTCGGCACGATGGGCACCGGCATCGCCGAGGTCCTCGCCCGCTCCGGCCGCGAGGTCATCGGTATCGACATCAGTGACGTGGCCGCCCGCCAGGCCGTCGCCGCCCTGGAGGCCTCCACCGCACGGGCCGTGCGGCGCGAGCGGATCACCGAGGAGGAGCGGCGCCACGTCCTCGCCCGGTTCCGTACCTTCTCCGACGTCCGGGCCGCCGCGGAGGCGGAGCTGGTCATCGAGGTCGTGCCCGAGTCGTACGAGATCAAGCAGCAGGTGTTCCGGGAGCTCGACGCGGTCGTGTCGCCCACCGCGATCCTCGCGACGGGTACCAACGCGCTGTCCGTGACCCGGCTCGCCGCGGAGTCGCAGCATCCGGAGCGCGTGCTCGGCCTGCACTTCTTCAACCCGGCGCCCGCGATGAAGCTGGTCGAGGTGGTCTCGTCGGTGCTGACCGCGCCGCCGGCCGTGGAGGCCGTCACCGCGCTCGCCCGGCAGCTGGGCAAGGAGCCGGTCGCGGTCGGCGACCGCCCGGGGTTCGTGGCCGACGGGCTGCTGTTCGGCTACCTCAACCAGGCCGCGGCGATGTACGAGGCGAACTACGCGTCGCGTGAGGACATCGACGCGGCGATGAAGCTGGGCTGCGGACTGCCGATGGGCCCGCTCGCCCTGCTGGACCTGATCGGCGTCGACACCGCCCGTACCGTCCTGGAGGCGATGTACAGCGCCTCGCACGACCGGCTGCACGCCCCCGCACCGGTCCTCGGCCAGCTCAGCGAGGCCGGGCTGACCGGCCGCAAGGCGGGCCGCGGTTTCTACACGTACACGGAGCCGGGCAGCCAGGACGTGGTTCCGGACGCGCTGACGCCGTCGCCGGAGAGCGGTGCGGGCGCCGGGCGGACCGTGCGCTCGGTGGGCGTCGCCGGCTCCGGGACGATGGCCTCGGGGATCGCGGAGGTCTTCGCGAAGGCCGGTTACGACGTGGTGCTCGCCGCACGCGGCCAGGAGAAGGCGGAGACCGCGAAGGGACGGATCGCGAAGTCACTTGAACGGTCGGTCACCAAGGGGCGGCTGACGGCCGGGGAACGGGACGAGACGCTGGCCCGGATCACCGCGGCCGGGTCGCTGGACGCCTTCGCGGAGGTCGATCTCGCCGTCGAGGCCGTGGCCGAGGACCTGCTGGTGAAGCAGCAGCTGTTCGCCACCCTGGACAAGGTGTGCAGGCCCGGCGCGGTGCTCGCCACCACCACGTCCTCGCTGCCGGTGGTCTCGGTCGCGCGGGCCACCTCGCGGCCCCAGGACGTCGTCGGGATGCACTTCTTCAACCCGGCTCCCGCGATGAAGCTGGTCGAGGTGGTCCGCACGGTGCTGACGGCCGACGACGTGCACGCCACGGTCCGGGAGGTCTGCGTGAAGGTGCGCAAGCACCCGGTGGACTGCGGGGACCGGGCCGGGTTCATCGTGAACGCGCTGCTGTTCCCGTACCTGAACAACGCGATCAAGATGGTCGAGGAGCACTACGCGACGCTGGACGACATCGACGCCGCGATGAAGCTGGGCGGCGGCTATCCGATGGGCCCGTTCGAGCTCCTGGACGTCGTGGGCCTCGATGTCTCGCTCGCCATCGAGAAGGTGCTGCACAGCGAGTTCCGCGACCCGGGACTCGCCCCGGCGCCGCTGCTGGAGCATCTGGTGGCCGCCGGCTGCCTCGGCCGCAAGACGGGGCGCGGCTTCCGCGAATATGCCCGTCGCTGACGAGGACGGCGGCTGGGGCGGGCTGCTCGGCCCTACGGGCGGCCCGCCCCCACAGGCGCACTCCCGCGCACCGATGCAGTACGTTCACACCATGCCCCAGCCCGCCAGGTCCCCCCGTGTGTCCGCCGCGCCCGACGCCCCGGAAAGTGCCGCGGGCACGCGTGCCGCCGCCCAACGGCTCAAAATGCGCCGCGAACTGGCCGCGGCGGCGATGGAGCTCTTCGCCACGAAGGGGTACGAGGCGACGACGGTCGACGAGATCGCGGGCGCCGCGGGCGTCGCCAGGCGCACCTTCTTCCGGCACTTCCGCTCCAAGGAAGAGGCCATCTTCCCGGACCACGACGACACCCTCGTACGCGCGGAGGCGGTCCTGAACGCCGCTCCGGCGCACGAGCACCCGCTCGACACGGTCTGCCGGGGCATCAAGGAAGTCATGAAGATGTACGCGGCGAAGCCCGCGGTCTCGGTGGCCCGCTACAAGCTGACCCGTGAGGTGCCCACCCTGCGGGAGGCCGAGATCGCCTCGGTGGCCCGCTACGAGCGGCTGTTCACGCGCTATCTGCTGGGCCACTTCGACGAGCGCGACCACCATGTCGGCAACGACGACCCGCTGCTGGCGGAGGTCGCGGCGTCCGCCGTGGTCACCGCGCACAACCACGTGCTGCGCCGCTGGCTGCGGGTGGACGGCCAGGGCGATGTGGAGGCGCAGCTGGACCACGCGTTCGCCATCGTCCGCGACACCTTCGGCACCGGGATCGGCGCGGGCCGCACGGCGGGCAGCGAGCCGGCGAAGCCGCCCGCCGCCTCGGTGAGCGGCGAGGGAGAGGTGCTGGTCGCCGTGGCCCGCACGGACGCGCCGCTGGACGAGGTCATGCGCACGATCCAGCAGGCACTCAAGGAGCGTTGAGCGGGGCGCACGGCTCCCGGCGGCCTCAGAGCCACGGCGACGGCGCCACTCAGCACCACGGCGGCGGCGCGGTCCCGTCGTTCCAGTCCGCGAGCGCCTCGCCGTCCACACAGAGGATCGCGCGCTGCTCCGCGTACTCCAGGGCCGGAGTGGTGTAGGCGCTGGTGGTGACGCAGACGGCGATCTCGGCCTCGTGCACGGCGTAGCAGGTTCCGCCGAATCGCTGGAGGTCCTGTGAGCCGACCTTGTTGTCCGGCCCGTAGTACTTGCACTGGACGACCAGTCGCCGTCCGTCGGGGGCGGTCGCGATCACGTCGGCCCCCAGGTCGCCCGCTCCGCCTACGACCTGCACGTCGGAGCAGCCGTCCCGCTCGCAGAGCGCGGCGATCGCGTCCTCGAACCCGTCGGCGTCCAGGGCCTCGTGGTCCTGCGCCTCCTCCTCGGGCTCGGCCGGCTCCCACTGTTCCAGCACCGGTTCCGGCAGCGGCTCCAGCACCGGTTCCGGTTCCGGCAGGACGGCCGTGCGCTCCATGCCGTCGTCGTGGAGGGGCCGGAACTCCGGGCCCGGGGAGCCACCGGGCTCCTGGGGCGGCTCGAAGAGCTCCTGCACGGCCTCGGAGAGCGGGCCGGGGCCGCCGCGCGGGCGGCGACGCGTCCGGCGGAGGTACAGGAGAAGGGCGCCCGCAGCGGCGAGCGCGGCGGCCGGCACGACAGCGGCCGGATGCCTGAGCATCCCCTCCCAGGCGATGCGCACCATCAGTCCTCCACCGCAGATCAGCAGGGCCACGGCCCCGAATCCGCCGGCGGTCGTGCGCACGCTGAAAGCCTTCGGGGAGCCGCCGGAGCCCCGCCCTCGCACCGGTACCGTCATGCGCTCCGCCCCGATATGCCTCTTCCAAGATCATCCATGTCTGCCGTCTGCCCCGCCCGGACCGATCCAACGGCGGCAAATCCGGTTGCCGGCGAACCGGCCCGGTGCTGTGGTGTGCGGATGAGCGATCAACCAACCGCACACCGTGAAGGACTGCTGGCCGTCTTCGACCGGGAGATGCGCGAGCTCGCCCACCCCGACGGCCCCGGCGTCCGCGTCGAGCGCACCGGCGACGTGGTACGCCGGACCGGCGCCGCCCACGACTGGAACGGGGTCGTGTGGTCGTCCCCGGACCTGGACGCCGCGCGGGCCGACGCGGCGATCGCCGCACAGGTGGCCCACTGCGTGGAGCACGGGTACGACGAGTTCGAGTGGAAGCTGTACGGCCACGACCGCCCGGCCGATCTGGGGGACCGGCTGCTGGCGGCCGGTTTCGAGGCGGAGGAGCCGGAGACCCTGCTGGTCGCGCCGGTCGCGGAGCTGCCCACGGAGGTCGTGCTCCCCGACGGCGTCCGGCTGCGCACCGTACGTGACGAGGCCGATGTGGAGCTGATGGCCCGCGCCCACGAGCAGGCGTTCGGCTCGGACTCGGCCCGGCTGCGGCAGCAGGTGCTGGCTCAGCTCAAGGAGGACCCGGACCACTTCGTGGGGGTGCTCGCCATGGCGGGCGACGAGCCGGTCAGCTCGGCCCGGATGGAGCTGTACCCCGGCACCGGCTTCGCCGGGCTGTGGGGCGGCGGCACGGTGGAGGCGTGGCGCGGCCGGGGCGTCTACCGGGCGCTGATCGCCTTCCGGACCCGGATCGCCGCGGAGCGCGGCTATCGCTACCTCCAGGTCGACGCGACCGAGGACAGCCGCCCGATCCTCCAGCGCCTCGGGTTCACGGCCCTGACCACGACGACCCCGTACATCTACCGCCCCGCCTCCTGACCTTCCACGACGGGGCACAACGCACCAAAACGCCCCTCCTGTTGCTCATGCGTGGCACCCGGATGACAATTGAGGGAAATTGCTGGCACCCAGTGCCTTGCCAGCTGTCACGGAGTGCCATACGTTGAAGTCGTCCGGGCGGCCGGCGTGCTGAGACCTCACGTACGCCGGCTGTCCCCGCAAGCCAGGTGCCTGCGTGCCCGGACGCCTGCGTCACAGGCAAACCCTTCTGCTCCACAGAGCAAACAGCCGAAGCACCACCAGCCGAACCGACGGCACACCTCCACGCAACACCGCTCCCCCTGCTCCGCAGGACCCTCAAGCGTTCCCTCAAACGCAGCTCCATCGGAGGCACACCGTGAAGGAAATCCTGGACGCGATCCAATCGCAGGACAGCACGGCCGCGGACTTCGCGGCGCTGACCGTCCCCGAGTCGTACCGCGCGGTGACCGTGCACAAGGACGAGGCCGAGATGTTCTCCGGCGTCGACAGTCGCGACAAGGACCCCCGCAAGTCCCTCCACATCGAGGACGTGCCGGTGCCCGAGCTGGGGCCGGGCGAGGCGCTGGTGGCGGTCATGGCCAGCTCGGTCAACTACAACTCCGTGTGGACGTCGATCTTCGAGCCCGTCTCGACCTTCGGCTTCCTGGAGCGGTACGGAAAGCTCAGCGAGCTCAGCAAGCGCCACGACCTTCCGTACCACGTCATCGGCTCGGACCTGGCGGGTGTCGTCCTGCGCACCGGTCCCGGCGTGAACGCCTGGCATCCCGGCGACGAGGTCGTCGCGCACTGCCTCTCGGTCGAACTGGAGTCCTCCGACGGGCACAACGACACGATGCTCGACCCCGAGCAGCGCATCTGGGGCTTCGAGACCAACTTCGGCGGCCTGGCCGAGGTCGCCCTGGTGAAGTCGAACCAGCTGATGCCGAAGCCGGACCACCTCAGCTGGGAGGAGGCCGCGTCTCCCGGACTGGTCAACTCCACCGCGTACCGCCAGCTCGTCTCGCGCAACGGCGCGGGGATGAAGCAGGGCGACAACGTGCTGATCTGGGGCGCGAGCGGCGGACTCGGCTCGTACGCGACCCAGTTCGCGCTGGCCGGCGGCGCCAACCCGATCTGCGTCGTCTCCAGCGACCAGAAGGCGGAGATCTGCCGGAAGATGGGCGCCGAGGCGATCATCGACCGCAACGCGGAGGGCTACAAGTTCTGGAAGGACGAGCACAACCAGGACCCGCGCGAGTGGAAGCGGTTCGGCAAGCGCATCCGCGAACTGACCGGCGGCGAGGACGTCGACATCGTCTTCGAGCACCCGGGCCGCGAGACCTTCGGCGCGAGCGTGTACGTGACCCGCAAGGGCGGCACGATCGTCACCTGCGCCTCGACCTCCGGCTACACCCACGAGTACGACAACCGCTACCTGTGGATGTCGCTGAAGAAGATCGTGGGCTCGCACTTCGCCAACTACCGCGAGGCGTGGGAGGCCAACCGCCTGATCGCCAAGGGGAAGATCCACCCGACGCTCTCGAAGGTCTACTCGCTGGAGGACACCGGCCAGGCCGCGTACGACGTGCACCGCAACCTCCACCAGGGCAAGGTCGGCGTTCTGGCGCTGGCGCCGCGCGAGGGCCTGGGCGTGCGCGACCACGCGATGCGCGAGCAGCACATCGACGCCATCAACCTGTTCCGTGACGCGTCGGCGGAGCGGACCGACAAGCAGATCCGGAACGTCTGACATGGCCGGCCGCCAGAAGGACCGCCCCTGGCTCATGCGGACGTACGCCGGTCACTCGACCGCAGAGGCGTCCAACGAGCTCTACCGGCGCAACCTCGCCAAGGGCCAGACAGGGCTGTCGGTCGCCTTCGACCTGCCCACCCAGACCGGGTACGACCCCGACCACATCCTCGCCCGCGGCGAGGTGGGCCGGGTCGGCGTGCCCGTCTCCCACCTCGGTGACATGCGCCGGCTGTTCCAGGACATCCCGCTGGAGCAGATGAACACCTCGATGACGATCAACGCCACCGCGATGTGGCTGCTGGCGCTCTACCAGGTGGTCGCGGAGGAACAGGGCGCCGACGCGGACAAGCTCCAGGGCACCACGCAGAACGACATCGTGAAGGAGTACCTCTCGCGCGGGACGCACGTCTTCCCGCCGGGCCCCTCACTGCGGCTGACCACCGACATGATCACGTACACGGTCAACCGCATCCCCAAGTGGAACCCGATCAACATCTGCAGCTACCACCTCCAGGAGGCCGGGGCCACCCCGGTCCAGGAGATCGCGTACGCCATGTCGACGGCCATCGCGGTCCTCGACGCCGTGCGCGACTCCGGCCAGGTGCCGCCGGAGAAGTTCGGCGCCGTCGTCGCACGGATCAGCTTCTTCGTGAACGCGGGCGTCCGGTTCATCGAGGAGATGTGCAAGATGCGCGCCTTCGGCCGCATCTGGGACCGGATCACCCAGGAGCGCTACGGCATCACCGACGCAAAGCAGCGCCGCTTCCGCTACGGCGTCCAGGTCAACTCGCTCGGCCTGACCGAGGCCCAGCCGGAGAACAACGTCCAGCGCATCGTGCTGGAGATGCTGGCCGTCACCCTCTCCAAGGACGCCCGCGCCCGCGCGGTGCAACTGCCCGCCTGGAACGAGGCGCTGGGGCTGCCGCGCCCCTGGGACCAGCAGTGGTCGCTCCGCATCCAGCAGGTGCTCGCCCACGAGAGCGATCTGCTGGAGTACGAGGACATCTTCGCCGGGTCCCACGTCATCGAGGCCAAGGTGGACGAGCTGGTCACCGAATCGCTCGCGGAGATCGACCGGATCCAGCGGATGGGCGGCGCCATGGCGGCCGTCGAGTCCGGCTACCTCAAGTCCGAGCTGGTCTCCTCGCACGCCGCCCGGCGGGCCCGGATCGAGGGCGGCGACGAGAAGATCGTCGGCGTCAACATCCACCAGGGCACCGAGCCCAGTCCGCTCACCGCCGACCTCGACGCCGCGATCATGACGGTCGACCCGGCCAACGAGGCCAAGGTCGTCGCCGCGCTCCACGAGTGGCGCGACAACCGCGACGAGGCCCGCGCCACCGAGGCACTGGCCGTCCTGAAGAAGGCCGCCGCGGGCACCGAGAACATGATGGAGGCCACCGTCGAGTGCGCCCGCGCGGGCGTCACCACGGGCGAGTGGTCCTGGGCGCTGCGCGACGTCTTCGGTGAGTTCCGCGCCCCGACCGGAGTGTCGTCCGCCCCCGTCGCGGTGACCGCCGAGGAAGGCACTCCGCTGGCCCTGGTGCGCGAGAAGGTCGCCCGTACCGCCGCCGACCTGGGCGCGGGCCGGCTGCGTCTGCTCGTCGGCAAGCCCGGACTGGACGGGCACTCCAACGGCGCCGAGCAGATCGCGGTACGCGCCCGCGACGCCGGATTCGAGGTCGTCTACCAGGGCATCCGCCTGACGCCCGAACAGATCGTCTCGGCCGCCGTCGCCGAGGACGTGCACTGCGTCGGCCTCTCGATCCTGTCCGGCTCGCACGCCGAACTGGTACCCGACGTACTGACCCGGCTCCGCCGCACCGGCGCCGGCGACATCCCGGTCATCGCCGGCGGGATCATCCCGCCCGCCGACGCCGCGGCCCTGATCAAGGCCGGTGTGGCCGCCGTATTCACCCCGAAGGACTTCGGCATCACGGAGATCATCGGCCGTATCGTCGACGAGATCCGGAAAGCGAACAAGCTCGACCCTCTGGAGGTCCCCGCATGACTGCCGTCAACCGCCCGCCCGTCTCCCACCACCACCCTCAAGAGACGTCCCTGCGGGACGGCACCTCCCGCCTGCGCCCCCGCCGCTCCTGTCTCGCGGTACCGGGAAGCAACCCCCGGTTCCTGGAGAAGGCCCAGGGCCTCCCGGCCGACCAGGTCTTCCTGGACCTGGAGGACGCCTGCGCGCCGCTCGCCAAGGAGGGCGCCCGGCACCACATCGTCGACGCGCTGAACAACGGCGACTGGACGGGCAAGACCCGGGTCGTGCGGGTCAACGACTGGACGACGCACTGGACGTACCGCGACGTCATCACGGTCGTCGAGGGCGCGGGCCCCAACCTCGACTGCATCATGCTGCCGAAGGTGCAGGACGCCCAGCAGGTCGTCGCCCTGGACCTGCTGCTCACCCAGATCGAGAAGACGATGGGCTTCGAGGTCGGGAGGATCGGCATCGAGGCGCAGATCGAGAACGCCAAGGGCCTCGTCAACATCGACGACATCGCCGCCGCCTCGCCCCGCCTGGAGACCCTGATCTTCGGCCCGGCCGACTTCATGGCGTCGATCAACATGAAGACCCTGGTCGTCGGCCAGCAGCCGCCCGGGTACGGCGCGGACGCGTACCACTACATCCTGATGCGCATCCTGATGGCGGCCCGCACGCACGATCTCCAGGCGATCGACGGCCCGTTCCTCCAGATCCGCGACGTGGACGCCTACCGCGAGGTCGCGGGCCGTGCGGCGGCGCTGGGCTTCGACGGCAAGTGGGTGCTGCACCCCGGTCAGGTCGACGCCGCGAACGAGGTGTTCTCGCCCTCGCAGGAGGACTACGACCACGCCGAGCTGATCCTCGACGCCTACGACTGGTGCACCTCGGAGGAGGGCGGCAAGAAGGGCTCTGCGATGCTCGGCGACGAGATGATCGACGAGGCCAGCCGCAAGATGGCCCTGGTCATCGCCGGCAAGGGCCGCGCGGCCGGCATGGAGCGCACCTCCAAGTTCGAAGCCCCGGAGGCCTGATATGCAGTTCGGGCGCACATATGAGGAATTCGAGATCGGTGCCGTCTACAAGCACTGGCCCGGAAAGACCGTCACCGAATACGACGACCACCTCTTCTGCCTGCTGACCATGAATCACCACCCGCTGCACATGGACAGCAACTACGCGGAGAGCACCACGGATTTCGGTAAGAACGTTGTCGTCGGCAACTACATCTACTCGTTGCTGCTCGGCATGTCGGTGCCGGACGTCTCCGGAAAGGCGATCGCCAACCTGGAGGTCGAATCGCTGAAGCATGTCGCGCCGACCTTCCACGGCGACACGATCTACGGCGAGACGACGGTCCTGGACAAGACTCCGTCGAAGTCCAAGACCGACCGGGGAATCGTTTACGTGGAGACCAGGGGCCACAAGCAGGACGGCACGCTGGTCTGTGTCTTCCGTCGCAAGGTGATGGTCCCCACGGAGACGTACATCAAGGAGCGGGGCGGGGAACAGCCCGGCCGCCCGGAGCCCAAGCAGCCTTCGCAGAAGAACGTGGAGAAGTAGCCATGGCCCGACTCGCCCGGACTGCCGGCCTCACCGATGTCCAGCAGGAAATTCTCTCCACGGTCCGTGATTTCGTCGACAAAGAGATCATTCCGGTCGCTACCCAGCTGGAGCACCGCGACGAGTACCCGGCCGAGATCGTCGAGGGCCTCAAGGAACTCGGACTCTTCGGGCTGATGATCCCCGAGGAATACGGCGGGCTGGGTGAGTCCCTCCTCACGTACGCGCTGTGCGTGGAGGAGATCGCCCGCGGCTGGATGAGCGTGTCCGGGATCATCAACACGCACTTCATCGTCGCGTACATGCTCAAGCAGCACGGCACGCAGGAGCAGAAGGACACCTTCCTGCCCCGGATGGCGCTGGGCGAGGTGCGCGGCGCGTTCTCGATGTCCGAGCCGGGCCTGGGCTCCGACGTCGCGGCGATCACCTCCAAGGGCGTACGGGAGGGCGACGAGTACGTCCTGAACGGCCAGAAGATGTGGCTGACGAACGGCGGCACGTCCAATCTCGTCGCCGTGCTGTGCCGGAGTGACGAAGGCCACCCCGAGGGCACCCCGCCGCACAAGTCGATGACCACGTTCCTGGTGGAGAAGGAGCCCGGGTTCGGCGAGGTCCGGCCCGGCCTCACCATCCCCGGGAAGATCGACAAGATGGGTTACAAGGGCGTCGACACGACCGAACTCATCATGGACGGGCTACACATTCCAGCCAATCGTGTACTCGGTGGCGCCACCGGCCGAGGGTTTTACCAAATGATGGACGGAGTGGAGGTGGGCCGGGTAAATGTCGCCGCACGTGGCTGTGGCGTCGCACAGCGTGCATTCGAGCTGGGCGTTTCCTACGCACAGCAGCGCCACACCTTCGGAAAACCGATCGCCCAGCATCAGGCGATCCAGTTCAAGCTGGCCGAAATGGCCACCAAGGTCGAGGCCGCGCATGCGATGATGGTAAATGCAGCGCGCAAAAAGGACTCCGGGGAACGAAACGACCTGGAGGCAGGGATGGCGAAGTACCTCGCCTCCGAGTACTGCAAGGAAGTCGTCGAGGACGCCTTCCGGATCCATGGCGGTTACGGCTTCTCCAAGGAGTACGAGATCGAGCGCCTCTACCGGGAGGCCCCGATGCTGCTGATCGGTGAAGGTACCGCCGAGATCCAGAAAATGATCATCGGGCGCCGACTCCTTGAGGAGTACCGGTTCCAGGGTTGATTGCCCCATTCGCGGTGATTTAACCGCGAAGAAGATCACACCCTGTCATCCTCTTGCGGTGCCTTCCAGACGTCCGACTCGGCTGCTGGCTTGCCCAGTTGCGGTCCGCAACCGATAACATCGCCGGAAAAGCCGCCGTCCCCCGTTGCCAGCGCGGCATCATCCGCTACGAAGGTCATCCATGCCCGACAGCCATACCTCTGCACCACGCGGCGGGGTCCGCCTTGCACGCGGAGCTTCGCCGTGGCTCCTCCCGACCGTCGCCACCGCCGCACTCAGCCTGTCCCGGGCCCGCAGGTCCGGGCGCTGGGCGGCCGTGGCCGTGCCCACCACCGCGCTCGCGGCGGGCATGCTGTGGTTCTTCCGCGACCCCGAGCGCGAGATCACCCAGGGGCGCGTCATCTCACCGGCCGACGGCGTGGTGCAGAGCATCATGCCGTGGAAGGACGGGCGCACCCGCGTCGCGATCTTCATGAGCCCGCTCAACGTCCACGTCAACCGCGCGCCACTGGCCGGCACGGTGACATCGGTCGAGCACATCCCCGGCGGTTACGTTCCGGCGTTCAACAAGGAGAGCGAGAACAACGAGCGCGTTGTCTGGCACTTCGACACCGAGCTCGGCGACATCGAGATGGTGCAGATCGCGGGTGCCGTCGCCCGCCGCATCGTCCCGTACGTCCCGCAGGGCACGAAGGTGGATCAGGGCGAGCGGATTGGCCTGATCCGGTTCGGCTCCCGGGTCGACATCTACCTTCCGGAAGGTATCGATGTCGCGGTCGAGGTCGGCCAGGCCACCACCGCGGGGGTGACTCGAATTGACCGTGATTGATCCTGAGACACAGGCGGGCTGGGTACCCGAGGCGGAAGCCGAGGACGACACCGAGGACATGCCGCTCTCAATGCGGCTGTCGATAGCGGACACCCTCACTCTCGGTAACGCCACGTGCGGTTTCATGGCGGTGTACTTCACCACCACGGGCATCCTCATCCCGCACCTCACGGGCAGCGACGAGAGCGGCATGGCGCGGCACTCCGCCGCCACCGCCGTGATCCTGATGCTCATGGCCGCGATCTTCGACCTGTTCGACGGACTCGTGGCCCGCAAGCTGCGCTCCTCGCCGATGGGTGCCGAGCTGGACAACCTCTCGGACCTCGTCAGCTTCGGGCTCGCCCCGGCGTACTTCGTCCTCGTGTACGGCATGGTCGCGGACGACGCACACCAGCGGGTCTCGGCACTGGCGGCGATCGTCGTGCTGCTGGCGGTGGTGCTCAGGCTTGCCAGATTCTCCTGCGTGACCTTGAAGGACGGCATGTTCCAGGGCATGCCGAGCCCCTTCGGAGCGCTCACGGTCATCTCGATCGTGCTCCTGGAGCTGCCCTTCGTGCCGACGCTGCTCGCGATCGTCGGAGTGGCGTGGCTGATGGTCAGCCGGGTCGAGTACCCCAAGCCGCGAGGTGTCCTCGCGGTGGCGATGCTCGGCTGGATCGTGGCCGCGATGGGCCTCCTGGCCGCATGGGCGTTCGATGCCCCCGGCGGTCAGCTGCTGCTCCAGACCGGCTGTGCGCTCCAGGTGGTCCTGGGCGCGGTCATCCCGCTCTTCGCGACCGCCCGCCGCGTGAACACGTTCCGCGACAACCGGCGCGAGGCACGGGCGGCGCAGCTGCCGTAACGGCTCACGCACGTCATGCACGAGGGCCCGGATGCTCCCCAGCATCCGGGCCCTCGTGCATGCCCGGGGCTATCCCCTGATGACCGAGTGGATCCAGTCGAGCTGCTGGGAGACCTCGCCCGCCCCCGCCGTCCGCTCCCGGTCGGAGCCGTCGAAGACGCCGAGGAGGGTCTCGGTGCCGCGCGGGCCGATGCTCATCACCGGGCCGCCGGAGTCGCCGCCCGCGGGGATCCCGGACACCTTCGCCATGCAGAAGTCCGATCCGCCCGGCACGGTGTAGCCCTCGCAACGCGGGTCTGCCGGGCGCAGGACCCGCAGGACCGACTGCTTGAGCACGGGTGACTGACAGCTGTTCTCGTCCCCCGTGCAGGTGGCGCCCCAGCCGTACTGCCGCACGAGCCGGCCGGGGTGCACACCGGCGGTGGCGAGCCGGGCGGTGCGGATCTTCATCGGCGGGACCTCGACGAGCATCATGTCGGCCCGCGCGCTTCCCACCCGGCCGCGCGGCACCGGGTGCAGTGTGGTGCCCTTGCGCACGTCGAGGCTGCCGGCCCGGAACGAGATCCGCTTGTCCGCGACGGGCTGCCCCTGCTCGAAGAAGCAGTGCGAGGCAGTGATGATCCAGCGGCGGGCGATCGCGGTGCCGGTGCATGCCGGGGCGCCGTCGACGAACATGCGCACCGCCCACGGACCGTAGGCGCTCTTCGATCCGCCGATCACGGCGGAGGCGGACGGTGAGGACATCACCGAAGCCGTCACCGCCAGTAAGGCGGTCATCAGCAGTACACGAACACGACGAACCATTCGGAACAGCTCCTCTGATCGGGGCACGGAACGTACTGCTGGTCAGATACCCGGCCGGGACGAAAGGTTCCGATTGGAACGAATGAATCGAATAAAGCGAATGGCCCGAATGAACTTTCGCATTCAATCTCCGATGTGAAACCCCTGATTCCGATTGCGTACACGTGGCCGAATACCACCCCCATTGCGGCCGTCCCCCATACGGAAACTCCGCCGATTTCCCGCTGGGCCAGGCGGTACGGTGCCAGCGCGGAAGCGCCGTCGCGACCCGGCGTGAACGGAAAGAGGGGGAGTTCAGCGGATGTCGGACTGGCCACTGGCGATCGGTGTGCTCGGCACATTGGTGATGCTGTTCTTCTTCTGCGCCGGTGACCGGCTCGTCGGCAGAGCGAGCGGCCGCACCCCCTGGGGCATCCTCGGTTTCGTCGTCTCACAGATGGTGGAGAAAGGGATCTGGCTCTTCCCCGGCTCCACCCCCGCCTGGTACGGGCCGTCAACCTACGTCTCCGCGATGGTGGCCGGTTTCGCGGGCGTCGCACGCCTCCAGCTGACCAGCGCGGAGCAGCGTGCCAACCCGGACAACAATCCGTTGGCAGCGAACGAGCACGCGGCCGCCGGCGAGGACCGACTGCGGAGCTTCGCCGTATCCGACGATCTGGCGGTCCTGGACTCGGCCGTGGACGACTTCCGCACCGCAACCCGGCAGAGCGTGGGACACGCCAACCACCTCGTCCACGTCACCGGCCTCATCCGGGCGGCCCGGATGCGGTACGAGCGGCTCGGGCGGCTCCAGGACCTCGACGAGGCCATCGAAGCCGGTGGGCGGGCGAGCCGGGCCCGAGGCGCCGGCCAGGCCCGGGGCCGGATGCTCTGCCAGCTCAGCACCGCGTTGCGGCTGCGCTACGACCATCTCGGCGCGGCGGACGATCTGACGCGGGCCGTCGCCACCGGCCGCGAGGCCGTACGGCTCGTCCCGTCCCGCAGTCCTCACTTCCCCGGAACCTGCGGCCAGCTCGGCGCCGCCCTGCACAGCGAGTTCCTGCGCACCGATGACATGGATGTCCTGGAACAGGCAGTCGCCCAGGTGTCGGCCGCGGTGGACTGGTCCGACGGACGCGGCTACCGGCGCGCGGCGGACCGGGCCACCCTCTGCTACCTGCTGGTGCAGCGCGGGAAGCGCACCGGGGACCTCGTGGACATCGACCGGGCCGTGCGGACGGGGCGGGAGGCGCTGGAGACGATCGCACCGGGCGAGGCGCTGTACGGGACGTGCCTGAGCAACCTCGGCCTGGCTCTGCGCACCCGGCACGGGCTGCGGGCGGGCGCGGAGCGCGCGCCGGCCACGGACGATCTGGACGAGGCGATCAGCCTGAGCGAGCGAGCCCTGAGCACGGCGCCGACCGATGCCCCGGAACGGGCGGTGTACCAGTTCGTCGCGGCGCTGGCCCTTCGCGACCGCGGCCAGTACGACACGGCCCGCGCACCGGGCGGGACAGCCGACAGAGCGGGTCCCACGGCCGGTGACGGCGGGGGTTCCGCAGCCGGTGACGACCGCACCGGAAGGCTGGACCTGGCCCTCGACGCGGCACGGGCCGCGGCGACCCACCCGAGGGCCGACGTCCCGACACGGATGCGGGCCGGGCTGCTCTGGAGCGACATCGCGGCCTCCGGAGCCCGCTACCGGGACGCGATGACGGCGTTCGAGACCGTCATCGCGCTGCTCCCCCGGCTGGCCGGCCGCGAGTTGCGCCGGGCGGACCAGGAGGACCGGCTCGGCCGGTACAGCGGTATCGCTGCGGACGCCGCGGCGTGTGCCCTGTTCGAGGGTGCGCCGGAGCGGGCGGTGGCGATGCTGGAGCTGGGGCGCGGGGTGCTGCTGTCGCGTGAGCTGGACCTGCGCTCCGACATCGGTGAGCTGCGGGACCGGAACCCCTCGCTGGCCCGGGAGTTCGAGGAGCTGCGGGCATCCCTCACCGAGGGGCGCGCCGAGCGGCCCGCGGGCGATGCCGCGGACGCGCGCTCCCGGCGGCGTGCGGAAGGCGAGCGCTGGGACGTGCTGCTGCGCGAGATCCGGGCGCTCGACGGGCTCGCGGACTTCGCGGGGCCGCCGTCCCCGCAGCGCCTGCTCGCCGGGGCGGCCGAGGGCGCCGTCGTGTATCTCAACGTGAGCCGGTTCCGCTCCGACGCGGTCATCGTCGCCCCCGACGGGATCCGTTCCGTCCCGCTGCGGGTCACCCCGGACGAGGCCGAGCACCGGCAGCGCACGCTGGACGCCGCCCTGGCCGCCGGGTACGGGGGCGAGGCGGAGCGGGCGGCGGCGGTGCACGAGGTGCTCGGCTGGCTGTGGGACGCCCTGGCAGAACCGGTGCTGAACGGCCTGAAGGATCTGCACGGCGCACATCGCGGGCCGGGGCTGCCGCGTGTGTGGTGGGTGCCCACCGGGTCGCTCGCGCTGCTGCCCGTCCACGCGGCGGGGCACCGGGGCGGTACCCGTTCCCTGCTCGACCGGGTGATCTCGTCCTACACGCCCACGATGCGTTCCCTGGCCACCGCCCGGACGGCCCGGACCTCCCGAGCCGTTCCGGCCCGACGGCGGGTGCCCCTCGCGGTCGCCATGTCCAGCACGCCGGGAGCGGGGCCGCTCGCCGGGGCGGAGGCGGAGGCACGGATGGTGCGGGGGCTGTTCCCGGGGACCGTCCGCCTCACCGACGCGGACGCGACCCGGGAGCGGGTCCTGAGCGCGCTCCCCCACCATGCCTGGGCGCACTTCGCCTGCCACACGGCGACCGATCCCGACGTCCCCTCACGCAGCGGGCTGCTCCTGCACGATCACCAGCGGCAGTTGCTCACCGTCGAGGACGTGTCGCGGCTGGAGCTGGGCAGCCCGGAGCTCGCCTATCTGTCCTCGTGCGACACCGCCCGCACCGCGCCCCGCCATGCCGATGAGGCCATCCACCTCGCCTCGGCCTTCCAACTGGCGGGCTACCGGCAGGTCATCGCGACGCTGTGGCGGGTGGAGGACGAGGTCAGCTCCGTGTTCGCCGAGAACGTCTACGCGTCGCTGGCGCAGGCGGTACGGTCCGGCGCGCCGGTCGACGCGGCGGCCGCGGTGCGGCGCGCCACCCTGGCGGTCCGTGAGCTGTGTCCCAATCTGCCGCAGTTCTGGGCGAGTTATCTGCACGTCGGATGCTGACCGCGCGGTGACCGGCGGCTCAGGACCCGGCGGGCTGTGGACCGGACGGCCCGGACGGATCGCCGGACAGGCCGGATCGCTCCGGAGATTCCGGGTTCTCCGGCGGCGGCACGGTCGCGTCGGCGTCCCGCGCCGGGAAGGAGACCCCCGCCCGGTCCGAGGGGCCCCGGGTCGGTTCCGGGATGGAGAGGACCGGCGTGTGTCCCCGGAAATCCCCTCCGCCCCTCAGCCGTAACTTCTTCTCGAACGCGGTGGGTTCGGGCTCTTCTGCCCGGGGTGCGGTCATCCTGGCTCCTCGGTGACGCGGGCGGCCGGGAGGGTCGCCGCAGGGGGGTCCGGGGGTGCGGTGGACGGCGGGGCGAGGAGTTCCAGCACATCGGTGTCCGCCGCTCTGATGTGGATCCCGGCACTGTCCCGGACGGGCCGGACGAAGCCGCCGTCCGGCTTCATCAGCCACGCCGTCTCCAGGTAGATCTCGGGGGCCTGCGGATACGAGGTGGCGTACGACCGGCCCCCGTACCAGCCGCCCACCCAGGCGCCGTCCCGCAGCCGCATGCGGACGAAGCAGGGGCCGGACCTGCGGAACAGATGGTCCCAGGCGGTGGGCGTCGAGCGGTAGCGCGCGGGCCGCCGCCGCCGCTGCCACCAGGTGACACCGCCCGCGGCCACCCCCGGCACGACGATGAAGAGCACCAGGGCCAGCAGCCCGGCCGTCCGGGGCTGCTGCGCGACGGCCTCTCCGCCGCCCGCTCCGGCGTGCCGGGCGAAGCGCACCAACCGGGGCCCTGCCGCGACCAGATACAGGGTGTCGAGCACGACGGACGCCGCCACGGCGCGCAACACCCGCTCCCCCAGGTCGCGTTCGCCGGGGACCGGGCCCCGCCAGCGCTCCCGCAGGAACTGGTAGGTGACGCCCGGCAGGACGAAGAGCACCAGCATGGCGATCTGGAGCGGGGTGGACGGGGACTGCCCCATCACATGCCCCGCAGGCCCTCGGACGGATCGTGCGCGATCAGTCTCGCCCGCCGCGCGCGGAGCGCCAGTACGGCCACCGCCACCAGCGTCGAGATCGCCACCCAGGGTCTCGCGTGCACGATCAGCGCGGCGGTCTCCGACTGCCGGGCGGCGGCCAGCGCGACCAGCAGCCCGCCGACCATCCACAGGGTCCCCGACAGCCGCCTCGGCGCGGTCATCTCCGCGAGCAGCAGCATCGCTCCGAGCAGTGCGGTGACCGCCACCACCAGCGTGAACGGGTCACTCGCCACGAGCACCCGGTACTCCCCGATGTTCAACAGGCTCAGCACCGCCAGCCACTTGGCCCGGCCGAAGCCGATGAGCGGTGACAGGACCACAAGGCCCAGCACCAATCCGTACACCACGGACTCCGGTACCCGCATGAACCGACTCCCCCGCCCGGCTGTACGCCCATGGGCGTCCTGCCTCAGATGCTAGTGATACCCGGGGAACATCGCGGTCCCTCGTTCGGGTGATTGCGCTACCGGAAGGTCTCCGGTCCGCCGCGACCCACGCCTGCCACTTTTTACGCATGGATGCAAATCTTTTGCACAGGAGCCACGACCCGTGAGCCACCTGGGCAGCCCACGCCTGGGCCTCACGTTCTCCCTCACCGCAGGCGACCAAGTACCGCATGTCGCACCCTATTCACAGGTTTGAGTCACAAAATTAAGTAGCACAAGCAGAATTTTGCGCATCGGCATGGACTTCCTTGCGGCATCACTCCTAGCCTGTGGGGCGTCCGAAGTGCCCCCACGAGCCGCAAGGACGACTGATAAGTGACCTCGACTCCCAGACGCCAGTTGCTCAGACGCTCCATATCCGCCTCTCTCTCGCTGGCACTCGCCGCGGTCGGCACCGCTGCCGCCGTGGTCCTGTCCAGCGCTCCGGCCGCCCAGGCGGCGGGGGTCCCCGCCCCCTCCCCCGTCGCGGTTCCCGGTCGCGGCGCGACCGTTCCGTTCAAGGAGCAGGAAGCCGAGTACGCGGCCACCAACGGCACGCTGATCGGCCCGAACCGGCTGTACGGCACGCTGCCCTCAGAGGCCTCCGGCCGGCAGGCCGTGACGCTGGACGCGGTCGGTGAGTACGTGGAGTTCACGCTCACCGCACCCGCCAACGCGATGTCCTTCCGCTACTCGCTGCCGGACAGCGCCGCCGGATCGGGCCGGGACGCCTCGATCAACGTGCTGGTGAACGGCGCATCACCGAAGTCGGTGCCCGTCACCTCCAAGTACGGCTGGTACTACGGCGGTTATCCCTTCAACAACAACCCGGGCGACACCAACCCGCACCACTTCTACGACGAGGCCCGGACGATGTTCGGGTCGACCCTCGCCGCCGGTACGAAGGTCCGGCTGCAGGTCTCCTCCACCTCCGCGTCACCGTCGTTCACCATCGACCTGGCGGACTTCGAGCAGGTGGCCGCACCGACCGCCAAGCCCTCCGGCGCACTCGACGTCGTCTCCGACTTCGGCGCCGACCCGACCGGGGCGGCGGACTCGACCGCCAAGATCCAGGCGGCCGTGGACGCGGGGAAGGCGCAGGGCAAGGAGGTCTACATCCCGCAGGGCACCTTCCAGGTCCGCGACCACATCGTCGTGGACAAGGTGACGCTGCGCGGCGCCGGTCCCTGGTACTCCGTGCTGACGGGACGCGATCCCGTCAACCGGAGCAAGGCCGTCGGCGTCTACGGGAAGTACGCCAGGGACGGCGGCAGCAGCAACGTCACGCTCAAGGACTTCGCCATCATCGGTGACATCCAGGAGCGGGTGGACGACGACCAGGTCAACGCCATCGGCGGTGCCCTGTCGAATTCCACCGTCGACAACATCTGGATGCAGCACACCAAGTGCGGCGCCTGGATGGACGGTCCGATGGACAACCTCACCATCAAGAACAGCCGCATCCTGGACCAGACCGCCGACGGCGTGAACTTCCACTACGGCGTCACCAACTCCACCGTCACCAACACCTTCGTCCGCAACTCCGGCGACGACGGACTGGCGATGTGGGCGGAGAACGTCCCGAACGTGAAGAACAAGTTCACGTTCAACACCGTGGTCCTGCCGATCCTCGCCAACAACATCGTGACGTACGGCGGCAAGGACATCACGATCTCCGACAACGTCATGTCGGACACCATCACCAACGGCGGCGGCCTGCACATCGCCAACCGCTATCCAGGGGTCAACTCCGGTCAGGGAACCGCTGTCTCAGGCACCACCACAGCGGCCCGCAACACCCTGATCCGGACCGGCAACAACGACTACAACTGGCAGTTCGGCGTCGGCGCGATCTGGTTCAGCGGGCTCAACGAGCCCATCAACGCCACCGTCAACATCTCCGACACGGAGATACTCGACAGCTCCTACGCCGCGATCCACCTCATCGAGGGCGCGACCAACGGGCTGCACTTCAACAACATCAAGATCGACGGCGCCGGTACCTACGCGCTCCAGATCCAGTCGCCGGGCACGGCCACCTTCACCAACGTGGTGGCCACCCACATCGCGCAGTCCAACCCGATCCACAACTGCGTCGGCAGCGGCTTCCAGATCACCCGGGGCGCCGGCAACTCCGGCTGGTACTCCGACCCGCCTGCCTGCACCGGCAACTGGCCGGCCCCGGTGTGGACCAACGGCGGTGTGCCGCAGGGCGGCACCGGCCCGACGGATCCCACGGACCCGCCGACCGACCCGACCGACCCCACCGACCCGACCGATCCGCCCACCGACCCGCCCGCAGAGACGGGCAACCTCGCCCGGGGCCACAGCGTGACCGAGTCCGGCCACGCGGATGTGTACGGCGCGTCCAGGGCCGTGGACGGTGACGCGAACACCTACTGGGAGAGCACCAACAACGCCTTCCCGCAGACCATCACGGTCGATCTGGGCGCGGCCAAGGCGGTCAAGCGACTGGTCCTGAAGCTGCCGCCGGCAGCGGCCTGGGCCACCCGTACGCAGACCCTGGGCGTGTCCGGCAGCACCGACAACAACACGTTCAACTCGCTGAAGGGCTCTGCGGGTTACACCTTCGACCCGTCGAGCGGAAACAAGGCGACCGTCACCCTGCCCGGCACGTCGGCCCGGTATCTGCGGCTGACGTTCACCGGCAACACCGGGTGGCCGGCGGCGCAGCTCTCCGAACTGGAGGCCTACACCACCACCGACTGACCCGTAACAGGCCGGCCGCCGGACGGACACGTGAGACGTCCGTCCGGCGGCCGGCCCCGCCGTTGCGAGGATGCTGCGGGAGGGTCGGCATGGCCCTCCCAGCGGGTCAGCGCAGGAAATCCCGGGCGATGTTCTCCGCCGCCCGCTCCAGCAGCGGCCCCGCCTCCGCCATGCACACCGCCGGATCCGGCTCCAGCTCGGTGAGCGCGTACGCGCGCCGGATCCCGGCCCGGCCGAGCGCCTCCGGGGGCAGCGCGAGACGCCCGCAGACCGCGACGACCTCGATACCCGCCGCGCGGGCCGCCGCGGCGACCCCCGCCGGGGCCTTGCCGTGCAGGGTCTGCTCGTCGAGCGAGCCCTCACCCGTGATGACCAGCGTGGCACGGGCCAGCGCGGGGGCGAAGCCGAGAACGTCGAGCATCACCTCGATCCCGGGCCGGAACCGCGCGCCGAGGGCGACCAGCGCCCCGTACCCGATACCGCCGGCCGCACCCGCGCCGGGCAGCCGGGCGTGGTCCGGTCCCAGCACGGACGCGTAGTGGGTGAGCGCCGCGTCGAGGACCGCGATGTCCTCCTCGGTCGCGCCCTTCTGGCGCCCGTACACCTCGGGGGCGCCCTTCGGCCCGGTCAGCGGGTTGTCCACGTCGCTCGCGAGGATCAGGTCGACCCCGGTGAGCCGTGGGTCGAGCCCGGCGAGATCGGCCGAGGCTAGGCCGGCGAGCCCGCCGCCGCCCGGACCCACGGGCTTGCCGTCCGCGTCCAGGAACCGTGCGCCGAGCGCGGCCAGCATGCCCGCGCCGCCGTCCGTGGTCGCACTGCCGCCGACCCCGAACACGATGGTCCGCGCGCCCGCTTCGAGCGCGGCGAGCAGCAGTTCGCCGGAGCCGTACGTGGTCGCGGTGAGCGGGGCGAACACCCCCTCGGGAAGGTGCTGGAGGCCCGAGGCCTCGGCCATCTCCACCACAGCCGTGGTGTCGCGCAGGGCGTACGCCGCCGTCACCGGGTCACCGAGCGGCCCGGTCACGCGCGCCTCGCGGCGCTCGAACCCTGCGGCCACCGCGGCGGCCACCGTGCCGTCGCCGCCGTCGGCCACGGGCAGGGTCTCGACGGGCACCTCGGGCGCGATGCGCCGCAGCCCGGCCGTCACCCGCTCCGCGACCTGTACAGCCGTGAGCGAGCCCTTGAACTTGTCCGCCGCGACGAGTACGCGTGCGGTCTCCATCACTGCTCCGTCCGTCACCTTGAATCCCTTTGCTTTCGAACAGGCAGTCGCGCCGCCCCGACCCTATCCGGATCACCCGCTCCATGCCCATGGGTGTCCGTGCCCTGGACCCGCGCCGGAAAGACCCTAGGCTGCTCGTGTGACCACCGATGACTACGCCACGTATATCGACGGACTCCCCAAGGTGCTCGCGGGCGCCGCCTGCGTCTTCCGTGACGCGGAGGGCCGACTGCTGCTCGTCGAGCCGAACTACCGGGACGGCTGGACCCTGCCGGGCGGCACGATCGAGTCGGCCGACGGCGAGACGCCCCGGCAGGCGGCCCGGCGCGAGTCGGCCGAGGAGATCGGCCTCGATCTGGAGCCGGGCCGGCTGCTCGCGGTCGACTGGGCGCGCGGCACCGCGCGCCCGCCGATCGTCGCCTACGTATACGACGGCGGCGTGCTCGACGAGCGGCAGCTGGCGGCGGTGCGCATTCAGGAGGAAGAACTGCTGTCGTGGAAGCTGGTCGACCGGGCGGAACTCGGCAGCCATCTGCCCGCCGGACTCGGGCTGCGGGTGCGGGCGGCGCTGGAGGTGCTGGATTCGGGCGCGGGCGCGGCGGAGCTGGAGGACGGACTGCCCGCCGGCTCGAACAGGTGATCTCCCCCACCGCCGGGTGGGGTAATGTGGAGGGCTGCGAAGGGGAGTAGCCCCGCAAACCGGTCGTCGACACACTGGAACCTCCGGGTTCCCGGTGGCCGGGTCCGTGGATGGTCACGGACGGGCGAGACCTTCGGTCAGGTATGACACACCCGCATCCCGCGGGTGGTGCCGTCATGCCGGGCCGAGTGGTCCTCCGAAAAGCCCGAGTGGCACTTCGCGGAAGATCCGGGGCCCGGCTCTTACAGAAAGCCACCCGGAATGCATCTCGACCCCCTGGCGATCCTCACCGCTTTCGGGCTGATCTTCCTCGCGGAGCTCCCCGACAAGACGATGTTCGCGTCGCTGGCCATGGGCACCCGCATGCGCCCGCTCTACGTCTGGTTCGGTACGTCGTCCGCGTTCATCGTCCATGTCGCCATCGCGGTCGGTGCGGGTGGCCTGCTCGGGCTGCTGCCCGACTGGATCGTCAAGCTCGTCTCGGCGCTGCTCTTCGCGTTCGGGGCGTTCATGCTCCTGCGGGCCGGCGGGGGCGACGACGACGACGAGGACGCCCCGAAGACCGTGACCGGTTTCTGGCCGGTGTACTCGACCGCGTTCATGGCGGTGTTCATCAGCGAGTGGGGCGACCTGACCCAGATCACGACGGCCAACCTGGCCGCGAGCAACGGCGCCTGGTCCACCGCGATCGGGTCCGCGGCGGCCCTGATGTCCGTATCGGCGCTGGCGCTGCTCGCCGGGCGGTTCATCGCCAAGCGCGTACCCCTCAAGACGGTCCAGCGGGTCGGTGGCCTGTGCATGCTGGGGCTGGCGATCTGGACGGTCATCGAGATCTTCACCGGCTGACCCGGCCGAGGCAGGTACGGGTGTGGGCTCCGGGCATGCGCGGAGCCCTCACCCGTACCTGGAAGAGCACTAGAAGAGCGCCGGGGTGGTGTCCCGCGTACCGTTCTCGAAGGCCAGCAGCCGCTGTTTGCGGTCGAGCCCGCCGCCGTAGCCGGTCAGGCTCCCCGACGCTCCGATCACCCGGTGGCAGGGCACGATGATGCCGACCGGGTTCTTGCCGTTGGCCAGCCCCACCGCGCGCGAGGCCCCGGGCTTGCCGAGGATCTCCGCCAGTTCGCCGTACGAACGCGTCTCGCCGTAGGGAATCCGCTGGAGCTCGGCCCAGACGGTGCGCTGGAACGGGGTCCCGTCGAGGTCCAGCGGAAGGTCGAACTCGCGCAGTTCACCGGCGAAGTAGGCGTCCAGCTGCCGGATCGTCCCGTCGAAGAGGCCGGGATCGGGCGTGCCGAAGGTCTCCTCGGGCGGACGGTGACGCTGACCGGTCATGTAGAGGCCGGCCAGGACCCCGTCGGTGGCGACGAGGGTCAGCGGGCCGTAGGGGCTGTCGGTCACGGTGTGCCGCCGGGCCGCCGCGACAGTGCTGGTGCGTGCTGAGGTCACGATGAACTTCCCTGTGCCGGAAGGTGGTTGATGGGGTGGTCGTCGACGGTCCACAGATACTGGACCGCGTACGCCCGCCAGGGGCGCCAGCCCGCCGCACGGGCGGTGAGCGCGGCCGGTGTCGAGGGGAGGCCGAGCTGCTGCGCGGACCGCCGGATGCCGAGGTCCGTCGGCAGGAAGGCGTCCGGATCACCGAGCGCCCGCATGGCGATGACCTCGACCGTCCACGGCCCGAAGCCGGGCAGCGCGCCCAGTTCGGCCCGCGCCTTCTCCCAGTCGGTGTCGGTGCCGAGCCGCAGCGAACCGTCCGCCAGGGCCGCGACGAGTGTGGTGAGCGTCCGGCGGCGGCTGCGCGGCAGGGCCAGTTGACCGGGGTCGAGTCCGGCGAGCGCCCCGGGGGCCGGGAAGAGGTGGGTGAGACCGCCCTCCGGGTCGTCGACGGGCGTGCCGTGGGCGGTGACCAGCCGGGCCGCGTGGGTACGGGCCGCGGCGGTCGACACCTGCTGGCCGAGGACGGCCCGTACGGCGAACTCCGCGCCGTCGACGGTCCTCGGCACCCGCCGCCCCGGTGCCTCGTCGACCAGCGGGGCGAGCAGCGGATCGGTGCGCAGCTGTTCGTCGACGGCGACCGGGTCGGCGTCGAGGTCCAGCAGCCAGCGGCAGCGGCTGATGGCCCGGGTGAGATCGCGCGGGTCGGTGAGCGAGAGCCGGCAGGCGATGTGGTCGGGGTGCGGGGTGAGGGCGACGATGCCGTGCCCGTAGGGGAGGTCGAGGGTGCGGCGGTAGGCGCCGTCGCGCCACTCCTCCACGCCGGGGACGGCCGTCGCGGCGAGGTGCCCGAAGAGGTTGCTGGGGTTGAGCGGGGCGCGGTAGGGCAGCCGCAGCGCTATCACACCGGGTGTGGCCGGAGGTTTCGCCGACTTGGCGGCCCGGCCGCGCAGTTCGCCCGGGGCGAGGGCGAAGACCTCGCGGACGGTGTCGTTGAAGGTGCGGATCGAGGAGAACCCGGCCGCGAACGCCACCTCGGCCATGGGCAGCCCAGTGGTCTCGATGAGCACCCGCGCGGTCTGTGCCCGCTGCGCCCTGGCCAGGGCCAGCGGCCCCGCTCCCAGTTCCGCGAGCAGCTGCCGCTCGATCTGCCGGGCCGAGTAGCCGAGCCGGGTGGCCAGACCGGTCACCCCTTCGCGGTCGACGACCCCGTCCCGGATGAGCCGCATCGCACGGGCGACGGAGTCGGCGCGGGCGTTCCACTCGGGCGATCCCGGGCTGGTGTCGGGCCGGCACCGCTTGCAGGCCCGGAATCCGGCCTGCTGGCAGGCGGCGGAGCTCGGGTAGAAGGTCATGTTCTCGACCTTGGGCGGCACGACGGGGCAGCTCGGCCGGCAGTAGATCCTGGTGGTCAGGACCGCCGTGAAGAACCACCCGTCGAAGCGGGAGTCCTTGGAGCGGACGGCCCGCACGCAGCGCTCGGTGTCGGTGTGCATGGTTCAAGCATGGGGCACCCGGCCGGGCAGGGCTGGCGGGAATCCGACATCAGCCTTGAGCTGCCTGCACCGCCGTGATCCGCTCCCGCCCGCCCCGCTTCGAGCTCTCCCCTCGCCCCGTTCCGCACTTCGCACGAGAATGGAACGGGGCCGCTGCGGGGAGCGACGAGAAGGAGGCCGACGATGACGGACGCACAGGCGACGCCGCCGCTCTGCTCCCACCTGGACCAGGTGCGGCGGGTCGCCCCGGACAGTGCCGACTCCTGCACGGAGTGTGTCGCGAAGGGTGACACCTGGGTGCACCTGCGCGTGTGCCCGACCTGCGGCCACGTCGGCTGCTGCGACTCCTCGCGCAACAAGCACGCCACCGCGCACCACTCCGCCACCGGGCACCCGCTCATCCGCTCCTACGAGCCGGGCGAGACCTGGTGGTGGTGTTACGAGGACGAGCTGACCTTCGACGTCGAAGGGGCCGGACCCGCGCGGGCCGCCTGAGGCCGGACCGTCGGGGCGGCTTCAGCGGTGCCGCTTCAGTAGACGTCGCGGACGTACCGCTTGTCGGCGGCGAGCTGCTTGACGTACAGGGCCGCCGCGTCCTGGTCGAGGCCGCCGTGCGCGACGGCGATGTCGCGCAGGGCCCGGTCGACGTCCTTGGCCATGCGCGCGGCGTCGCCGCAGACGTGGAAGTGGGCGCCGTCCCGGAGCCAGGACCAGAGCCGGGCGCCGTGTTCACGCATCCGGTCCTGGACGTAGACCTTGGCGCGCTGGTCGCGCGAGAAGGCCGTGTCCAGGCGGGTGAGGGTGCCGTCGGCGAGGAAGTCCGTCAGCTCCTGCTCGTAGGTGAAGTCGGTGGCCCGGTGCTGTTCTCCGAAGAAGAGCCAGTTGGGTCCCCGGTGGCGGCGGGCCCGCCGCTCCTCCAGGAAGCCGATGAACGGGGCGACGCCGGTCCCCGGGCCGACCATCACCAGCGGGGTGTCGGGGCCCGGCGGTGGCCGGAAGTGCGGGGCGCGCCGCACGGTGACCGACACCGGGGCGTCGGGGGCCGCGTCCGCGAGGAAGGCGGAGCACACCCCGTTGCGGGGGCGGCCCCGCGGGTTCTCGTACCGGACGACGGAGACGGTCAGGGACACCTGGTGGGGGTCGGTGAGCGGGCTGGACGAGATCGAGTACAGGCGGGGCTGGAGCCGTCTGAGGACGCCGGCCCATTCCTGCGGTGCGGCGCGGACCGGGTACTCGGCCAGCACGTCCACCGCCTGGCGTCCCCAGGACCAGCGGGCCAGTTCGCCCTTGTTGTCGGGGCGCAGCATCTTCTTCAGGGCCCGGTCGCCGGTCCGTTCGGTGATGAACCCGAGCAGGGCGGGGGTGAGGGCGGTGATGTCCAGCCGGCGGTGCAGGGCTTCGGCCAGCGGGATTCCGTCGAGCCCCGCGATCTCGACGGGGGCGTCGGCATCCAGGCCGGTGACCGCCAGCCATTCGGCCACCAGGCCGGTGCTGTTGACGGGGTGTACGGCGAGGGCGTCTCCGGCCTCGTAGGTGAGGGGGCCGTCTGCGCCACGTGTGTCGAAGGTGAACCGGCGGACCTCCTTGCCCGCGCCGGGGAGGCTGAGGAGCCGGTTTCCGGCCAGCCGGGCCGTGACGGGCACCGGCTTGGCGCCGGGCGTGGGAAGGGGCACGGCCGCCGCTGCGGTGCCACTGCCGGCTGCCACGTCTGGCAGCGGGGAGGCGGGTGCCGACTGGCCGGTGAGGCCGGTGAGCACCTGGTCCAGCCAGCTCAGGGCGGAGGGCTCGTAGTCGGGTTCGCAGTCGGTGCGCGGGGCCAGCCGGACCGCGCCCAGCTCGTCGAGGCGCTGGTCCAGCCGCCGGCCGTGGCCGCAGAAGTCGTCGTACGAGGAGTCCCCGAAGGCCAGGACCGCGTACCGCGTGCCGTCCAGGGGCGGGGTGTCGGCGGCGGTCAGGGCCTCCCAGAACCCGGACCCGTTGTCGGGGGCGTCGCCGTCACCGAAGGTGCTGGTGATCAGCAGGAGGTCGGCGGCGGGCGGGAGGGCGCGAGGGTCCGCGTCGGCCATGCCGACGAGCCGGGCCCGGTGTCCGGTGGCGGTCAGCCGGTCGGCGGCGGTCGTGGCGAACTCCTCCGCGTTGCCGGTCTGCGACGCCCACAGCACCACCACCTCGCGGCTGCCGGAGGGGTCCGCCGCGGCGGGTTCGTCCGTGGTCTGCGGAGCACGTGAGTACATCCCGGCGAGCACACCGTTCACCCATCGCGCGTGCTCCCCGGTGAACGGCGCACCGGCCGGCAGCACCGGGACGCCGGGCGTGCCGGACGGCAGACCGGCGAGGAAGCCGACCAGGTACTGCCGTTCGTGCTCCGCGAGGACCGGCGGCGGTGCGTCCTCCAGCCCGAACACGGCCCCGGCACCCGGCCGCGCGGTGGCAACCGGCAGCGGCTGCGCCGGTTCGCTGCCGGGGGCCTCGGGAGCGGCGGGGGCGGCGCCCGGTGCCGCGGAGACGCCGGGCACGGGGGCGACCTTGGCGAGCGTCACCGCGCACATCTTGAACTCCGGCTGGAAGGAGACGGGGTCGACCGCGTCGCTGGTCACCGCGTTGACGCAGCGGTACTCCCCGAAGAGGTCGTTCCAGTGGAAGGGTGCGAAGCAGCAGCCCGGCCGCACCCGGTCCGTGACGACGGCCGGGAGCACGGCCCGGCCGCGCCGGGACGCGATCTCGACGGAGTCGCCCCCGGCGATCCCGAGGCGTCGCGCGTCCTCGGGGTGGAGTTCGACGAACGGGGCCGGATCGAGCCGGTTGAGCTTGGCGACCTTGCCGGTCTTGGTGAGGGTGTGCCACTGGTGTTGCAGGCGACCGGTGTTGAGGACGAACGGGTAGTCGTCGTCCGGCATCTCCGCGGCCGGCACGTGCGGACGGGCGAAGAAGACGGCGCGCCCGCTCGCGGTCGGGAACACCGGGCCGCCGTCCGGTCCGAGGTAGCGGACCGGGTTGCGGTCGGGGCCGTCGGCCGAGGGGGCGGGCCACTGCACGGGGGTGGTGCGCAGCCGCTCGTAGCTCACACCGCGCAGGTCGTAGCCGGTGCGCGGGTTCGCGGCGCGCTTGATCTCCGCGAAGACCTCCTCCGCACTGCCGTAGCCGAAGGCGTCGGCGTATCCCATCTCGCAGGCGATCCGCGCGATGATCCGCCAGTCGGCCAGCGCCTCACCGGGCGGGTCCACGGCCCGGCGGGCGAGGGTGAGGTTGCGCTCGCTGTTGACCAGTACGCCCTCGCTCTCGCTCCACATCGCGCCGGGCAGCACCACATCGGCGTAGGCGTTGGTCTCGGTCTCGGCGAACACGTCCTGGGTGATGACGAGTTCGGCGGTCTCCAGGGCCTCGATGACGGTCCGGCGGTTGGCGACGGAGGCGACGGGGTTGGTGCAGATGATCCAGCAGGCCTTGATCTCGCCCGCCGCCATCCGCCGGAACATGTCGACGGTGCCCTCGCCGGAGCCGTCCTCGCGCACGGTGCCGGGTTCCAGGCCCCAGAGTGCGTCGGCGAAGGCGCGGTCCTCGTCCACCAGCACCGACCGCTGCCCCGGCAGACCGGGCCCCATGTAGCCCATCTCGCGGCCGCCCATGGCGTTGGGCTGGCCGGTGAGCGAGAAGGGTCCGCTGCCGGGGCGGCAGATCGCCCCGGTGGCCAGGTGCAGGTTGATCAGCGCGTTGGTGTTCCAGGTGCCGTGCGTGGACTGGTTCAGCCCCATCGTCCAGCAGCTCATCCACTCCCCCGCGCCGCCGATCCACTGCGCCGCCTGCCGGATGTCCGCCTCCGGGATGCCGGTGATCTCCGCGACGGCGGCGGGCCGGTAGTCCGTCAGGAACTCCGGCATGGCCTCCCAGCCCTCGGTGCGCTCCGCGATGAACGCGGTGTCCGTGTGCCCGTTCTCGTGGAGGAGGTACAGCAGTCCGTTCAGGAGTGCGAGGTCGGTGCCGGGTCTGATCCGGAGGAAGAGGCCGGCCTTGTCCGCGGTGGCGGTGCGGCGGGGGTCGACGACGATCAGTCTGGCGCCCGCCTTCACCCGTTCCATCATGCGCAGGAAGAGGATCGGGTGGCAGTCGGCCATGTTGGAGCCGATGACGAGGAAGACGTCGGCGTGGTCGAAGTCCTGGTACGAACCGGGCGGGCCGTCGGCGCCCAGGGAGAGCTTGTAGCCGCTGCCCGCACTGGCCATGCACAGCCGCGAGTTGGACTCGATGCGGTTGGTGCGGACGAAGCCCTTGGCCAGCTTGTTGGCGAGGTACTGGGCCTCCAGGCTCAGCTGCCCGGACACGTAGAAGGCCACGGCGTCGGGTCCGTGTTCGTCGATGACCGCCCGCAGCCGCCGGGCCGTGTCGGTGATCGCCTCGTCCACGCCCGCCGGTACGGGCTCGGCGCCGCGCTCGGGCCGGATCAGCGCGGTGGTCAGCCGTCCGGGGGCGGCGAGCATGTCGGCGGTGGTCGCGCCCTTGGTGCACAGCCGGCCGCGGTTGGCGGGGTGGGCCTTGTCGCCGGACGCCTTGAGGACCTTGCGGCGGCCGTCGGGGCCCGAGCCGATGTCGAGCACCATGCCGCAGCCCACCCCGCAGTACGAGCAGACCGTCCGTACCTGGGTGACGGCGGCCGACGAGCTCTCTGGGGGCACCGGGGGACCTTCCCGTGGATCGGATCGAGGTCCCGACGGTACGAATGGCCCATTACACCGGTGTGACCCGGGCGGATCACGGGCGGTAACGCTCGCCGCACAGCCGCCGGCCCGGTGCTGTGAGACGGGGGCGGTGCGTCAGGGGCGGGACCGCAGCCGACGCCATACGGCCTTCGCCGCGTGGTGACCGGACATGCCGTGCACACCGGGTCCGGGCGGGGCCGCGGAGGAGCAGATGAAGACCGCCGGATGCGCCGTCGCGTACGGGACCCGGGCGAGCTTGGGGCGGATCACCGTCTGCAGTCCTGAGAACGCGCCGCAGGCGATGTCCCCGTCCACGTAGTTCGCGTTGCGCGCGGCGATCCCGGGTGGTCCCGCCACGCAGCGGGCGAGCACCAGATCACGGAAGCCGGGGGCGAAACGCTCCAGCTGGCGTTCGATGACCTCGGTGGCGTCGCCCTGCCAGCCCGCCGGTACGTGCCCGTACACCCAGAACACCTGCTTGCCCTCGGGGGCGCGGGACGGGTCGACGAGGCTGGGCTGGGCGGTGATCAGGAACGGCACGCTCGGGTCGCGGCCGGTGACCGCGGCGCGCAGGGCGGAGTCGATCTCGCCGGCCGTGGGGCCGATGTGCACCGTGCCCGCCCGGCGGGCCTCCTGCGCGGTCCAGGGAACGGGGCCGGACAGGGCGTAGTCGATCTTGAAGCAGGAGGCGCCGTAGCGGTAGCCGCTGTAGGCGTTGCCCAGTCCGGCGATCCGGGCCAGCGCGGTCGGTGAGGTGTCGAAGATGTAGGCGCGGGCCGGCGGGAGCTCGTCCAGCCGCTTGACCTCCGTACCGGTGTGGATGACGCCGCTCTGCTCCCGCAGGTAGGAGGCGAGGGCGTCGGAGATGGCCTGGGAGCCGCCGCGCGGCACCGGCCAGCCCCTCTCGTGCGCGGCCAGCGCGAAGAGCAGGGCGATTCCGCCGGTCGCGATCCCGTTGGTGGGGGCTATGGCATGGGCGGCGAGCCCGGCGAAGAGGCCGCGCGCCTTCTCGCCGCTGAAGCGGCGGGACAGCAGGGTGGCGGGCTGGATGGCGTTCAGCCCGAACCGCACCCAGCGGTACGGGTCGTGCGGCAGGCCGTCCCACGGGGTGCGCAGGAAGTCCTGGGCGAGGCTGTCCCAGTGGCCGAGGAACGGTGCGACGAGCCTGCGGTACGCCCCCGCGTCACGCGGCCCGAGGGACATGGCGCTCTCCCCCACCGAGTCGGCCAGCACGGCGGCGGAACCGTCCGGGAACGGGTGGGCCAGGGCCAGCCGGGGCTGGAGCCACTCCAGGCCGTGCCGGGCGAGCGGCATCGCATCGAAGGCGGGCGAGCCGATGCCCAGCGGGTGGACCGCGGAGCAGGGGTCGTGGCGGAAGCCGGGGAGCGTGAGCTCCTCCGTACGGGCTCCGCCGCCGACGGTCCGCCCGGCTTCGAAGACCTCCACGGCGTAACCGCGGCGGGCCAGTTCGGCCGCGGCGGTCAGCCCGTTGGGGCCGGCCCCAACGACGACTGCGTCAAGCATCGACGGCACCTTCGGACTCCTTTGTCAGCCGACGGTCGGAGGCCCCAGGATATTCACAGGCGCGAGTGGTCCGGGCGCGGGTAGGGTTCCCGCTCGATGACCACTCCGAACCCCGCGCGGCCGCCGCACCCCGGCCCCCGCCCGCAAGCGCCCTCCGGCCCGCTCGCCGCCCCCGGGACCGCCCCGGAGGATTCCGGGATGCGGCGGCGGATCGACGCCATGGCCGAACGGCTCGTCGCCGTACCCGGGATCCACGCCGTCGCCCTGGGCGGCAGCAGGGCCCGGGGCACCCACCGCCCGGACTCCGACTGGGACCTGGGCCTCTACTACCGGGGCGCGTTGGACCTGGCCGCGCTGAGCGCGCTGGCCCAAGAAGTACAGGGTTCGCCGGTCGAGGTGGCCGGGCCGGGCGGCTGGGGGCCGTGGGTCAACGGCGGGGCCTGGCTGCGGGTGGACGGCACGCCGGTGGACTGGATCCTGCGCGATCTGGACCGGGTCGAGGCGGTCTGGTCCGACTGCCGCCAGGGGCGCTACGAGGTGGGCGTCCAGCCCGGCCACCCGCTCGGCTTCTGGTCCCCCGCCTATCCGGGCGAGGTCGCCCTCGGCCACGTACTCGCCGACACCCGGGACGAACTGACGGGGCTTCGGGCCGAGACGCTCGACTATCCGGAGCCGCTGCGCAAGGCCCTTGCCGACGCGGCCTGGGAGGCGGACTTCTCGGTGGTGTCGGCCCGCAAGTCGGCCCCTTCCGGTGACCGGCTGCACGTGTCGCTCTGCCTGTCCCGGGCGTTCGGCATCCTCGCCCAGTCGCTGCACGCCCACCACCGCACCTGGTGCCTCAACGAGAAGGGCGCGCTGGCGGCGGCCGCCGCCCTGCCGGACACCCCGGCGGGCTTCGCTGAGCGGGCCGGCGAGGCGCTGCGGGGTCTGGACGCCGCGGCGGTGGAGACGGCCGGGGAGGTCGTGAACGACGTACGGGCGGTGCTGACCGGTATGTCCGCCTAGGGCGTGTCGTCAAACCGCGGTGGGCCGAAGAGCACCCGTTCTGCCTGGTGAAGCACGGCCTGAGCGCGGCCTGAGCATGGCCTGAGCGAGGCCCGAGCGCGGTTCAGTCGCGCTGAATGGCCGCGACGCAGCGGCTGAGCAGAGACCGCAGGGCGTCCCGCTCCTGCGGGGTGAACTCGTCGGCGATGCGGCGTTCGATCCGCACCGCCTGCTCGTCGGCCCGGCGCAGCGTTTCGGTACCGGCCTCCGTCAGCCGGGTCTCCAGCATCTTCTGGTGCCACGGGTGCACGGTCCTGACGACCAGTCCGCGCTCCTCCAAGTGCTTGAGCACCGCCGCCATGGCCTGCGGGGTGACCAGGCAGACCCTGGCCAGCGCGGCACCCGGCATTCCGGGGTGGTCGGCGAGGGCGAACAGTGCCGCGTACTGGGCGACGGTGAGGTCGGCGCCCTTCAGCGCGGCGCTCTTGGCTGCCATGAGGGCTAGGGTCTTTCGTTTGGATCAGGCCGGATCAGGGAGCTGCTTCCGCTGCTGTCGGCGTCGGCCCCGGCGCGCGTCGTCCAGGTGGCGTCGGTGGGACAGTCGGCCGTCGACTTCGACGACGTCATGATGGAGCGCGGCTACGAAGGCCTGGAGGCCTACTGCCGGAGCAAACTCGCCATGATCATGTCGACGTTCGATCTTGCCGCTCAGGAGACGTCCGGCACCGGGGTCACCTTCAACGCCCTGCACCCGGCCCATCTGATGGACACCCGGGGTGTCCGGGAGTACGGCCTGACCCCGGAGGTCTCCGTCGAGGAGGGCGTACGCCCCACGGTCCGGCTGATCACCGATCCGGCGCTGGCCGAGGTCACCGGACGCTACTTCGACCGCTTCACCGACACGGCCGCCCACGAGCAGGCCTACGATCCGCGCGCCCGCGAGCGCCTCGCCGCGCTGACCCGCGACCTCCTGGACTGATCAGCCGTCGGGAGCGGCCGGTGCGCGGACCGCTCGTTCAGGCCCCGGTGCGTCAGGCCCCGCCCCGTCAGGCCCCGGTGCGGAGCGCGGTCAGCACGGTGTCCGCCGTCGCCCGGTCGCGGGCCGCCGTGAAGGGCAGGTCGTTGCCCCCGGCGATCCGGAACGGCGCACCGGACAGCGTGGACTGCGCGCCGCCCGCCTCCGTGACCAGGAGGAGCCCCGCCGCGTGGTCCCAGGCGAACTCCCAGTTGAAGGCGACCGCCTCCAGGGTGCCGCGGGCGACGGCGAGGTATTCGAGGCCGGCCGATCCGCAGGGGCGGGCGTCGATGCCTTCGGTGCGCAGGCCCAGCAGGGCACGCTTCTGCGCGTCGGTGGTGTAGTCGGGGTGTGACATCGCGACCCGCAGGGCTTCGCCGGGCACGGGCGAACCGGCTTTCAGGCTTATACCGTTGAGCGTCGCCCCCCGGCCCCGTACCGCCACGGCCATCTCGTCGAGGGCGGCGGCGTACGTCCAGGAGGCCAGGGTCTCGCCGTGGTGCGCGAGCGCGACCAGGGTGCAGAAGCCGGGTTCGCCCCGGACGAACTGCCGGGTGCCGTCGACCGGGTCGACGATCCATACGGGTGCGTCGCCGCCCAGCGCCCCGTACACCTCCGGATCGGCGTGGACCGCCTCCTCGCCGACGACCACGGAGCCGGGCAGGAGCCGGCTCAGGGCGGCGGTGAGGTGCTCCTCGGCCAGCCGGTCCGCGGTGGTCACCAGGTCGTGCGGGCCGTTCTTCTCGACTATCTCGTGGGCGGCGAGCTGCCGGAAGCGCGGCATGATCTCGGCGGCGGCCGCTGCGCGGACCGCCGCCTCGACCTCGGTCAGGTCCCCGGCGAGGAAGTCATCGATCATGCCCCCAGCTAAGCACGGGTGGCCGGAGCGCCGACGACCCGGTCGTGACGGGAAGGTGGCCGGTCAGCGTCCGACCGCGTACCCCTGCATTCCGCGCGGGTTCGCGGCGGCGGACAGGATCCCGGTGCGCGGGTCGCGGGCGACCGCGCACATCCGGCCCTCGGACCACGCGTCGCCCACCGTGACGTCATGGCCGCGCCGGCGCAGCCCGGCCACCACCTCCGGGTCCATGCCCGCCTCGACGGTGACGCTGCCCGGAAGCATCCCGCGCGGGAAGAAGGAGCCGGGGAAGCTGTCGTTGTGCCAGTTCGGGGCGTCGATGGCGCCCTGGAGGTCGAGGCCGCCGCGGACCTCGGCGCGCAGCGCGACGGCGAGGAAGAAGTGCAGCTGCCACTGGTCCTGCTGGTCGCCGCCCGGGGTGCCGAACGCCATGACGGGGACGCCGTCGCGCAGGGCGAGGGTCGGGGTGAGAGTGGTGCGGGGCCGGCGGCCGGGGGTGAGGGAGTTCGGCAGGCCCTCGTCCAGCCAGGCCATCTGGAGGCGGGTGCCGAGTGGGAAGCCGAGCTCGGGGACGACCGGGTTGGACTGGAGCCAGCCGCCGCTTGGCGTGGCCGAGACCATGTTGCCCCAGCGGTCGACGATGTCCACGTGGCAGGTGTCCCCGCGGGTGGCGCCGTCCGCGCCGACGGACGGCTCTCCGGTACGGTCCGCGGTCGCCGTGGGCTCCCCCCCTTCCTTCGCGACCGTCGGCTCTCCGGCACCGACGACGGGGAGACCCGTCACGTCGAAGCCGTCGGCCACGGCGCGGGCGTGCTCGCTCAGGACGGGAACCCGCCCGTCGGGGCTGCCCGGCCGCAGCTCGTGCGAGGCGCGCTCGGTGACCAGGGCGCGGCGGGCGGCGTTGTACGGCTCGGAGAGCAGGGTGGCGAGCGGCACCTCGTCCGCGTCGCCGTACCAGGCCTCGCGGTCGGCCATGGCGAGCTTGCAGCCCTCGATGAGCAGGTGGACGTACTCCTCGGAGCCGTAGCGGGGCAGCTCGGCGGGGAGCAGGGCCAGCTGCTGGAGGAAGGCGGGGCCCTGGCTCCAGCCGCCGGCCTTGGCGAGCGTCCAGCCGTTCCAGTCGTACGTGGCGGGCGCCTCGTAGGACGCGGACCAGCCGGCCAGGTCGGCGGCGGTGAGGGTGCCGGGATGGCGGTCGCCGCTGGTGTCCATGGTGGGGACGGCCGCCTGGCGGACCAGCGCCTCGGCGATGAAGCCCTCGCGCCAGATCGCGCGGGCGGCCTCGATCTGGGCGGTGCGGTCCGCGCCGCCGGTCTCCTCGGCCTCGGCTATCAGTCGGCGCCAGGTCGCGGCCAGGGCCGGATTACGGAAGAGGTCGCCCGGCCTCGGGGAGGCGCCGCCGGGCAGGTAGACGGCGGCGGAGGTGGGCCACTGCGTCTCGAAGAGCTCGCGGACACTCTCGACGGTCCGGCCGACCCGCTCCACGGGCGGGTGGCCGTCCTCCGCGTAACCGATGGCGTACCGCAGCACCTCGGCAACGGTCTTGGTGCCGTGGTCGCGCAGCAGCAGCATCCAGGCGTCGAAGGCTCCCGGCACGGCGGCGGCGAGCGGACCGGTGCCGGGGACCAGGCCGAGGCCGAGCGAGCGGTAGTGGGCGGCGGTGGCCCCGGCGGGGGCCGGGCCCTGGCCGCACAGCACCTGGACCTCGCCGTCCGCGGGCGCCAGGATCACCGGCACTTCGCCGGCCGGTCCGTTCAGGTGCGGTTCGACGACGTGCAGGACGAATCCGGCGGCGACGGCGGCGTCATAGGCGTTGCCGCCGTCCTCCAGGACCGCCATCGCTGACTGCGAGGCGAGCCAGTGGGTGGAGGACACCATGCCGAAGGTGCCCTGGAGGGTGGGCCGGGTGGTGAACATACGGACTCGCACCTCGCTGTTTACGTGCGCCGGACGGTCGCCTTGCAGGTAGCGAGGGTACCCGTGACGCTGTTCCTCGACCGGCTCGCCGGCCCGACGCCGGAACGGCGGGCCGCCGGAGGCGAGGGGCGCCACGGCGTCCGGCCCCGGGTCAGCCCGAGACGCTCGCCCGGCCGTTCTCGATGTGCCCCATCAGCCGGCGCCGGAAGGCATCGTCGCCGTCGACGGTGACGTCCAGGTCGTACCAGCCGTGCGCGTCGGCCGCCGAGTGCACCACCGTGCGGCTGCGCCCCGGCTTGACCTTGACGGTCCTGGTCCAGTCGCGCAGGTCCGCCTCTTCGACGTATCCCCGCGGCCGCACCCTGAAGGTGAGCGCCGTCCGCCCCGTGTTGCGCAGCGTGAGATGCAGGTCGCGCTCACGGGCGTCGACCCGCGACGCGACCTCGGCCGGAGCACCGTCCTTCGCCGACCCGGCGAACTCGCGGCGGAAGCCGTTCGGCCCCGTCACCGTGAACCGGTACGCCGGGCCGGTGACGGGCACCGTCCACTGCGTCGTGCCCTTCACGTCCCGGTGCTGCGGTACGGGGAACTCGCCCGCGTACGGATACAGCACGAAGTGCGCCGACGAGCGCCCCGTGTTGCTGAGGGCCACCCGCACCGCGCCATCCACCGCCTTCGCCTGCGCGTCCGGCTGGTAGGGCAGTGCACGGGCCGGACGCGTACCCGGCTCCTGCACGGGCATGTGCTGCACGAGCGGCGGGATCGGCGACCAGCGGCCACTGAACGGCGGAATGGCGCCCGGCCGCTCCGTCTCAGGTCGGCGACGTGCTCGCGAGAAGTCGAAAGCAGAGGTCAGGTCGCCGGTGACCGTGCGGCGCCAGTCGCCGATGTTCGGTTCCTTCACCCCGGTCCAGCGCTCCAGGAAGCGGATCACGGAGGTGTGGTCGAAGACCTCGGAGCAGACGTAGCCGCCGATGGTCCATGGCGACACGACGAGCATCGGCACTCGCATGCCGAGACCGGTGGGCTTGCCCTCCCACTGCTCCTCGGTCACCTCTGGCGAGGCGACCGGTGGCGGCACGTGGTCGAAGAAGCCGTCGTTCTCGTCGTAGTTGATGATGACGGCGGTGTGCCGCCACACGTCGGGGTGCTTGCCCAGCGCGTCCAGGACCTTGTAGACGATCGTCGCGCTGTGGACCGGCGAGGAGACGCTCGGGTGCTCCGAGTCGACGGCGGAGGGCACCAGATAGGAGACCTCCGGCAGCGTGCCCGCCGCCACGTCCTTGGCGAACTCGTCGGCCAGCGTTCCGGTCTCCACCCGGCGCAACGCCCGCTCGAAGAGACGGCGTTCGGCCTTGTCCAGGGTGGCGACACCCTCCTCCAGCAGGCCGAACAGCCGCTCCCGCCCGGCCGCGTCCGCGTCCCGCACGGCGGAGTAGAACGACTCCATGTACGTGTGCCCGCCGGTCTTCGCCAGCACCTTGCGGGCGACGGCCTTGAAGGTGGCGAAGAACTCGATCTGGTTGTCGGTGAAGTTCTCCCACTCGGTGTACGTGCGCCAGCTGCGCCCGGCCTTCTCCAGCCGCTCCGTGTAGGTGCCCCAGTCGTACCCGGGGTGGGTGCCCTCGTCGTACGCGTCGTTGCCGACGGCGCGCTTGCCATTCGGCTCGTTGCCCGTCTTCCCGCTCCACAGGTGGTTGCGGTTGGGGCTGGTCGAGGAGTGGATGGAGGAGTGGTAGGCGTCGCAGACCGTGAAGGTGTCGGCCAGCTCGTAGTGCAGCGGGATGTCACGGCGGTCGTAGTAGGCCATGGTGGCGGCCGTCTTGGCGGATACCCAGCCGTTCATCCACCCGCCGGCCCACGCCTTGCCGCCGCCGCTCCAGGAGTGGTCGAGAGCACCGATGTACTGGAGGTCCTTCTTCTGCGTCTCGGCGGCACCGCGCACCGGGAACGGCAGCACGCTGGTGCCCAGCGGGCCCGGCTGCTCGAAGACGGGCCTGCCGGAAGGCAGCTCGACGGCGTTGCGGTCGCCGAAGCCGCGTACGCCCCGGAGCGTCCCGAAGTAGTGGTCGAAGGAACGGTTCTCCTGCATCAGGATCACCACGTGCTTGATGGCTCCGAGCCCGTCACGGCCTCCGGACCCCGCCGCATGTGCCGGCTGCGCGGCTATCGCGGCCTGCAGCGAGGGCGGCAGCAGCGACCCCGCCGCCGCAGCGCCGAGCGCACCGCCGCCGAGCGCGAAGAGCCGTCGCCGTGAAATGTCCGTGGTCAAGTTGAGCCTCCCGAGTTCTGTCGTACAGCCGGGAAGCTAATCAAGCCGGGTGGCGCGGGGAAGGATTTCGTACGGCTTCGCGGTGAACCTCCAACAGGTCGTACGGGAAGTCCAACCGGTGGTCGGCGCCTCAGGCGCCCTGGAGGGTCGGCCGGGTCGTGAACGCCGCTCACGCTCCCGGAAGGAAGAGGCAGAACAGGTGACCGTGCGGGTCGCGGAGGACCCGCACGTCGTCCTCCGGCTGGTGTTCCTCGACCGTCGCACCCAGCGCGCAGGCCCGAGCGGTCTCCACGTCCAGGTCGTCGACCTGCACGTCCAGGTGTGCCTGCATCTGCTGGGTACCCGGTCGTGGCGGCCATACGGGAGCGGTGTGGTCGGCCTCCAGCTGGAAGCTCAGGCCAGGCCGCTCCTGTTCGAGGGACCGCAGCCGGACCCACTCCGCACCCCGCTCGACCTCCTCCCAGCCCAGCAGGGCGCGGTAGAAGTCGGCGAGGGCGGGCGGGTCCGGAGTACCGAGGACAAATGCACCGAGCGATGTCGTCATGACCTTCGCCTTCCCCGGAACGGGCCGCACCGCACGCGCCCATCGGTGTGCCGTCGGGCCGGTGGACGGTCAGGCGGTGGGACCCGACCGCCGGACGTTCAGGCGGTGGGAGCGCCCGGCACCCGGCGCTCGCCGCCGTTGCCCTCCTGCCAGAGCCGGTAGACCTCGGTCGCCCCTTCGTGGGGCGTGTGTGTCATCGGCAGCCGGCGCTCGTCCCAGTTCTTGGCGAACTCACCGTAGAAGGAGTCGAGTTCGAAGTACTTGCGGTCGTCCACGTAGTACGGCTCGTAGGCGTCCCGGGTGGTGAGGAAGACGACCTCGTCCGGCGAGCAGTAGTACAGGGAGCCCAGGCACATCGGGCAGGGGTGGGCGAGTACGTAGATGGTGGTGCCGGTCAGGTGCTCGGTGCCCAGCTTCGTGCAGGCCTCGCGGATGGCGAGGATCTCCGCGTGGGCGGTCGGGTCGTTGGTCTGGGCGACCCGGTTCGGGCTCTCGGCCAGGATCTCGCCGTCCTTGACGATGACGGTGGCGAAGGGGCGGCCGCCCTCCGCGACGTTGCGGCGGGCGATGTCGATGGTGCGCTGCGCGAAGTCCATGGGGGTCCTCGGGGTGGTGCGGTGAGTGTGGGGGTACGCGGAGGCGGGGCTGCTCAGAACGGCTTGGTCGGCAGGTACTTGCCGTCCAGGGTGATGACGGCGCGCTCGCCGCCCTCGGGGTCCGCGACCTTCTTCACGTCCAGCCGGAAGTTGATCGCCGAGATGATGCCGTCCCCGAACTGCTCGTGGACCAGGGCCTTCAGGGTGGTGCCGTAGACCTGGAGCATCTCGTGGAACCGGTAGATGGTCGGGTCGGTGGGAATGCCGCCCGGGATGGAGCCGCGGGTCGGGATGGTCTGGAGCAGCATCACCGCGTCCTCGTCCAGGCCGAGGAGTTCCGCGACCGCTTCGGCGGAGGGCTTGGGCAGCGCGTGCTGGCCGAGCACGGCGGCGGTGACGAAGGCGACGGAGAAGCCCGCCGCGTCGGCGATCTGCTGCCAGGACAGGTCCTTGCGCGTCTTGGCCTCGACGGCCGTGATGGCGAGCTGCTGGCGGGCGGTGTTGTCGAACTGGGCGTGCACCATGACGGTGGGGTCCTTTCGTGGAGTGCCGCTCCGGGGCCGGGGCGGCGGCTCGTGGGGCGTCCCGGGACAGTGGGCCGGGGACGGGGGTAGCCGGGGAACGGGAGGGGCTTGGTTGTCCCGGGTCAGGACACCCCGGCCGGTGCCGGGGCGCCGGACGCGTCGAGTCGGGTGACGGCGCCGGTGGGAATGTCGTAGACCCAGCCGTGCAGCGTCACCTTCCGCGCCGCCAGTGCCCTGGCCACCGAGGGATGGGTGGCCAGGCCGGCGAGCTGCGCGAGGACGTTGGCCCGGACCAGCGCGTCCACCCCGGACTCCGCGGCGCGGGCCACGGAGGCGTCCGCGTGACGCAGCCAGCCGGCGACGGTCGGCAGGGCACTCAGGTCGTGGCCCTCGGCCAGGGCCGTCATGGCGCCGCAGGCGGAGTGACCGCACACGACGATGTCCGTGACGCCCAGGACCGCCACCGCGTACTCGATGCTCGCCGCCACTCCCTCGGCGCCGGGGGTGTAGGCCGGGACGAGATTGCCGGCGGTCCGGATCACGAACAGCTCACCCGGCTCGCTGCCGGTGATCAGCTCGGGGACCACGCGGGCGTCGGAGCAGCTGATGAACAGTGTCGTCGGCGTGTGCGTGCCCGCCAGGCGGGCGAAGAGCTCCGCCTTTGCCGGGAAGACATCCCGGCGGAAACGCGCGACGCCTGCTGCGAGGTCGTGCACGGTGACTCCCTTCGGTGGCTGTCGGCCCGTCGGGCTGACGAGATCCACCATGCATGACCTGTATCTATAGTGTCCAAGACGTAATATCCATACCTGTCATAGATGTGATCTATGGTGTGAGGTATGGCCCTGGAACTACGTCATCTCCGCTATCTGCTCGCCGTCGCGGAACACGCCAACTTCACCCGGGCGGCCGAGGAGCTGCACATCTCCCAGCCCACCCTGTCCCAGCAGGTCAAGCAGCTGGAGCGGGCGGTCGGGGTCCAGTTGCTCGACCGCTCCGGCCGCGCGGTCCGGCTGACCGACGCGGGCGAGTCGTACGCGCACTACGCCCGCCGCGCCCTCCAGGACCTCGCCGCCGCGGAACGCGCCGTGCTCGACGTGCGGGACCTGTCCCGCGGCGCGCTGCGGCTGGCCATGACACCGACTTTCACGGCGTACCTCATCGGCCCGCTGGCGGAGCTGCTCCACACCCGCCACCCGGGAATCACGCTGGATGTCAGGGAGCTGCCCCAGGACCGCATCGAGTCGGCGCTGCTGGCCGACGCACTCGATCTCGGCATCGCCTTCCACGGCCCGCATCTGCCCGGCATCACCGCCACAGAGCTGTTCACCGAGACCCTGAGTCTTGTCGTCGGCCCCCGCCACTCCCGCGCGGGGAGCACCCGCGCCCTGCCGGTGACAAGCCTCACCGGGCAGCCGCTCGCCCTGCTCAGCGGCGACTTCGCGACCCGCGGCCACATCGACGCCTACTTCACCCTCCACCGCACGACGCCGTCGGTCGCGGTGCAGGCCAACTCCATCAGCGCCCTCACCGAGATCGTCCGGCGCACCCCGCTGGCCACGGTCCTGCCCGACGCGCTCACCCGCGACCACCCCCACCTCAGCCCCGTCCCCCTCACCCCGGCCCTTCCCTCGCGCACGGTCACGCTGCTGCGCCGCGAAGCCGCGTATCAGAGCTCCGCGGCGCAGGAGTTCACCCGGCTCACGCGTGACTGGGTCCGGACCCTCGACACCCTCGACGCCCCGATGCCCGAGGGCGGGCCGGGGCGGTGATCAGGGCCGGGCGCCTCCGTTCGCGGACGCGCCGCCCAGCCACTTCAGCCCGTCCACGACGAACCGGTTCTGGGTCTCACTCGCGAAGGTCGAGGACAGGGTGGTGCCGGAGCCGTAGTCCATGGCGTTGTGGCCGAAGTTGGCGTACAGCATCCGGTAGCCGGTGTTGGTCCACAGGATCGGGTAGTCCCCGCTGTACCAGGACTGGTTGGGGTCCGTGCCCAGCGGGAAGCTGACCGGGTCGACGGAGGCGAGGACCTTGATGTCCGGGTTGTCCCGCAGGTTGTTCGACCAGGAGTACCACTCGCTGACCGACGAGGTGAAGGTGGCGGGCAGGCCCGTGGTGGCGGGGTGGGTCCGGTCCTCGGTGCGCAGCACGGAGGTGGTCGGGCCCCAGGTGTTCGACCTGAAGTCGCCGCTGCCGAGGAACTGGTCGTAGTACCAGGGCCAGTTCTGGGCCTCCGTGGTGAACGCGGAGACGTGGAAGCCCATCCAGGCGCCGCCGGAGCGCATGTACCGCTCGAATCCGGAGCGCTGGGACGCGGTCTGCGGGGCGTCGTCGAGGAACAGGACGACCTGGTACTCGTCCCGGGTGATGCCGTCCAGCCGGGACCAGTCGTTGGTGGAGGTGTACGAGAAGTTGTTGGCCGCCGCGGTGGTGGGGAACCAGCGGTTGGCCTCCTGGACGAAGCTGATGTGCGCCGCGTCCCAGGTGCCGTTGTAGAAGGCGATCACTTTGAAGGCGGGCGCCTTCGCCGCCGAGTGGGCGGGGGCGGCGGTGAGTCCGAGCAGGAGCGCCGGCAGCAGGAGCAGCCGCAGGAGCAGGCGGCCGATGCCGCCGCGGGACCGGGCTTTCGGCCTGGTGGTGTGGGTGTTCATTGGAATCGTCCGTTCCGAACCGGTGGGGGGCCGGGCCGGATCCGGTGGTGTCCGGATCCGGCCCGGTGTGTCATGAGGACGTCGCACGGAACTGTCGGGGTCGGGTCAGGGCTGGCTGACGAGGTTCGCCACGTTGGAGGAGGAGTTGGAGGGGCCGCCCCGCCCGTTGATGATGTGCCGGATGGTCCCGGTGCCGCCGAGCGAGACGGTCACCATGCTCTGGAACCGGACGTTCGGGTTGTTCGGCACCTCGAAGGCGTGCTCCGCGGTCACGCCCGGGTTCGAGCTGAAGAAGCAGTAGCTGCCGAGCCCGTACGCCTGGTGGCTGGTGACGGAGTCCGCGACCTTGTAGGCGGCGTAGCCCTGGGTGGAGCCGTTCATCCAGGACGCCTGGTCGGGCACGTCGTAGGGCATCTCGTTCTGGTAGAAGTACGTGCGCCCGCCGTTGCCGTTCCAGATCGTCTGGTGCTTCTGGTAGTGCTCGACGAAGAGCCCGTACATCGTCACGTCGTCACCGTTGACGACGAGGCCGGTGTCCGCCTTGTTGCTGTTCCAGCCGATGCCGCTGCCGTGGTCGCCGCGCCAGATCCACATGTGGTCGCCGATGACGTGGTCGCTGTTGACCACCAGGCTGGTGGTCGCCCGGCCCACGGCGGCGCCGCCGACCCGGAAGAAGACGTCGTGCAGCGAGGTCGGGTTCGCCGCGTGCGAGGCCGAGGATCCGGCCGGGCCGACCTCCATCAGGGTCGCGGAGTTGGTGGTTCCGGCGTCGAGGAGGATGCCGGCGACCTTGACCCCGTCGACATCGGCCACCGTCATCGCGGTGACCCCGTTGTCCGGGATGAACGTGGCGAGGCCGAGCCCCAGCACGACGGTGTCGGGCCTGGTCACCTTCAGCGTCTGGTCGAGGTGGTAGACGCCCGGGGTGACCAGCAGGTTCTTCCCCTCGGCCAGCGCGGCGTTGATCTGCGCGGCGGTGGCTCCGGCCTTCACGACGAAGAACTTGTCCATGCCGACCGAGGTGCCCGCGGCGTTGCCGCCCGCCCAGGTGGTGCCCGAGGCGTTGGTCCGGACGGCCGGAACGAACACCTGGTAGGCGCCGTTGCCGTCCACGTACAGAAAGGGCTTCTCGCGGACCACGGGTGCCTGGTTCACCGTGGTGTAGGGCGGGTTGGGGAAGCTGGTGGCCGGGACGCCCTGGCTGCCGACGAAGACCATGTTCCAGTTGGAGCCGGTCCAGCCGCCGAGCGTGGAGTCGCGGGTGAGCCACTGCTGCTGCGTGCCGGACCGCACCTGGCCGTCGATCTTGGTGTCGGCCATGAAGCCGCCGCTGGCCCAGCCGCCGTCGTCCAGGGCCAGATTGCCGCGCACGTGCATCCGCCGGTACGGGGCGGCCTGGGAGACGGCCCAGCGGTCGGTGCCGCCGGTCGGGTTCACCGAGAGGTTCTCCGCGCCGCGCCAGAAGTTCTGGGTGGCGTTGTTCGGCGGGAACCAGTCCGCCTCCGCGTGGACCGCGCCGTTGATCGTCACCGAGTCGGGCGACTGCCCGAGCCCGAGGACCTGGGTGTAGAAGCCCACGTTGACGTCGTTGCTGTACGTACCCGGCTTGAACATCACCGCGTAGCGCTGGTTGCCGAACTGGTTGGTCTCCTGCTGCCGGAAGATCGAGTCGAGCCGGCTCTGGATGGTGGCGGAGGGCATCGACGGATCGAAGACCACCACGTTGGGGCCCAGGTCCACATCGCCCGGCGCGGTGCTCACCGGGGTGACCTGGAAGCGCTGGGCGGCGGAGTTGTTGCAGGTGTACTGGACGAGCTGGACGCTGTCGGCCGTCGAGGCGGCGGGCACGTCCAGGCACTTGCCGCTGTTGCGGTTGACGAAGTGGTAGGCGCCGCCGCCCTCGTCGACCGGCTGCCACTGCTGGTTGGCGCCGTTGCTGTACGTCCAGAGCTGGACGGCGGCGCTGTCGGCGGTGGAGACGTCGGTGACGTCCACCGCCTGGCCGGCGTCGTTGCGGTTGTTGATGCGCACATAGCCGCCGCTGGTCGCGGTCAGGCTCCACTGCTGGGCGGTGGAGCTGTTGCAGGTGTACTGCTGGACGGCGGTGCCGTTGACGGTCGCGGCGGCTCGGGCGTCCAGGCACTTGCCGCTGCCGCTGTTGACGACGGTGGCCCAGCCGGTCGGCAGCGCGGCGGCGGCCGGGGCGGTGGCGGCCCGGACCGCGGCCGGGGCCGGGGTTGCGGCCAGGACGGAGCCGGCCAGCGCACCGGCCACCAGCACCGAGGTCAGCGCCCGCCGCCGACGGGCCGGCGCGGGTCCGGACCGGTTGCCGGCGGGGCTTGCGGAAGTCGTGGGTCTTCCGGGGGTGGCGGGTCTTCTTCGGACGGATCTGAGCACGGGTTCTCCTGTGCGGGTGAGACGGCGCGGTGAGGGGACGGTCCTGACGGTCAGCCCGCGTACTGGGCGAACACCTTCGTGAAGTCCCAGGGCTGCTGGGAGACGCCCGAGCAGGTGTCGGCGCCGCCTCCGGTGCACGGGCGGTCCCGGTTGACCGACCAGAAGGTGAGCCGGGCCAGGTGGCGCTGCTGGGCGTAGGCCAGGATGGTGCGGAAGTCCGCGACCGTCACGGTCTCGTTGTCGTCGGTGATGCCGTTCATCGAGGAGATCCCGGTGTGCCGGTACGCCTGGTCGTCCGTGTACCCGTAGGCGCCCTTGACCACGTTCTTCAGCCCCTCTGCGGCGCTGACGGTGAGGTTGCCCATGTTCTGGCCCGCCCCGCCGAAGTCGAACGGCATGATCGTCCAGCTGTCCACGGTCAGCCCGGAGGCCGACGCCTTGCGGATCATGCTGTCGTCGGGCCCGCTCTGGCCGGTGCCGAAGGTGACGTACACCTTGATGCCCGGATTGTTGGCCTTGACGGTCTTCAGCGCGTCGACCGTGCGCTGCTGCACCGTGGCGCTGGCGTACGCGTCGGCCTCGATGTCGATGTCGATGGCCTTGAGACCGTAGGCGTTGATCACCTTCTGGTACGCGGCCGCCAGCTCACCGGCGCTGGAGCAGGAGCTCTCCAGCTTGTTGCCGCTCCAGCCGCCGAAGGACGGGATGACGTCGCCGCCCGCCGCCCGGACGGTGTTCACCGTCTGCTGGTCGACGCCGCCGGTCAGCGGCCTCCCGCCGTCCCACTGCGGGTTGCAGTAGCCGTTGCTGAGGACGAAGGCGAGGGTGAACCACTTGACGCCGGTGGCGTTCATGACGGTGGCCGGACTGGGCGGGCTGCCCCAGCCGTTGTAGAGGTACGGTGCGACCGCCATCGCCCCGGGGGACGCCGGGTCCTCGCCGCCTCCGCCGGCCGCGGGCGCGGTCCACTTCTGATTCGTCGCGCCGGTGCAGGTCCAGATCTGGAGCCGGGTGCCGTTGGCCGAGCTGTTCCCCGTCGCGTCCAGGCACTTGTCCGCCTGCGGATTCACGATGTCGTGCGCACCGCTGACGCTCCAGCGCTGGGCAGCGGAGCCGTTGCAGTCCCACAACTGGACGACCGCCCCGTTCGCCGTACCACCTGACGCTACGTCAAGACACTTCCCCAGCGCCTTGACCGACCCGTCACTGCCCACGCTCCACTGCTGGGCGGCAGAGCCGTTGCAGTCGTAGAGCTGTACGGGGGTGCCGTTGGCGGTGGCTCCCGCCGCGACGTCGACGCACTTTCCGCCGGTACCGGTGATCTGCCCGGTGGCCGCGGCCGCGCCCAGGGCGGGCGAGCCGGTCAGTCCGGCGAGGAGTGCGGCGGCGGCCACGACTCCCAGCGCGCTCCGTACGGCGGGGGCGTGCCCGCGCAGCAGGTCTCGGCGCATCAGCTGTTCACCGTCCACTTCTGGTTGGTTGCTCCGGTGCAGGTCCAGATCTGGAGCCGGGTGCCGTTGGCCGAGCTGTTCCCCGTGACGTCCAGGCACTTGTCCGCCTGCGGATTCACGATGTCGTGCGCACCGCTGACGGCCCAGCGCTGGGCAGCGGAGCCGTTGCAGTCCCACAACTGGACGACGGAACCGTTCGCCGTACCACCTGACGCGACGTCAAGGCACTTGCCCAGGGCCCTGATCGTGCCGTCCGCGCCGACGCTCCAGCGCTGAGCGGCGGAGCCGTTGCAGTCGTAGAGCTGGACGGGAGTGCCGTTGGCGCTGTTCGCCGCGGCCACGTCGACGCACTTTCCGGCCAGGCCGGTGATGGTGCCCGAACCCGCCGGGGGTTGGTTGTCGTTGGTGGTGACGCGGACGTGGTCGACGACGAGTTGCTGGGGGAAGGTGGTGTTGCCGTCGGGGTCGCCGGGCCAGTAGCCGCCGACGGCGAGGTTGAGGATGAGGAAGAAGGGTTTGTTGAAGGCCCAGGTGTTGCCGTTGGTGTCGGCGGGGGTGCGGTGCTGGTAGACGTTGCCGTCGACGGACCAGGTGATGGAGTCGGGGGCCCAGTCGATGGCGAAGGTGTGGAAGTCGTCGGCGAAGGCCCGGCCGCCGGGGAGGGTGTATCCGGCGCCGATGCCGGCGGAGCCGGAGTAGCCGGGTCCGTGCAGGGTGCCGTGGACGGTGCCGGGTTCGAAGCCGACGTTCTCCATGATGTCGATCTCGCCGGAGTTGGGCCAGCCGACCTGCCCGATGTCGTCGCCGAGCATCCAGAAGGCGGGCCACATGCCCTGGCCGCGCGGGATCTTCATCCGGGCCTCGACATGACCGTAGGCCTGGGTGAACTTGCCCGAGGTGTTCAGCCGCGCCGACGTGTACTGACAGGTGCCGTACCAGCACTGGTAGTTGTTCGGGTTCTCCTTGCGCGCGGTGATGACGAGATGTCCCTGGCCGTCCAGCGCGGCGTTGCTGTTCCCGGCGGTGTAGTACTGCCGCTCGTGGTTGTCGACGTTGTCACCGGTCTCGATCTGCCATCTGGAGCCGTTGACCGCCGAGCCGGCAGAACCGTCGAACTCCTCGTCGAACGTCATGGCGGCCGAGGCCGCCGTATCGGAGAGGGCGGGTGACCGCTCGTGGGCGCCACCGCCCACGAGGGCGGTCGTGACCAGGGCAAGGGTCAGGGCCGAGAGTGCGGAGCGCAGCAGACGCCGCGACAGGCGTGGGGAGTCCATGACTCTCCCTTCCGGTGCATGAGGGGGAAGGGGGCCTGTCATGTCATGTATATGACAGGACAGGCGCAGGGCGCGTTGGGGCATGCCGAAGCTGCGCCGACCGGGGCGGGGTGCCGTTCAGGAGGTGGGGCGAAATTGCGGGTGCGGGTGGGGTGCAGGTGGGGATGGCAGGCACGTGCTGTGGAACTGATGCGGGGGCACTGTGGGGCTGCTGTGCACGCTACTTAATTCACTACGTGATTTAAGAAGTGAACCAATGGACTGTCAAGACCCTGGTCTGTACCAGTGCACGTCCGCGCGCCCACCCCGTCCGGCTTGGGCGGACATGACTCAGGTGTCCATGCCGTCACTCACGGCGATGCGGCGCATGGTGCCGCGCGAACAAGAGTCAAAGGCGGCAGGCCCGATCCGGGGCCGCGAGCGTCGGCCTCATGACGCCGGAACCGTAGCGCCCCAGGTACCCCGCAACCGTCGCACCCCAGGCGCCTCGCAGCCTGGATCAGGCCGGGGAGCCGGCCTGCCGCACATGCAGATGGCCGGGCCGGGGGAAGGACGGCGGCTGGGCCGGAAGGATCTGGCGGAACTCGTAGCGGGCCTTCTCCGCGACCCGGCACGAGGCCGGATTGTCCACCTGATGGAGCAGGTTGATGCTCTCCAGGCCGTCGGCCGCGAAGGTCTCGAAGGTCCAGCGGGTGACGGCCTCCAGAGCGCGGGGGGCCACCCCGCGGCCTCGGGCGTGCGCCGCCGTCCAGTAGCCGGCCTCCGCGGGCCCCTGGCCGGAAATGCCCCTCTTGATGACCACGCTGCCCGCCAACCGGCCCTCGCGGGAGCCCGGGTGATCCTCAATCACGGCGAAGGCGAGCCGCTCCCCGGTGACCCAGCCGCGCCCCTGGAGCTCCAGCCACGCCCGTAGGTCCTCGGCGCTCTCCATGGGGCCGCTCGCCCCTCGGCGCAACGCGGGGTCCCGGAACGCCTTGCCCAGCGGCCCGATGTCCGCCTCACCCCAGGGGCGCAGCAGGAGCGCGGGGGCGGACGGCGTGGCGTCCACCCGCAAGGTGATGTTCATCGAGACCCTCCCTGGACGGTTCACCCGATCGTCCCTCATCCGGCGAACGGTAGTGCGGAGGGGTGCGGAGGCAGCACCCGTCCGCACGACCCACAAAATAAGGTTAGGCTTACCTAACTTGAATCCGTCTCACCGGGAGTCCCCTTGAACACCGATGCCGACGCAGACACCGTTCCGGCCGGGCCGACCGACGCGGAGCAGGTCCGCACCGTGCTGTCCCGCGCGACCTCGCTCTCCCTCACCACGACCGCGCAGGCGTACGACCTGATCGGGCTCCACTCGGTCAGCGCCGCCGGTCAGGTCACTCTCCACCCCGGCCCCGACAGCCCATTGGCGCGGGAGGCCGCCGACGCCCCCATGGGCAGCCTCGCCGTCCTGCTGCAGTTCACCGACATCGCCCCCACCCCGCTGCGCGACCGGGTCCGCGCGAGGGTGACGGTGTCCGGCTGGCTGGCACCGGAGACCGACGGGGCGCTCCGGCTCGATTCGGCGCGGGTCTCGCTGCGGACCCCGGCGGGCGCGACGGACGTCGGGCTGGACGAGATCGCACTCGCCGAACCCGACCCGCTGGCGGTGGAGGAGGCCGCCATGCTGACCCATCTGACCGACTCGCACGAGGAGTTGATGGCCGATCTGCTCGGGCTCGCGGGCTCCGGGCTGCCGCGCGGCATGATCCGCTCACTCCCCCTCGCACTGGACCGGCACGGCATCACCCTGCGCTGCGAGTACGAATCCGGCCACTGCGACCTCCAGTTGCTCTTCCCGGCGCTCGCTCGCGACGCCACTGATGCCGGTGAGCAGATCCGACGCCTCCTCACCGCGCCCCGGAGCTGCGCGCACCAGCAGCACCACTCCCACCCCTGACCCCTCCCGCCACAAGAAACTTAGGTTAGGCTTCACTAAGTCGCAGTGCATCCTCGCGCCACGGCCGGATCGCCGGATCGTCAACGGCCGGATCGCCGGATCATCAGGGGAGGGGCCGGTCATGGGCCTGCCAGTCATCGAGTCCTACGACATGCCCGACGGTACGGCCCTCCCCCGCTCCTGGCCCTCCTGGACGATCGTCCCCGGCCGCGCCGCACTGCTCGTCCACGACATGCAGAACCACTTCGTCCAGGCGTTCCCGCCGGGCCGGTCCCCGGTCGTCCAACTGGTCGAGAACATCGCCGCGTTGCGGGAACTCGCCGGAACGCTCGGCATCCCGGTCGTCTTCAGCGCCGAACCCGCGGCCCAGTCGCCGGGCAGGCGGGGGCTCGTCGCGGACGTCTGGGGTCCGGGCGTCGGTGACGGACCCGGCGACTCCTCGATCATCGAGGCCCTGACGCCCCGGCCGGGCGAGCACGTGCTGCCCAATGTGCGCCCCAACGCCTTTCTGCACAGCCACCTCGGCCGGCTGCTGCGCTCGACGGGGCGCGATCAGCTGATCGTGTGCGGCGTGCACGCCCACCTGGGAGTGCTACTGACCGCCGCGGACGCCTTCATGAACGACATCCAGCCCTTTGTCGTCGCCGACGCCGTGGCCGACTTCACCGCGGAGGAGCACGCGATGGCGCTGCGCTGGGCGGCTCGCAGCGCGGTCGTCCGCACGACGGACGGCCTGCTGCGCGATCTGCTGCTCGGCCGGGTCCACCACGACGTGTGACGGCGCCCCACCTCAGGAGAGACGGAAGAAGATGACCGTACGGGTCGCGCCGGCCGGAGCCGGCAGCCATGAGCAGTCACCGCAGCACAGGAGACGGACACTGCCGGAGCCCCGGTCCGGCCCGGCCCTGCCCACGGAGACCCGGGGCCGCGTGGTGGTGGTCAAGTTCGGCGGCAACGCCATGGTCGACGGATCGCTCCAGGAGATGTTCGCGCGCGATGTCGTGGAGCTGTGGCACTCCGGCCTGCTACCGGTGGTGGTCCACGGCGGTGGCCCGCAGATCAGCGCGATGCTCGACCGCCTCGGCCTGGAGGTCCGCTTCGAGTCGGGTCTGCGGGTGACCACGGAGGAGACCCTCGACGTGGTGCGGATGGTGCTCACCGGTCGGGTCCAGCGGGAACTGGTCGGCGCGATCAACGCACACGGCCCGTTCGCCGTGGGGCTGTCGGGCGAGGACGCCCACACCATGACGGCCGTGCGCCGGTCCGGCCGGGTGAACGGGGCGCCCGTGGACATCGGCCTGGTCGGCGACATCGTGAACGTGGCCCCGGACACCGTCCGTTCACTGCTGGAGCTGGGCCGCATCCCGGTGGTGTCACCCCTCGCGCGCGGCACGGAGGGGGAGGTCTACAACGTCAACGCCGATCTCGCGGCCTCGGCCCTCGCGGTCGCCCTCGGCGCCGAGCGGCTGGTGATGCTGACCGATGTCGAAGGGCTGTACGGGGACTGGCCGCGCAGCACGGAGGTCATCGAGCGCCTGACGGCTGCCGAGCTGGCCGGGCTGCTTCCGGGGCTGGCGAGCGGGATGCTCCCGAAGATGGAGGGCTGCCTGCGGGCGGTCCGGGCCGGGGTGGGGCGGGCGCAGGTGCTGGATGGCCGGGTCCCGCACGCCGTGCTGCGCGGCGTACTCGACGAGCGGAGCCCCGGGACGACGATCCTCCCGGACGCGTGAGGCATGAGGCATGACGCTGAGACGTGATGTGTGACGCGTGAGGCATGAGCGGTGGCGTGCCCCGGAGTCCGGGGCACGCCACCGTCGTCACAGCGCGCGGGCCAGAACGCGCGCGCCCCGCCGGGGATCCAGCGTGCGCGCCCAGGCGCGCGGGGCGAGACCCGGCGGGACCGGCGCGAATCCGTGCCGGAGGAAGAGCCGCCCGCTGCCGGTCGTCGCGGTGAACAGGGCCGCCAGCGGCTGGGCCCGCGCCCCGGCGAGTGCCGCGCCCAGCAGCCGGGCGCCCAGGCCGCTGCCCTGCCGCTGCCGGGCGACACAGAAGTTGTAGAGGACGCCCGCACCCTCGGCCGTCGTGCCGGGTTCCGCGTCGGGATGGGCCCGCAGCGCGAGGCAGCCGTGCAGGGCGCCGCCGGGCTCCTCCGCCACCAGGAAGTCTGCCGCTCGGGCGGCGTAGACGTCGAAGGGCCGGCGGCGCAGCGCCCCCGAGCGGACGAACGGCTCGGAGAGTGCGACGAGGGCGGCGGCGTCCCCGGAGTGAGCCCGGCGCACCCGGAGGATGTCAGGGAGGAGGGGTGCGTCCGGGGTGTGCGTCGACGCGACTGAGGGGCGCGGTGTGGCCGTGATCAAGGCGTTCCTTCCTCGGGTTCCACCGTGCGCGAGGAGCGGCCGGATCGCCGCGTACCCCCGGTGAACCATTAAGAGTTAGGTTAGCCTTACCTAACCTCAATGACCAAGTCGGCACTCCGGAGGCGGTGTTACTCCCTCTCCGTATCGCTCAACGCACACGCCCGCCGGTCTCGGCCATCACGGGGCCGCCGGACTCCGCACCGGCCGGCGCGTCCTCGGGCACGTGTCGCCGGGGCGCGGCCGGCACCATCAGGGGCGTGCCGGTCTCCGGGTCGGAGATGATCCGGCAGGGCAGCCCGAACACGTCCTCGACGAGTTCGGCGGTCATCACGGTGGCGGGATCGCCCTCGGCCGCGATCGTGCCGCCGGGCCGCATGACGATGAGGTGGGTGGCGTAACGGCAGGCCTGGTTGAGGTCGTGCAGCACCGCCACGACGGTGTGTCCCTTGCGGGCGTGCAGGTCGGCGCAGAGGTCGAGCACCTCGACCTGGTGGGCGATGTCGAGGAAGGTGGTGGGCTCGTCCAGGAGCAGGATCGAGGTCTGCTGAGCCAGCACCATGGAGAGCCAGACCCGCTGCCGCTGACCGCCGGAGAGGTCGTCGACCGGGCGGTCGGCGAGATCCAGCACACCGGTCTGCCGCATGGCGTCCAGCACGGCCGTCTCGTCGTCGGCGGACCACTGCTTCAGCATGCCCTGGTGCGGGTACCGGCCCCGCGCCACCAGGTCCCCCACGGTGATGCCGCCGGGCGCGGTCGAGGACTGCGGGAGCAGGCCCAGCCGCCGGGCGACCTCGCGCGAGCGGTACGTGGCGATGCCCGCGCCGTCCAGATAGACCTGCCCGGAACGGGGTTTGAGCATCCGGGCGAGCGCCTTGAGGAGCGTGGACTTCCCGCAGGCGTTCGGCCCGATGATCACCGTGAAGGAGCGGTCGGGAATCTCGACGCCGAGCGAACTGACCACGGTCCGCTGCTCGTAGGAGAGCGTCAGGTCCTCGGCCCGCAGTCGTGCGGCGGGCGCCGGGTGCGTCCCGTTCATGTGAGTCCCCTCCGCCGTCGCGGAGTCCGCGTCCGGGCCGGTCGAATCGGACGTACGGGCCGGGCCGGTCGTGCGTGACGTGCCCGTCGTACGCGTTGTACCCGTCGTGAGTGTCGTCTTTCGGGTCATGCGCGGCTCTTTCGCGACTCGGTGATCAGCAGCCAGATGAGGTACAGCCCGCCGATGGTCCCCGTCGCCGTGCCCACCGGGAGCAGCGAGGGGGCGAACAGGCGTTGCGCCAGCAGGTCACTGGCGGCGAGCAGCAGGGCGCCCATGAGCGCGGCGGGGACCAGGGCGGGGCCCGAGGCCCGGGTCAGTCGGCGGGCGAGCTGGGGCGCGGCCAGCGCGATGAACCAGATGGGCCCGGTGACCGCCGTGGCGAAGGCGGCGAGCGCGACGCTGATGACGAGCAGCAGCGCACGGGTACGGGCCACGTCGACGCCGAGCGCCATGGCAGTGACGTCGCCCATCTCCACCATGGAGAGCCGGCGGGCGAGGAAGAACGCGGGCGGGAGCAGGACGAGGACGGCGATGCCGATGGTGTTGGCCTGCTGCCAGCCCCGGTTGGTCAGACTGCCGATCAGCCAGGCCTGCGCCTCCAGCGCCTCCTGCCAGGTCGCCCGGGTGATCAGGTAGGAGTTGACGGCGAGCAGCAGCGCGCTGACCCCGATACCGACGACGACCAGCCGGAAGCCCTGAAGTCCCCTGCCCAGCATGAGGAGGTACATCGCGGCGGCGGTGGCGAGGCCGCCGATCAGCGCGCCCACCGCGATCTGGGTCATGCTGCCGTGCAGCACGATGATGACGAGGAGCGCCCCGACGGCCGAGCCGTTGGTGAAGCCGATGATGTCCGGGCTGCCGAGGGAGTTGCCGGTCAGGCTCTGCAGGATGGCCCCGCTGACCGCGAGGGCCGCTCCCACGCACATCGCGGTGAGCAGGCGCGGCATGCGCAGGGTGTTGACGATGAAGTCGGCGCCGCCGGAGCCGTGGCCCAGTACGGCCCGCAGGACCTCACCGACGGAGAGTTCGAAGTCGCCGGTGGTGAGGGTGACGAGCGCGACCGCGACGAGCGCGACGAGCATCACGGCCGTCACCACCAGGACGCGCCCCTGGACCCGTACGGACAGCCCGCCGGGCCGGGTGCGCAGGACCAGTCCGCTGACGACCCGTGGCCGCTCGGTCCCCGTAGCGGCCCCGGCGGGGCTCTTCTCCCGTACGGCGCTCACAGCATGACCAGCTTTCGACGGCGGCACAGGGCGATGAACAGCGGTGCCCCGAGGAACGCGGTGATGATCCCCACCTGGACCTCGCCCGGCGACCCGAGCACCCGCCCGAGGACGTCCGCGCCGATCAGCAGGACCGGGGCGAGCAGCATCGAGTACGTCAGCACCCAGCGCTGGTCGGGGCCGACGACGAACCGGGCGACGTGCGGCACCGCGAGGCCGACGAAGCCGATCGGTCCGGCGGCGGCGGTGGCGGCGCCGCACAGCAGCATGACGGCGACGGCGCCCAGCACCCGGGTGCGGCCGACGTTCAGGCCGAGGGCGCGGCCGAGCTGGTCGCCCATGGCGAGGGCGTTGAGCGAGGGGGCGAGACCGAGGGCGATCAGGAGGCCCACCGCGATGAACGGCAGGATGACGTAGATGACGTCGTAGTACCGGCCGGACAGCGAACCCACCGTCCAGAAGCGGTACTGGTCGAAGGCGCGCGGATTGAGCAGCAGCACCGCCGAGTTGAAGGCGTACAGCACCGCGGTCATCGCCGCCCCGGCCACGACGAGCCGGTCGGGTGTGGCCAGGGTGCGGCCCGACGAGCCCAGGAGGTACACGGCGACGGAGGCGACGGCCGCGCCGATGAAGGCGAACCACACGTAGCCGAGGACCGAGCCCACCCCGAGGAAGGCGATGGCCACGACGACCCCGGCGGAGGCGCCCAGGCTGATGCCGAGGATCCCCGGGTCGGCGAGCGGGTTGCGGGTGAGGGCCTGCATCAGCGCGCCGGACAGGCCGAGCGCCATGCCCACGAGCAGCCCCAGGAGCGTTCTGGGGATGCGGTAGTCATGGATGATGATCGAGGTCTCGGAGCCGTCCGGGTGCCAGAGCGCGCTCCAGGTGGCGGTGAACGGGATGCCCCGGGTGCCCACCCACACGCTGAGCAGTCCGACCAGGACGAGGGCGGCCAGCGCCGCGACCAGCCCCAGGGCCCGCAGGGTGTTCGCGGTCCGGGCGGGCGGCGCGGCTTCGGGTACGACGGCCCGGTCCTCGGGAGCCGTCCGGGTTTCGACCGACAACGACAACTCCCCCTGACGGCGGTTCGGGTGCACCGCGAGCGATAGGGCGCCGGAACATGACGCAAGACCCGGATGGAACTTAGGTGAGGCTAACCGAACAGCGTCGGATGGTCAACGCGCGCCCCCCGCAGGCGAAATGGCGTCCACCGCCGTGACCGGGGACATTGCGGGCGGCGTACCACTGCGGCCACCCATTTAGAGTAGCCTTACCTAACTTTTAGCCTTACCCACATTCCCAGACTCTTCGCGGAGGCCCGCATGCCAGCTGGAGGACCGACCGGGGGGCACGTCCTCCGCAGGGCGATCAGGGGGCAGCGGCGGCGCGTCGTCACCGCCTCGCTGCTCGGCACGGTGCACCAGGGCTGTGAGGCCCTGGTGCCCGTCGTCATCGGCGCGGCCATCGACACGGCGGTGGCCACCGGCTCCTCCCAGTCGCTGCTGCGCTGGCTCCTGGTGCTCGCGGGGCTGTTCCTGGTGCTTTCGAACTGCTACCGGACCAGCGCCCGGCTCGCCGAGGGGGCGGGGGAACGCGCCGCGCACCGGCTCCGGATGGAGCTCGGCGCCCGGGTGCTCGACCCGCGCGGCGGCGCCGACGCGAACCGGCTGCCCGGCGCGCTCACCAGCATCGCCACCAACGACGCCCGCCGGGTGGGTTCGGTGGCGACGGTCCTGGCGTACGGGGTCGCGGCGACCTCGGCGCTGGTGATCAGCGCGGTGGCCCTGCTCAGGATCTCCGTCCCGCTCGGACTCCTCGTCCTGCTGGGCATCCCGCCACTGCTGTGGCTGGGACACCGCATCAGCCGGCCGCTCGAACGCCGCAGCGAGACCGAACAGGAACGGGCCGCGCACGCCTCCGGCGTCGCCGCCGACCTGGTCGCCGGGCTCCGGGTCCTCAAGGGCATGGGCGCCGAGTCGGCCGCCGTCGCCCGCTACCGCACCACCAGCCAGGACTCGCTCGCCGCCGCGCTGCGGGCGGCCCGCAGCCGGGCCGGCCACGAGGGCGCCGTCCTCTCCCTCACGGGCGTCTTCATCGCGGTCATCGGCATCGTGGGCGCCTACCTCGCCATGCGCGGCAGCATCAGCATCGGTGACCTGGTGGCGGCGGTGGGCCTGGCCCAGTTCCTCCTCGGCCCGTTCCAGCTGCTCACCTACGTCAACGCCGAGTTCGCCCAGGGCCGCGCCTCCGCCCGCCGGATCGCCGAGGTGCTGGACTCGCCCGCGGCCGTCGAGGGCGGCGAGACCGCGGTGCCCGACGACGCGGCGGGACAGCTGCGCCTCAGCGGGGTCCGGCTCGGCTCGCTGCGCGGGATCGATCTGGACATCCGGCCCGGCGAGCTGATCGGAGTGGTCACCGATGATCCGGCCGCCGCGGCCGATCTGCTGCTCTGCCTGGCCAGGGAGCGGGACCCGGCCGACGGGCTGATCGAGCTCGACGGCGTACCGCTGACCGAACTCGCCCCTGACGCGCTGCGGCGCGCCGTCCTGGTCGCCCACCACGACGCCGACCTGTTCGAGACCAGCCTGCTGGACAACGTACGGGCGGGAGCCCGCGACGACGCGGCCACGGTCGAAGAGGCCCTCGCCGCCTCGGCGGCGGACGAGGTCGCCCGGCTGCTGCCCGACGGCGGCGACACCGTACTCGCCGAACGCGGCCGGTCCCTCTCCGGCGGCCAGCGGCAGCGCGTCGCACTCGCCAGGGCGCTGGCCGCCGACAGCCCCGTACTGGTGCTGCACGATCCGACCACCGCCGTGGACACCGTCACCGAGTCCCGGATCGCCGCCCGGCTGCGGGAGGTCCGCGACGGGCGCACCACCGTGCTGATCACCACCAGCCCGGCCCTCCTCGCGGTCACCGACCGGGTCGTCGTGCTCGACGGGGGCACCGTCGGCGCGACCGGCCACCACACCGAACTCGTCGCGGGTGACGAGCGGTACCGGGCGGCGGTGCTCGCATGACGTCCACGTACGAGGGAAGCGCGGAAGAGACGGACACCCGCGCCGGGAACGCCCGCACAGGAGAAGCCCGCACAGGGACAGAGGGGGAAACGGTCATGAGCACACCCGGCGCGGACCGCGCGCTGCTGCCGACCGCGAGCGGTGCGGAGAGCCTCGCGGCACTGCGCACCATGCTGCGCGGCCACCGGCGGCTGACCGCGGCCGCCGTCACGGTGCTGGTCGCCGGGACCTCGATCGGCCTGCTGACCGCTCCCCTGCTCGGCCACATCGTGGACCTGGTGGTGGAGCGGCGGGGTTCGCGGGCGCTGACGGTGCCACTGGTGCTACTCATCGTCGTGGCGCTGGTGCGCGGCGCCGCCGCCGCGGTCGGCTCCACGCTCGTGGCCCGGCTCGGCGAGACCGTACTCGCCGCCGTGCGCGAGCAGTTCATCGAACGGGCGCTGCGGCTGCCGCTGGAGCGCGTCGAGGCGGCCGGTTCGGGAGATCTGGTCTCCCGGGTCACCAGCGATGTCTCCATGATCGCGAAGTCGGTGCGCCAGGCGCTGCCCGAGTTCACCCGCTCAGCCCTCACCATCGTCCTGACGTTCGTCGGACTCGCCGTGCTGGACTGGCGGTTCCTGGTGGCGGCGCTGCTGGCGATGCCGGTACAGGTGCTGTCGGTGCGCTGGTACCTGCGCCGGGCGGCTCCGGTGTACGCCGAGCACCGCGTCGCGACCGGTGCGCTCCAGCACCAGTTGCTCGACAGTGTCGGCGGGGTGCGCACCGTTCGGGCCTTCCGGCTGAACCGTGCGCACACGGAGCTGCTGGAGCAGCGGTCCGCGTCGGCGCGGGACCTCGCGCTGGGCGGAATCCACATCGTCACCGGCTTCTTCTCCCGGCTGAACCTGGCCGAGTACATCGGTCTGGCCGCCGTGCTCGGCGCGGGCTTCGTGCTGGTGGACAGCGGTTCGGTGAGCATCGGTACGGCCACCGCCGCCGCGCTCTACTTCCACAGCCTCTTCAACCCGGTCAACGCCACGCTGTTCCTCATCGACGACGCCCAGTCCGCGGGTGCCAGCTTCGCCCGGCTGGTCGGGCTGTCCAAGCTGCCGGCCGAGCAGACCGCTCCGGGCGGCAGCGTTCCGGCGGACGGTTCGGTCGGCGTGAGCGCGGTCAGCTACGCGTACGGCACCGGGGCGCCCGTGCTGCGGAAGGTCGACCTGGAGGTGCGCAGCGGGGAGCGGGTGGCGCTGGTGGGCGCCAGCGGCGCGGGCAAGACGACGCTGGCCAAGGTCATCGCGGGCGTCCACGAACCGCACGGCGGGACCATCTCGCTGGGCGGGGTCGACGCGGCCGAGCTGGGCGCCGCCGGAGTACGCCGCGCGGTGACGCTGATCAGCCAGGAGGTGCACGTGTTCGCGGGCCCGCTGGCCGAGGACCTGCGCCTGGCCCGCCCCGAGGCCACGGAGGACGAGGTGCGCGCGGCGCTGGACCGGGTCGGCGCCCTGGAGTGGGCGCAGGCGCTGCCGGACGGCCTGGACACGGTCGTCGGCGAGGGCGGTCACCGGCTGACGGTGACCCAGGCGCAGCATCTCGCGCTGGCCCGGCTGGTCCTGGCGGACCCGCCGGTCGCGATCCTCGACGAGGCGACCGCCGACGCGGGCAGCGCGGGCGCGCGGGTCCTGGAGGAGGCGGCTTCGCGGGCGCTGGAAGGGCGTACGGGTCTGGTCGTCGCGCACCGGCTCCCCCAGGCGGCGACCGCCGACCGCGTCGTCGTCCTCGACGAGGGGCGGGTCGTGGAGACCGGCAGCCATGACGAACTCGTCGCGGCGGGCGGCCGGTACGCGGCGCTGTGGGAGGCGTGGTCCGACAGCCGCCGGGAGCCGGTGGACGTACGGTAGGCAGCCGCGCAGAGGACCCGGCGCGGCGCGCGGGGCGTACCGCGCGCCCCGCAGAGAGCTCACCTCATCAGGGTATGAACGCGATGTCGGGGTAGCGCGGGGACGGACCGGACAGCAGGCGGCCGCCCCTGCCGAGCAGGTGCAGGTCGAAGAACGCGCGCAGATAGGCGCGTTGGGCGGCGACGGCCCGGTCGGCGTCGATCGTTCCGATGGACCCGGTGAGTGCGGCGACCGCTTCCGGCGGCAGCGGGAGCGCCCTCTCCAGCTGCTGTGCCAGCGGGGACATGTCCGTATAGGTGTGGTGTGCTGAGTCGCGCAGACGCAGTTCGAGCCGCCAGCCGCGCAGATGCGACCAGAACGCCGCCCAGGACGGGTCGTTGTGGCGTCCGTGGGTGGCGTTGCCCATCAGCAGGAACGGGCGGTCGAGCCCGGTGTCCTGGACCGTCCCGTTGACGCTGCCGTCCAGATCGGCGCCGGCCAGGACGCGGCGGTCCCGCGCCATCGTCCCGGCGGCCGTGTCGCCGCCGATCGAGTGCCCGAACATGCCGGTCCTGGACAGGTCGAGGGAGCCGTGCAGGCGGTGGGGCAACCGGCGGCCGTCGGCGTCGGGGTTCCTTCCGGAGTTCAGCCGTTCCAGTTCGTCCAGGACGAACCGGGTGTCGTCCTGCCGGACCCGCAGCGCCTCCACCGGGTCCAGGTCCCGGCCCAGCTCCACCCGGCCGCCGGGGAACTCCACGATCGAGGCCTCGTGGGTGTGGTCGATGGTCACCACCAGGTATCCGTGGGAGGCGAGGTCCTCGACCAGTGCGGTGCCCATGGCGCGCATCGTGTGGAGGCCCGGGGAGAAGAGCACCACGGGATGGCCGTGGCGCCGTACCTCCACGGGGGCGTCCTGCCAGGCATGCGTCACCGGGAAGTCGACGTCGTCCATCGGTGTGCGCAGGTCCTGGGCGACCTGCCGCCGGTAGAGGGCTGTCGCCGCCGGCGGGAGCCAGGGTGCGCGGCGCCGGCCGTGGGTGTGCGACGCCGGGTACCACAGGCTGACCATGAGTTCGCGGGACGCGGCGGGTGAGACCCGGGGATCCCGGCGCGAACGGTCCACCAGACGCAGCGATGCGGTGCCGATCCGCCGCGTGCCGGTCGGCGCCGGCAGGGTGAGCCGCACCCGGCCGGAGCCGGGCCCCTCGGCCGGAGCGACGCCGGCCGTGCGCTCGGCCGCCCGCGCCGCCCCCGCGGTGGCGAGCACCACCCCCGCCGTCCCGGCCGCGGCCAGCACCGACCGACGCGATATGTCCCTCATCCGAATCCCTCACCTGCGCTCGACGACCGGTGGACCGTCCATCGAGGCTGGCACGCCCCGCGGCGACGGCGACAGGCCGGGAGCGCGAAGTCAGGGTAGGCACAGGGCCATCCCCGACCCGGCCTCCGGGCACGGCCGCAGCACCGGCCCCAGGAGCACCACGGCACACGGACGCCGCCGCCCCCGGTGAGGCGTTCTCACCGGGGGCGGCCGCTCGTGTACGGGGTCAGCCCTGGAGTGCGACGAGGCTGGCGGGTCGCAGGTCCGTCCAGTTCGCCTCCACGTGGGCGAGGCACGCCTCACGGGTGTCCGCGCCGAAGACGGTCCGCCAGCCGGCCGGCACCTCGGCGAAGGCGGGCCACAGCGAGTGCTGGTTCTCCTCGTTGACCAGGACCAGGAAGGTGCCCTGCGGGTCCTCGAACGGGTTGGTCGTCATGCGTTGTCACTCCTCTTGGACGGTGCGGTGAACAGCTCGGACAGCGGCTGTTCCGGATGAGCTGTCGCGCGGTGCAGCAGCTCCAGGTACTGGTCGGCCAGTTGCCGGGCCTTTGCGGTGCCCAGCGGGCCGGTGGCGTGGATCAGCGCGCAGTGCACCGGGCCGTCGCCCTGCGGCTCGTAGAAACTGAGGGTCAGGTCTGCCCGGGTGACGCCGGTCGGTACGGCCGCGAGCGAGCCGATGCCGCCCTCCAGCTGTTCCGCGTCGGCCTGTTCGTGGTGGATCACCATCACCTGCGGTCCCCGGGGCGGGAGTCCGGCGGCCCGGACGACGGCGTCGAACGGGACGTCCTGCCGGTCGAGGGCGCTCAGCGTCATCTCCCGTACCCGGGTCAGCAGCTCCGTGAAGCTCGGGTCGCCCGCCGTGCCGGTGCGCAGCACCACGGTGTTGAAGAAGCAGCCGACCAGATCGCTGAGCTGCTCGTCCGTGCGTCCCGCGACCATCGTGCCGATCGGCAGATCGGTGCCCGCGCCGTGCCCGGTGAGCAGCGCGGCCAGCGCCGAGTGGAGCACCATGAACATGCTGGTGCCGGTGGCCCGCGCGAGCCGGTCCACGGCGGCGTGCAGCTCCTCGTCCAGGACGAACCCGACGTGGGATCCGGGCCGCACGGAGGTGTCCGGTCCTGCCCGGTGCGGGCCGTCGGCCGGCAGGACGATCCGGTCCGGGAGTCCGTCGAGCGTCCGGCGCCAGTAGGCGAGCTGCTGCCCGCCCCGGCTGTCCGGGTCCGCGGGGTCGCCGAGGACCTCGTGGGCCCAGTGGGCGTAGTCGGCGTAGCGGACCGGCAGCGGCTGCCAGTCGGGTGCGAGGCCCTGGGCGCGCGCCGTGTGGGCGGTGACCAGGTCGCGGAAGAGCGGGACCACCGACCATTCGTCGACGGCGAGGTAGTGCATGGTCAGCAGCAGTGCCTGGCCGCCGTCCGGTGCGGTGAGCAGATGCGCCCTGAGCGGTGCCTCCACGGCCGGATCGGGTGCCTGGCCCGCGAGTTCGGCCAGCCGTGCGTCCAGCTCCGCGCACCGTTCCACGGTCAGCGCGGGGGCCGGTGCGGGCCGCTGGTACAGGACGCCGTCCCGTTCGGTGAAGGCGGTGCGCAGCGGCTCGTGCCGGGCCACCACGTCCGCGAGGGCGGCGGCGAGGACCTCGGCGTCGAGCCCGCCCGTGGAGCGCAGCGTCAGCGCGTGGTCGACGCCCCGCGCGTCGCGGCCGGACTGCCACTGCCAGTCCTGGACGGGCGCCGCCCGCAGTTCCCCGGACCGTCGACCGGCCGGGCGCAGCGCGGGCAGGGCCGGTGCCGTGCCCTCGGAGGCCGTACCCGCGCCCTCCAGCGCGCCGGCGATACCGGCGACGGTGAGCGCGTCGAAGACGTCCCTGATGCTGAGTTCGACGCCGAACTCGGCGCGGATGCGGCCGAGCAGCCGCATCGAGGCCATGGAGTGGCCGCCGAGCGCGAAGAAGCTGTCGTGCACACCGACGTCGTCCAGCTTGAGGATCTCGCAGAACAGCGCGGCGACCCTGCTCTGGACCGGGGTGGCCGGGCGGGCGTCGCCCGTCATCGCGGACCAGTCGGGCGCGGGCAGCGCGGCGCGGTCCAGCTTGCCGTTGGGCGTGAGCGGCAGCGGCCCGTCCAGCGGTACGACCAGGGCCGGGACCATGTACTCGGGGAGCAGCCCGGCCATGTGGGCGCGCAGCTCCTGCGGCTCGGGTTCGCCGGATTCGGGCACCGCGTAGGCGATCAGCCGGACGATGTCGCCGTCCCGGTCGGGGACCACCGCGGCCTGGGCGACGCCGGGGTGCGCGGCGAGCGCCGCCTCGATCTCGCCCAGCTCGATGCGGAAGCCCCGCACCTTCACCTGGGTGTCGGCCCGGCCGAGGAAGTCGAGGTTGCCGTCGCGGCGCCGGCGGGCGCGGTCGCCGGTGCGGTACATCCGGCTGCCGGGCGCCCCGAAGGGGTCCGCGACGAACCGCTCCGAGGTGAGTGCCTCCTTGCCGAGGTAGCCGCGGGCGAGCCCGCGTCCGGCGACGTACAGCTCGCCCACCACACCCACCGGTACGGGCCGCAGCCGCTCGTCGAGCACGTAGGCGCGGGTGTTGGGGTCGGGCCGGCCGATGGGCACCCGGCCGGCCGGGCTGCCGCCGTGCTCGCGGGCGCGCCACAGCGTCGAGTTGACCGTCGCCTCTGTGAGCCCGTAGGCGCAGATCAGGTCGGCGGTGGCGCCGAAGCGGTCGAACAGGTCCGGCGGCACCGTCTCGGTGCCGACCAGCACGGTCGACCCCTCGGGCAGTTCGCAGCCGGGCGGGAGCGCGGAGACCAGGGACGGCGGCAGGATCATGTGGGTGATCCGCCGGTCCGCGAGGAAGTCGGTCAGGGCCGGCCCCGCGACCCGTGCCTCATCGGTGACGAGTACGAGACTGCCGCCGTGGCACAGCGCCATGGAGAGCTCGAAGACGAAGACGTCGAAGCCGGTGGAGGCGAACTGGAGCACCCGGCTGTCGCGGCGCAGGTTCATCCGGTCGACGGCGGTGGCCACGAGCGACGAGATGCCCTCGTGGGGCACGATCACGCCCTTGGGGCGGCCGGTCGAACCGGAGGTGTAGATGACGTACGCGGCCTGGTCCAGGCCGGCGGGCCCGGCGGGTACGGCGGCCGGGGGCGGCTCCTGAAGTGCCTCTGCGGTGTCGGGGGCGTCGAGCAGAACCACCGGTACGCCCGCCACCTCCGGGATCTTCCCGGCGACGGTCTCGGTGCCGACGATCAGGGCCGCCCCCGAGTCCTCGATCATGTAGCCGAGCCGGTCCCCGGGGTGGATCAGGTCGAGCGGCAGGAACGCGGCGCCCAGCTTCATCGCGGCGAGCACGGTGGCGATCATGTCCACGGACCGGGGAACGGCCACCCCGACCACGCTCTCGGCGCCCACTCCGTGCGCGGCGAGCAGACCGGCGATGCGGCGGGCCCGGTCGTCGAGCTGGGCGTACGTCACCGAGCGGTCCCGGTCCACCACGGCCACGGCGTCGGGCCGTTCGGTGAGCCTGCGGGCGAACAGGGCGGGCAGGGACTCCTCCTCGACCTCGCGGGCCGTGTCGTCGAAGCCCTCCAGGACGGTCCGCCGCTCCTGGCCGGAAAGGATCTCGGCCCGGGACAGCGGCTGTCCGGGAGCGGCGACGAGTGCGGCGACCAGGGTGCGCAGCCGCTCACCGATCGCCTCCGCGGTCTCCCGGTCGAACAGTTCGGTGGCGAACTCCAGCCGGCAGCCGAGCGAACCGGGACCGCCGTCCTGGGCGGTGTGCTCGGTGAAGCTGAACACCAGGTCGAACTTGGCCGAGCGAATCCTGAACGGCACGAACTCAACGCTCAGGCACGGCAGTTGGATCTCGTCCCCGGTCCGGGCGTGATAGCCCACCATCACCTGGAAGAGCGGGTTGCGGGAGAGCGAGCGCGTCGGGTTGAGGGCCTCCACGACCGACTCGAAGGGCACGTCGGCGTGGGAGAACGCCGCCAGGTCGGTGTCGCGGACCCGGGCGAGGAGTTCGGTGAAGCTGGGGTCGCCGCCGAGGTCCGTGCGCAGCACCAGGGTGTTGACGAAGAAGCCGACGAGTTCGTCCAGCGCCTCGTCGCCGCGCCCCGCGATGGGCGAGCCGAGCGGGATGTCCGTCCCGGCGCCCATCCGGTGGAGCAGCGCGGCGACGGCCGCGTGCACGACCATGAACATGCTGGCGCCGGTCTCCCGGGCGAGCCGCTTCAGTCCGGCGTGCACCGGGGCGTCGAAGGCGATGTCGAGTTCGGCTCCGGAGAACGCCGGGCGGGCGGGCCTGGGCCGGTCGGTGGGCAGTTCGAGCTCTTCCGGGGCTCCGGCCAGGGCCGTGCGCCAGTGGTCCAGCTGCCGGGCGGCCAGGCTTGATCCGTCGGCGGGGTCGCCGAGCAGCCGGTCCTGCCACAGGGCGTAGTCGGCGTACTGGACGGGCAGCGGCTCCCAGTCGGGGGCCGTGCCGCAGAGGCGGGCCGCGTAGGCGGTGGCCAGGTCGCGCAGGAACGGCCGGTCGGACCATTCGTCGGTGGTGATGTGGTGCAGGAGCAGCACGACGACGTGGTCCTCCGGCGACAGCTCCACGACGGTGGCGCGCAGCAGCAGTTCGGCGGCGAGGTCGAACGGCCGGTTGACGACGGTGTCGATGATGCCGGGCACCTCGTCCTCCGTGGCCCGGAGGTGCTCCACCACCGGGTGCGCCTGCTCGGCGGGCAGCACCCGCTGGAACACCTGGCCGTCGGAGGACGTGGAGAAGACGGTGCGCAGGGCCTCGTGCCGGGCGGTCACATCCGCGAGCGCGGTGCGCCAGGCAGCCAGGTCGAGCGGGCCGCGCAGCCGCATGGCCAGCGAGAAGTTGTACGCGGCCGAGGTGCACTCGATCTGCTGGATGACCCACAGCCGCTGCTGGGCGTGGGACAGCGGAAGCCGGTCGGGCCGCTCGCCCGCGGTCAGCGCCGGACGGGCAGCACCGCCGGTGCGGGCGGCACGGGCCACCAGTTCCGCGACGGTCGGTGCCTCGAAGAGGTCCCGGATCGCCAGTTCGGCGTCGAGCGCGGTACGGGCCCGGCTGACCAGCCGGGTGGCCAGCAGTGAGTGCCCGCCCAGATCGAAGAAGTCGCTGTCGATGTCCACGCTGCCCTCGGGCAGTCCGAGCACCTCCGCGAACAGGGCGCAGAGCGTCCCCTCGCGCGGATCGCGGGGAGCGCGGCCGGTGCCCGCGACGGCGAGGTCGGGTGCGGGCAGCGCCCTGACGTCCAGCTTGCCGTTGACGGTCAGGGGCAGCGTGTCGAGGGTGACGAGCGCGGCGGGGACCATGTAGTCGGGCAGCCGGGTCTTCACGTGGTCGCGCAGCCGCCGGGTCAGCGCGTCACCGGTCCCGGCGCCCTCCTCGGGCACGACGTAGCCGACCAGGCGCTTGGTGCCCGCCCGCTCGGAGACGACGACCGCCGCGTGTGCGACCTCGGGGTGCGTGGACAGGGCCGTGGAGATCTCGCCCAGTTCGATGCGGTAGCCGCGGATCTTCACCTGGTCGTCGGTGCGGCCGAGGAAGTCGATCAGGCCGTCCGGGCGTTGGCGCACCAGGTCGCCCGTGCGGTACATGCGCTCGCCCGGTTCGCCGAACGGGTCGGCGACGAACCGCTCGGCCGTCAGCGCGGTCCGGTCGTGGTAGCCCCGGGCCAGGCCGGTACCGGCGATGTACAGCTCGCCGGGGCTGCCGGGCGGGACGGGGCGCAGCATCGAATCGAGCACGTGGGCGCGGGTGCCCCGGATCGGTACCCCGACCGTGGAGGTCGCGCTGTCCGCGGTGGAGGCGCCGAGTGTGTTGATCGTGTACTCGGTCGGCCCGTAGAGGTTGTAGCCGTAGGTGCCCTCGGTGCGGCGCAGCCGGGTCCAGACCGGGTCGGGGACGGCCTCGCCGCCGAGCAGGACGAGCGCGGGCCGGTGCTTCCCGGCGGCCTCGTCCTGGTCGAGGAGGCCCTCCTCGATGAGGAGTTGGGCGTAGGTGGGCGTCACGTTGACCACGTCGATGCGGTGGCTGTCGCAGTACGCGACCAGCGCCTCCGCGTCGCGGCGCAGCTCCTCGTCGCAGACGTGCACCTCGTGGCCCTCGACGAGCCAGAGCAGTTCCTCCCAGGACATGTCGAAGGCGAAGGACACGGTGTGCGCGATGCGCAGCCGGCGTCCGCCCGCCGAGGCGATGGCCGGGTCGAAGATCTCCTTCTGGTGGTTGTACTGCATGTTCGTCAGCCCTCGGTACGGGGTGACGACGCCCTTGGGGCGGCCGGTCGAGCCCGAGGTGTAGATGACGTACGCGGGGTGGTCGAGGCGGCCCGGCACCCCGTGCGCGAACGCGGGACGCTCCGCGTCGGTGATCTCCTCGCCCGGCAGCGCGGCCAGTTCGGCGGCCACGGCCGGGTCGTCCAGCAGGAGTTCGGGAGCGACGGAGCCGTCCGCGTCGCGCAGGGAGGGGGCGACGGCCGTGGTGGACACCAGGCAAAGCGGCCCGGAGTCGCGCGCCATCAGGCGCAGCCGGTCCGCGGGGTGGTCCAGGTCGAGCGGCAGGTAGGCGGCTCCGGTGCGCAGTACGGCGAAGAGCGCGGCCACCATCTCGATGGAGCGCGGCAGCGCGAGCGCCACGACCTTCTCCGGACCGGCTCCCCTGGCCAGCAGCAGCCGGGCGAGCCGGTTGACGCGGGCGTCCAGCTCCGCGTAGCTGAGGGCCCGGCCGCCGAAGACGAGCGCCACCGCGTCCGGGGTGCGGGCGACCTGGGCGGCGAGCAGGTCGGCGACGGTCTCGTCGGGAACCGGTTCGCGACCGGTGCGGTGCGCGGCGGCGGTGGCGGTCCGCTCTGCGGGCAGCAGCAGGTCGAGACCGGCGGTCCGCGCCCCGGCCGGACCCGTGGGGTCGGCGTCGAGGCTCTCGGCCAGTCGGCCGAGCACCGCGGTGAAGCGGTCGAGGATGGTGGCCGCGGCCTCGGCGTCGAACAGGTCCGGCCTGGCCGCCAGGGTGATCCGCAGCCGGCTGCCCGGAGTGACGATCAGGGTGAGCGGGAAGTGCGTGCCGTCCACGTTGGACATGGCGGTGATGCCGTGCCGCCGGCGCAGTTCGGCCGCGCGGTCCTCGCCGTCGGCCGAGCGCAGGACGAACAGGGTGTCGAAGAGCCGGCGGTGTCCCGTCTCCTGCTGGAGGGCGCCGAGTCCGACGTACTCGTACGGCATGACGGCCGCGCGCTCCGACTGCATCCGGCGCAGGAGGGCGAGGAGCGGCTCGTCCGGGGCGAACGCGACGCGGGCGGGGATGGTGTTGAGGAACATCCCGATGATTCCGGCCGCGTCCGGGACGTCGGCGGGCCGTCCGGCGACGGCGGTGCCGAAGGCGACGTCGGCCCGGCCGGTCGTCGCGGAGAGCACCAGGGCCCAGGCCGCGTTCAGGACGGTGTTCAGGGTGAGCCCGTGCCGGCGGGCCGTGGCCCGCAGCAGTTCACTGGTCTCCGGGCCGAGCACGGTGTCGTGGTCCGCCGGGATGACCGGTCCCGTGTCGCGCCCGGAGGGGGCGAGCAGGGTCGGCTCGTCGAATCCGGAGAGCGACCGGCGCCAGGCCCCGAGCGCGGCCCCGGTGTCCTGCTCGTCCAGCCAGCCGAGGTAGTCGCGGTACGAACCGGGCACCGGAAGTCCGGCGGCGTCGCCGGCCCGCTCGTACAGCGTGAACAGCTCCTCCAGGAACAGCCACGCGGACCAGCCGTCCCACAGGATGAGGTGATGGGTGATCACGAGCCGGTCCCGGCCGTCCCCGAGCCGGATGAGCAGCAGCCGGCAGAGCGGGGGCGAGGACAGGTCGAAGCGGCGGCGCCGGTCGGCGGCCAGCAGCTCCCGGGTCCGGCTGTGCTGCTGCGCCACGGGCAGTCCGGAGAGGTCCTCCTCTACGAACGGGATCTCGGCGCCGTCCACGATGAACTGGACGGGGCGGGGCAGCCCGTCGGCGGTGAATCCGGCCCGCAGGCCGGTGTTGCGGGCCAGCAGCGTCCGGCAGGCGGCGCGCAGCCGGTCCGCGTCGACGCGGTGGTCGAAGTCCAGGGTCTCCTGGGAGAGGTAGACGTCGAGCGCCTCGCCCGCGTCGTAGGTGGCGTGGAAGTACATGCCCTCCTGGAGCGGGGAGAGCGGCCAGATGTCGTCGACCGGGAGCCCGGCGGTGGCGGCGACGCGCTCGTTCTCCTCCGCCGAGAGCACCAGTCCGCCGAGCGGGGCGGGCTGCTCCGGCTCCGGCGACTGCTCGGTGCCCGTGGCGGAGGTCAGCTGGGCGAGCAGGGCCCGCAGGGCGGGGTCCACGTCGGCGCCGGACTGCTCCTGGAGGGCCAGCACGGCCTGGAGGGCGGCGGCCGCCGGTCCGGCCTCGGCGGCGGTCACGGTGACGGCGTCGGCGGGGGCAGCAGCGACCGGCTCAGGGGCGGAGGAGGCGGACGGTGCAGGGTTGGCCGTCTGCGCGGCGGCGGCCAGGGCGGCCGGGGTCCGGCACTCGAACACGTCGCGGGGGCCGATCACCAGACCCCGCGCACGGGCCCGGGTGGCGACGGCGATCGAGCTGAGACTGTCGCCGCCGAGGACGAAGAAGTCGTCGTCCACGCCGGTCCCGGGTACGCCGAGCACCTCCGCGAAGATCTCGCACAGGGCGCTCTCGCGCTCGTCGCGCGGGGCCCTGCCGCCGGTCAGGGGGGCGGGCGCGGCGGACGGCAGGGCGTTCTGGTCGAGCTTGCCGCTGGGCGTCAGCGGCAGGGAGTCCAGGGCCAGGACGGTGCCCGGCACCATGGGCGCGGGCAGTACCTCCGCCAGCGCCGCGCGCAGGGCGCCGGTGTCCAGGACCGTGCCGGGTACGGGCACGGCGTAGCCGGCCAGTGCGCCGTCACGGACGATCACCGCTCCTGCGGCGACGCCCGGCAGGGCGGCCAGGGCGGCCTCGATCTCACCGAGTTCGATGCGGTTGCCCCGGACCTTGACCTGCCGGTCGGTGCGGCCGAGGTACTCGACGGCGCCGTCGGCGCGGCGCCGCACCAGGTCCCCGGTGCGGTACATGCGCTCGCCCGGTCCGCCGAAGGGGTCGGCCACGAAGCGTTCCGCGGTCGTGCCCGGCCGGTCGTGGTAGCCCCTCGCCAGTTGCACCCCGGCGAGGTACAGCTCCCCCGCCACCCCGTCGGGGACCTGGCGCAGGAACGGGTCCAGTACGTGCAGCCGGGTGTTCCAGACCGGGCGGCCGATGGGGACGGCGGGCCCGGAGCCGCCGTCGCTGTCATGGCGGTAGGCGAAGGAGGTCACGTCCACCGCGGCCTCCGTGGGCCCGTAGAGGTTGTGCAGCGGCACCGGAGCCCGCCCGGAACGCGCGGTCAGCTCAGACCAGTTGGCGGCCTGGGCCCCGGTGAGGGCCTCGCCGCTGCAGAACGCCCGCCGCAGGCTCGCCGCCCAGTCCGGGTGCTCCGTGTCGGACTCCAGGGCCTGCGTGAAAGCGGCCAGCATGGACGGGACGAAGTGCAGCGTGGTGATCCGCCGTGCCCGGATCAGCCCGGCCAGGTAGCCGGGGTCGCGGTGGCCGCCGGGGCGGGCGAGGACGACGGTCGCGCCCTCCACCAGGGGCCAGAAGAACTCCCACACGGAGACGTCGAAGGCGGCCGGGGTCTTCTGCAGGACCCGGTCGTCCGCGCCGAGCCCGTACTCCCCCTGCATCCACCCGAGCCGGTTGACGACGGCGCGGTGGGTGACGGTGACGCCCTTGGGGCGGCCGGTGGAGCCGGAGGTGTAGATCAGGTAGGCGGGGTGGTCCGGACCGGCGTGCCGTACAGAGGCCCCGGGGACACGCGCGTCCCTGTCGTCCGGCTCGTCCCGGTCGACGAGCAGCAGGTCGGTGCCGGGGACGACGGGCAGCCGCCCGGCCGCCTCCGCCGTGGTCACGACCGTACGGGTGCCGGAGTCACCGAGCACGAAGGCGACCCGCTCCGCCGGGTAGTCCAGGTCGACCGGCAGATAGGCGGCGCCGGTCTTCAGTACGCCCAGCAGCGCGACCATCAGTTCGGCGGAGCGGGGCACGGCCACCGCGATGTACTGCTCGGGGCCTGCCCCGCGCGAGCGCAGCCGCCGGGCCAGCGCCTCCGCCTGCCGGTCGAGTTCGGCGTAGGTCAGCGTGGTGTCCTCGAAGACCACGGCCGGGGCTTCGGGGGTACGGGCCGCCTGCGCGGCGAACAGCGAGGCGAGCGTGGCCTCCGGGACGGGCCGTGCGGTGGCGTTCAGCCCGGCGAGGTGCGCGTGTTCGCGTTCGGACAGCAGGCCGGTGCGGGCGACGGTGCGGCCGGGCTCTGCGACCAGGGTGCGCAGCAGTGCGGTGAAGCGGTTGGCGAGGACGGCCACGGTCACCTGGTCGAGGCGGGCCGCGTCGTGCTTGAGCCGCAGCAGCAGCCCGTCGCCGCCGGGCTCGACGACGAGCGCGAGGGGGTAGTGCACGGCATCGGTGACGTCGTTGGCGGTGATGCGCAGCGCGTCCGGGCCGTGGTCCGCGGGCGTCCGCGGGGCCGGGTGGTTCTCGAACACCACCAGGGTGTCGAAGAGTTCACCGCCGCCCGCGATCCGCTGGATGTCGGCCAGGCCGAGGTGCTGGTGGTCCAGGAGCGCCGTGTGCTCGTCCTGGACGCGGCGCAGCAGTGCGGTGAGCGACTCCTCGGGCCGCAGGGCCACCCGGGCGGGCACGGTGTTGATGAACAGGCCCACCGCGGAGTCCAGGCCCGGAACCTCGGTGGTCCGGCCGGACACGGTCGTGCCGAAGACGATGTCGTCGCTGCCGGTGAGCGCGCCGAGCAGCAGCGCCCAGGCGCCGTGCATGACGGTGCTCAGGGTGAGTCCGTGGGTGCGGGCGTACGTGGTGAGGGCCTCGGTCAGTTCCTCGGGCAGCCGGGTGTCCACCTGTTCCGGCCTGGCCGGGGCCCGCTCGCCGTCCGCCGCGGCGGCGATGGCGGAGAGCCGGGTCGGCCCCGCCAGCCCGGACAGCGCCTGCCGCCACGCCTCCCGCGCGCCGTCCCGGTCCCGGGTGGCCAGCCACGCCAGGTACGGGTGGGGGGCGGCCGGTGCGGGGAGTTCCTCGCCCCGGTAGGCGGCGGTGAGTTCGCGCAGCAGTACGGAGACGGACCAGCCGTCCGCGACGATGTGGTGCAGGGTGAGCAGCAGCCGGTGCCGGTGGCCGTCCCGTACGAGAGTGGCGCGCAGCAGCGGTGGCCGGTCCAGGTCGAAGGGCCGGGCGCGGTCGGCGCGGAGCACGTCGTCCAGGGTGGTCTCCGCGGTGTCGGCCTGCTGCCAGGGCAGGGTGACGTGGCCGGCGAGGCGCTGGACGACCTCTCCGCCGGGGAGCTGGCGGAACGAGGCGCGCAGCAACGGGTGCCGGTCCAGCAGCAGTTGGAGTGCCCCGCGCAGCCGGTCCGGGTCGACGAGCCCGTCGAGTTCCAGGAGTTCCTGGACGAGGTAGAGGTCGGCGGCGCCCGCGTCGAACGCGGCGTGGAAGAAGAAGCCCTCCTGGAGCGGGGAGACGGGCAGCGCGTCCTCGTCCAGACCGTGCGCGGGTGCCGGCGGGGCGGGCGTCGCCCCTGCGGCGCGGGCCAGGGCCTCGACGGTGCGGAGCCGGAAGACCTCGCGCGGGGTGATCGCGAGACCGGCGTCGCGGGCCCGGTTCACCAGCTGGATCGCGACGATGCTGTCGCCGCCGAGCTCGAAGAAGCTGCTCCGGACGCCCACTGCGGGTAGGTCGAGCAGTTCCGCGAACAGGGCGGCGAGCACGGTCTCGGCCGGGCCGGTGGGCGCGTCGGTCCCGCTGACCTCCGTCCAACGGGGCTCGGGCAGGGCGCGGGTGTCGAGCTTGCCGTTGGGTGTGAGCGGGAGGGGCCCGTCCAGGACGACGACGGCGGTCGGCACCATGTGGTCCGGCAGGGCGCCGGCCACCTGGGCGCGGGCGGCGGTGACGGCCGTCCCGGTGGTGGTGGCGTCGTCGCCGTCCCCGACGAGGTAGGCGACGAGGCGCTTGACGCCCCGGTGGTCGTCGCGGACCAGGACGGCGGCCTGGGCGATCCCGGGGGCGGCCATGAAGGCGCTCTCGATCTCGCCCGGCTCGATCCGGTGTCCGCGGATCTTGATCTGGCCGTCGGCCCGGCCCAGGAACTCCAGATTGCCGTCGGCCCCCCAGCGGACCCGGTCGCCGGTGCGGTACATCCGGGTGCCGGGCTCGCCGTACGGGTCGGCGACGAAGCGTTCCGAGGTCAGGGCGGCCCGGCCCAGGTAGCCGCGGGCGAGGCCGCGCCCGGCGACGTACAGCTCGCCCTCGACGCCCACCGGCACCGGCCGCAGTGCGGAGTCCAGGACGTAGGTGCGGGTGTTGGGGTCGGGCCGGCCGATGGGGGTGGGGCCCGGCCGTCCGGAACGGGCGAGCCACAGCGTGGAGTTGACGCTGGCCTCGGTCAGTCCGTACGCGACGACGACCTGGAGCCGCCCGGCCCAGCGGGCGATCAGCTCGCTCGGGACGGCTTCGGTGCCGACGACGAGGACGGCGCCCTCGGGCAGTTCGCACTCCGGCGGCAGCGCGGAGACGAGCGACGGGGGCAGGATCATGTGGGTGGCGCGGTGGCGGGCGATGTAGTCGGTGAGGGCGGGTCCGGCGACCCGCCGCTCTGCGGGGACGACGATGATCCGGCCGCCGACGCACAGCGACATGATCAGGTCCCAGACCGTCACGTCGAAGCCGACGGAGGCGAACTGCACGACGCGGCTCTCCGAGGTGACGCCGATCCGTTCCGTGGCCGTGGCGATGAGGCTGCCGACGCCGTCGTGGGTGACGATCACGCCCTTGGGGCGGCCGGTGGAGCCGGAGGTGTAGATGACGTAGGCGGCCTGGTCCAGGACGACCGGGACGCCCGGCTCCGTGCTGTCCTGGGCGGCCAGGGCGGCGGCGGTCTCCGGGTCGTCGAGCAGCAGGTGGCCGGCGTCCGACGCCGGGAGGTGGGGCGCGAGGTCCCGGACGGTGAGCACGGTGGTGGCCCCCGCGTCGGCCAGCATGTAGGCGGTCCGGTCCCGGGGGTGGTCGGCGTCCAGCGGGAGGTAGGCGGCGCCGGCCTTCATCACGGCGAGCAGCGCCACCACGAGTTCGGGTGAGCGCGGGAGGGCCACGGCGACGACGTCGGCGGCGCCCACGCCGCGGGAGGCCAGCAGCCGGGCGAGCCGGTTGGCGGCGGCGTCGAGTCCGGCGTAGCTGAGTTCGCGGTCCTCGCAGACGAGCGCGACGGCCTCCGGTGTGCGGCGGACCTGTGCTTCGAAGGCGGCGGGCCAGGAAAGTTCGGCCACTTCGCACGGGGAGACGGCCAGCTCGCCGAGCAGTCGCTCGCGTTCGGCGCCGGAGGTCAGCTCGATCCGGCCCACCGGCCGCTGCGGGTGGTCGATGAGGGCGCTGAGCACGGTGCGGAAGCGGCGTTCGTGGTCGTGGAGGGTGTCCGCGTCGCAGAGGTCCGCGTCCGCGTCGAGGTGGACGGTGACGGCGTGGCCGTCGCGGCTCTCGGAGAAGGCGAACGCCAGGTCGCTGACCGGTCCGAGCCAATCGGGGCGGAGTTCGGTCCGCAGCCCGTCGAAGCCGAACTCCTCGCCCCTGGGCAGGATGTTGACGGTGGGTCCGACGAGCTCGCGGACCCCGTCGACCAGTCCGAGGTCCCTGGCCAGGTGCTCGGCGCGGTGGCGTCCGTGCGCGGCCGCCTCCGAGATCCCCCGGCGCACGTCCGCGACAAGGTCCGCGCCCGTGGTGCCGGGGCGGACGGTCAGCCGCAGCGGGACGACGTTGGAGACCATGCCCGGGACGACGGCGGACACGGGGTCCTGGCGGGCGGCGACCGGCAGCCCGAGGACCAGGTCCTGTTCGCCGGTGGCCCGGTGCAGATACGCGGCGACAGCCGCGACCAGCAGCCGGGAGGGCCGGACCCCGGCGTTCCCGGCGGCGGTGCGCAGCCGCTCGGCGTCCTGACCGGTGAGTTCGACGGTGCGCCGCAGCCGCCGGGCCGTCAGGGAGTGGCCGCGTTCGACGAGGCGTACGGGCTCAGCCCGGCCGGTCAGGTGCTCCTGCCACCAGGCGCGGTCCGCCTCGTGCCGCGCGGAGGCGCGGTACGCCCGGTCGGCGTCCACCAGCCGGGCGAGGGACAGGTCGGGGCGGGCGGGGGCCCTCGTGCCCAGGGTGTAGAGCTCTCCGGCCCGGCGGTTGAGCAGCGTCACGCCCATGCCGTCGAGCACGATGTGGTGGTAGCGCTGGTACCAGCGGACATGGTCGTCCGCGAGCCGCAGCAGTGCCTGGGCGAAGAGCGGTGCCCGGTCCAGGGGGGCGGGCCGTTCGCGTTCGGCCGTGGCCCAGTCGGCGGCGGCCGCCCCGGGGTCCGGGGCGTCGCGCAGGTCGACGACGGGCACCTCGAAGGGGACGGTCGCGGCGCTCTGGCGCGGGCCGCCGTCGCCGTCACCGGGGGCGAACTCGACGTGCAGGCAGTCGGCTTCCGTGACGGCCTGCCGGACGGCGGCGGCGAGCCTGCCGAGATCGGTGGAGCCGCGCAGGTCCAGGGCGAAGACGATGTTGTAGGCGGAGCTGTCCGGCTCGATCTGCTGGGCCGGCCAGATCCCGGCCTGCCCGCCGGTCATGGGGATTCCGGATGCGGATGTGCGGTCCGACTCGGCGTCAAACATCGTACGAAATGGCCTTTCCCTGATGATGTACGGCAAGGAGAGGACGTCCCGTCCGATGGCGTGCCGGGCCGGCACGCCATCGGACGGGCACCCCTGTGCGGTCCTGCTGAGGTGGGGCGGTGCGCTACTTGACGGCGGTCAGCAGCGGCACGATCTGGTCGATCGCGTAGGGGATCGAGAGGACCGTGTTGAAGGAGAACGCGGCGCCGACGTCCGGGTCCTGGTAGGGCACGAACAGATCGCGCTTGTCCTTGCTCACCTTGAGGTTCTTGTAGAGCGGCTCGGCCTTGATCCGGTCGTTGGCGTCGGTGCTGGAGGTCACCCAGACCAGGCGGTCGACGTCGAGCACGTTCAGCTTCTCCGAGCTGAGCTCTGCGGCGTTCCAGCCCGGCTTGGCCAGCTTGTCGATCCCCGGCTTCAGCTTGAAGCCCAGCTCGGAGAAGAAGATGGACTTGGGGTCGGTCTTCGTGAACGCCGAGTACTTCCCCGCCTCGAAGCTGTCTGCCACGGCGAGGGTCTTGGTGGCGAACTCGGGGTGCTCGTCGCGGACCTTCTTGAAGTCGGCGTCGATGCCGGTGATCAGCTTCTCGGCCTGCGCCTTCTTGCCGAGCGACGCGCCGATCTGCCGGGTCATCACCTGCCAGGAGGCTCCGTAGTCGGGCAGGTCCTTGGGCTGGGCGACGACCTTGGTGAACTTGGAGAGGGTGTCGTACTGCTCCTTCTTCATCCCCGAGTACTGGGCGATGACCAGGTCCGGCTTGAGTGCGGCGATCTTCTCCATGTTGTACTCGTCGCGCTCACCGACGATGTCCGGCGTGTCGGAGCCCCACTTGGCCTTGGTCCAGGGCCACTTGCCGTACGGCTTCTCCTTGAACCAGTCCACGGAGCCGACGGGCTTGATACCGAGCGCGAGGACCGCGTCCTGGTCCGAGAGGCCGAGGGTGACGATCCGCTTGGGCTCCGAGTCGATCGTCGTGCTGCCGTACTTGTGCTGGACCGTCACCGGGAAGGCACCGGACTTCGCGCCCGCCTCTGCCGAGGCGCTGGACGGTGCCTTGTCGTTGCCGCCCCCACAGGCGGCCAGAGCGACGGCGGCGACGGCCGCGACTGCCACTCGGGGTGCGAATCTGACGAGCCGCGTCAGTGCGGGGCGTGTACCAGTGGACACGGATGTTCCTTTCAAGGGGTTTTCACTGTGCGTGCCCGGCCCGCCGCGTACTGCCGTACGAGCGGCGGGCGGGGCGAGATGTGGGGGGCGGACCGATGACGGGCCGGGAACGGGGGTGATCAGGGCGCGGCGACGCCGCCGGCGAGCGGGCGGGGCCCGTCCGAGGCGCTCTTCAGGCCGCGCTCGACGATCGAGTCGAGGATCTCGCCGACCCTGATCGCGGTGTTGGACAGCAGCGAGGAGGTGATGCCGTGGGTGTGCTCGGTGCCGCCCTGGAGGTAGATGCCGCAGCGCAGTTCGTCGTCCGTCGCGATGCGGTAGTCACGCTCGACCCGGACCCGGCCCTCCCCGTCGCGGTGGCAGTGGCGTGCGACGTCACCGAGGAGGCTCAGGGGCTCGACGGGGCTGTAGCCGGTGGCGAGGACCACGACATCGGCCTCCAGCGTGCTCTCCTCGCCGCTGACCAGGGAGGTGACGGTGGCGCGGACCTTGTCCCCGGCCTCCTCCACGCCGGTCAGCCGGGAGATGTTGATGAAGCGCAGCCGCTCCGTGCCGAGCACCTTCTCCTGGTACGCCTGGCGGTACAGGTCGTCGATCAGGTCGATGTCCACCACGGAGTAGTTGGTGTTGCCGTGGTAGCCCATCAGCTTGCGCTTGACGTCGTCCGGGGCGGTGAAGTACTCGTCGACCGCCTCCGGGTCGAAGATCCGGTTGGCGAAGCTGCTGTCGTCGGCCGGGCTGTAGCCGTAGCGGGAGAAGACCGCGCACACCTCGGCGCGCGGGAAGCGGCGGTGGAGGTAGGCGACGTTCTCCGCGGCGCTCTGTCCGGCGCCGACCACGACGAACCGGGCGGGCTCCGTGCCCTCCAGCGCGTCGACCTTGGCCAGCAGGTCGGAGTTGTGCCAGACCCGGTCGGTGCGCTCGACGCCCTCCGGCATCAGCGGGCGCAGCCCGGTGCCGACGACGAGGTTGCGGGCGCGGTGGACCACCGTCTCGGTGCCGGAGCGGGCCGTCACATCGACGTACTCCACCACCCCGTCGCGCAGGACGGGTTCGACCGAGATCACGTCGTGGCCGTAACTGACCATGTCGTCGACCTTCGCGGCGGCCCACTCGAAGTAGTCGTGGAACTCCACGCGGAGCGGGAAGAGGTTCTTGCCGTTGACGAAGTCGATCAGCCGGCCCCTGCTCTGCAGGTAGCGCAGGAAGGTGTATTCGCTGGACGGATCCCGCAGCGTCACCAGATCCTTGAGGAACGACACCTGCATCGTCGCGTCGTCGATCAGCATGCCGCGGTGCCAGCCGAAGGCGGGCTGGCGCTCGAAGAAGTGTGCCGTGACCGCCTCCTGCCTGCCCACTCGCGCGTTGTGCTCGCTGAGCGCGATCGCCAGGGCCACATTGGACGGCCCGAAGCCGATTCCTATGAGGTCGTGGATCAGAGGTGCGTCGCCAGGATCAACCTGTGACATGTCACTCCCATCGTGCGGGACAGCCGCCTGTCAGGCGTGGACGAAAAGAACGGGACGCGGGCACACCGAGAGCGGCAGCCAGTCGAACTTAGGTAAAGCTAACCTGACTTCAGCGACTCTGTCGACCAGACAAAACCGGACTAATCACCAAGTGCCCTACCTAACACGCCAGAAAACAGGGCCCGTTGCGCCATTAGGTAAGGCTTGCTTTACTTGACGTCGATCAGTCGCTCACCTGAGGAGGAACCCATGCGGGTCGCCATGTTCGGTTACCAGACCTGGGGCCACCGCACCCTGCGAGCCCTCCTGGAGTCCGAGCACGACGTGGTGACAGTCGTGACGCATCCCAAGAGCGAGCACGCGTACGAGAAGATCTGGAGCGATTCCGTAGCGGACCTGGCCGAGGAGCACGGCGTCCCGGTGATCATCCGCAACCGGCCCGACGACGAGGAGCTGTTCCGGCTGCTCCAGGAGGCCGCTCCGGACATCATCGTCGCCAACAACTGGCGCACCTGGATCCCGCCGCGCATCTACGACCTGCCCCCGCACGGCACGCTGAACGTCCACGACTCGCTGCTGCCGAAGTACGCCGGGTTCTCGCCGCTGATCTGGGCGCTCATCAACGGTGAGACCGAAGTCGGCGTCACGGCCCACATGATGGACGAGGTGCTCGACGCCGGCGACATCGTGGACCAGCGCGCGGTGAAGGTCGAGCCCGGCGACACCTCCGTGGACCTGTTCCACAAGACCGTCGACCTGATCGCCCCGGTCACCATCGGCGCGCTGGACCGGATCGCCTCCGGGGAGACGGAGTTCACCCGGCAGGACCGCTCGCAGGCGACGTTCTTCCACAAGCGCGCGGAGGAGGACATCCGCATCAACTGGGACTGGCCCGCCGAGGTGCTGGACCGGCTGGTCCGCGCCCAGACGTCGCCGTACCCGAACGCCTTCACCTTCCACCGCGGCAAGCGGCTGGAGGTGGTGTCCGCCGTCGTGTCGGAGGGCCGGTACGGCGGCACGCCCGGCCGCGTCTTCTACCGCGAGGGCGAGGGAGTCGTGATCGTCGCCGGCGCCGACGCGCGCACGGGCCTCAACCACGGTCTCGCCATCACCCGGGTGCGTACGGAGGACGGCCGGGAGCTGCCCGCGACCGAGTACTTCACCTCCATGGGCGGATACCTCACCAGCCGCCCCTGAGCGCTGCGGGGCTCCCGCCGGCCGGAGCCCCGGCGTGCTTGCCGGCGGGAGCAGTTCATGGCCATGGCGACTCGCTCGTCGTCCGTGAACTCACAGGGCCGGCTGTAGCCCTTCGAAGCGCACCGTCCAGCGCCGGTCCGCCGGAAAGCCCGGCGCGTGCCGGTCGGGTGCGCCCTCCCAGCCGGCTGCCATGAACGCGACGGCGTACAGCAGCGCGGCGTTGCTCGGGAAGTACGGGAACGGCCCGCCGGTTGCCAGGCCCGCGTCGTCGAACTGGAAACCGTCGGCCGGGTGCAGCAGGAAGTCCACGGCGTCGTCGGGGCGTCCGAGCCGTGCGGCGCACATGGCGAGCATCGGGAAGTCCCATCCCCAGGTCCGGTCGAACTGCCAGCCGGTGAAGACCTTCTCGGCGGTGCGCGCCATCGTGGGGACGTCGACACCGTCGCCCGGCAGCCAGCCGTACGCGCCGATCAGGGCCGGGTGCTCGTAGTTCCACCGTGTCCACATGTCCTGAACGCCTTCGTGCAGGACGTACGCGCCGTCCTGCACCGGCAACGGCGCGAGCCCGTCGTGGACACGCTGCCACCCCGGGTCGCTGTGCAGGCCCAGCCGTTGGCGCCACTGCTGCGCGACCCGCAGGCCGAAGCGCCAGTAGGCGAGCTCGAACGTCGGGTTCCGCGTGGTCTTCGGGTCGGTGTTCTCCGAGACGATGTGCATGGGAGGGCCGAGGATGTAGCGGCGCGTTTCCTCGTCCCAGAAGGCCCAGGAGGAGAGGAAGTCGGCGGTGTCGAAGACGATGTCGCGCCACTTCCGCAACGTGCTCTCGTCGGGATGCGCCCGGTAGTCCATCTCTGCCAGGAAGATCGGGTGCGGCTGTTGCCACATCAGCAGGGCGTGGATGACGTGTGGCGACTCGCGCCCGTCGGCCGTCGTGCACTTCGGCCAGCGCGCTCCGCGGAAGCCCTGGGACTCCGCACGTTCGCGCGCCGACCGGTGGAAGCGTTCATAGACGTCCAGGCTGCGGTCGAGCATCGGCCAGCGGTTCCACAACGCCCAGTGCGCACCGTGCCACCAGTACATCTCCATGTGGAACTTGCCGTTCCAGCCGTTGTTGACGAGCCCGGATTCCTGCGGCGGCTGCGAGCCCGCCTCGTTCGCGCGCATCAGGTACTGGGAGAGCACGACACGCCGCTCCAGTTCCCTCCAGCGCGGGTCCCTGCTCGCGGAGAGGTCGATCGCTCCGCCGGAGAGCCAGTACTGCCGCCAGGACCGCGTGCTCGCCGCGAAGGTCGCGCTCGACGTCGGCACATGCCCGGACGGCGTGGGCGTGAACGTGCAGGTGAAGCGCAGCCGACCGGTGTGGCGGTCGCCGGCGAGACGGTAACGGTGCCGGTTGGCCGCTGCTCCGATCGACAGGCTCTGGTCGTCGGGGACGACGATGTCGTGGTCCTGGCCCGCGAACGTGTACCCGAGCTCCAGGCGCTTGGCCAGGCCGGGCGCCGGGTCGCCGAGGTTCAGGTGGTTGACGAGGAGGATGAGCGAGTTGTCCGCGACCAGTTGTGCGAGCTTGCCGGTGACGTCGGCCCAATGTCCGTCGGTTCCGTACCGCGCGGTGCGGATGGCGAGTCCTCCGGTGGGAGAGCCCGGGCCGGTGAACACCCCGTGGCCTTCCCAGGCGAGCGCGGCGTGGTACTCGGTGGAGTCCAGGCGGTGTGTGATGTCGGCGTGGTCGTGCCCGCGGGTCGTCGCCGTCGTCTCGTGGGCGTCGGGTGCGCCGTAGGTGCCGACATACGCGGCGAACTCCTGCCCATCGGCGTACGGGAAGTCGAGAAAGACCGCCAACCGCTCGGCAGCGACGAGCGGCGAGTCGATTTCCACCGCGACCGTGTCGTGATCCGGGTGGCAGCAGGTGCGGACGTGCACTGGCTCACCGGCGATCTCGAACCGGCTGTCGACGACGCCGGTCCACAGGTCGAGTTCCTGGTGGATTCCCGTGAGGTCGCCGACGCCGGCGGCGCGGCCGTCGGGCATGGCCAGCTCCAGACCGATACGTCCGAGGTTGATGCGAGCCGGGTTGGCGTAGAGCCACGACGACAGGTCGGGCTGGTCCGGATTCGGGATGGGGTAGTCGACAGGGCGGCCGTGCGTGTCCCAGGTCTGGCCGCGGAAGTCCGACGGCTCCTGGCCGGGCGGCAGCGGGAAGCTGTGCCAGCCCCAGTCGGACATGGTGTTGAAGGGGACGAACGTCTGCAGCCCGGTGATGTCGACACCGAATGCGAACCCGCCGTTGCCGACCTGCAGCGGGCTCTGCGTGTCGAGTTTCCCGCGCACGACTCGATGGCGGGCCACGACGGATTGCCGATCGATCGGACGCAGCGCCGGGGCATCGGCCGGTGTTCGAGCCGCGGCGGAGGGCTCCGAAGCGGCAGCGGGCTCCGAAGCGACGCCGACCACCGCCGCTGCCGCCGAGCCGGACAGGAACGTTCTACGAGTGACCATAGGGTGCTTCCTGACTGAGAGATGGAACGGCCACCCGTCTCGGCCATGCAGGCGAGGTACCGGCGGTTGTCTCTGCACTCATCACGGGACCTGATGCGACATCAGTGGACGGGCGAAGTGTCCCGGTCCGCACATCACGCGCTCGGCGGGAGACCGGCCGGCCGGCCGGCTGACCAGTGCTCGCCGTGCTCCTCCACCGGCGTCGAACGCCGGGCAGCTCACGGAGACGATGACGTCGTCGATGTCGTTGATTCGATTCAAACTGTGCGACAGGCTAAGTCAGTTGCTTCGATTCAGGCAATGCGCTGGAAGCAATTCATCTGCGCTACCCCTCGGCACGCAACCTCACCGAGCCACGCCTGACGCCATTGAACGTTTCAATCCCTCCTGCACAGCTGTATGCGACGAAACCATTCCGACGCAGCCTGTTTACAGACATCGCTCCGACGGTAAGCAAGCACCAGCACTGTGCGAAGTCGTCCGGTGCTGTTGATAGTTGGTCGATTTCGATACGGAGGACCGAATGAGACGGCGAAACCTACGTGCCGGCCCCATGGCCCTGATGGCCGCGGCGGTCAGCGCCGCACTGGCCCTGGGTTCGGCCAATCCGGCGAGCGCGCACCCCGACAACGTTGTCAGCGCGCATTCCGGCCGCGCGGCCACGTCATGGACCGTGCAGCGCGGCGGGCCCACCGCGGTCGTCACCCTCGACCGGGCCGACGGCTCGCTCGACTTCTCCGTCCGGCAACACGGACGGACGGTCCTGGAACCCGCGCCCGTCGGTGTGGTCACCGAGCGGGCGGATCTGACCTCGGGACTGCGCCTGCTGCACCGTGACAGCCGGGCCGTCAACGAGACGTACACGACGACCGTCGGCAAGCAGCTCCGGCGGTCCGTCCACATGAACGAGTCGCGGTTCGCATTCGAGGGGAAGGACGGTGCACGCCTCGACCTGGTGGTCCGGGCCTCCGACGACGGCGTGGCATACCGCTATGTGCTGCCCGGCAAGGACGGCGTGACCATCGAGCACGAGGCCTCCGCCTTCCGGCTCCCGGCCTCCTCGCCGGCCTGGCTCAGCTCCTACGCCGCCCCTCACGAGCAGCCTTACGACCGGACCACGGCGGCCTCCGCGGGCAGCGGCGAGTACGGCTACCCGGCACTCTTCCAGGTGGGCGCCGAGAACGTCCTGCTCGCCGAATCGGACCTCGACGGCCGGTACTCCGGCAGCCGTCTCGTACACGAACAGGGCAGCGGACGCTACGAGGTGGCCCTGGCCGACAAGGACGTCCACTCGGACGGGCCGCTCGCCACCCCGTGGCGCACCGCCGTAATCGGCGATCTCGCGACCGTCACCGAGTCCACCCTCATCGACGACCTGGCGCCGCCGTCCCGGATCCGCGACACCTCCTGGATCAAACCCGGGAAGGTCGCCTGGTCATGGCTGGCCGGGTTCAGCGAGGCCCAGCGCAGCCTTGAGACGCAGGAGAAGTTCGTGGACTACGCCGCGGCGCACGGGTGGCAGTACGCCCTCGTCGACGACGGCTGGAAGACCACGGACTGGATGCCGCAGCTCATGGACTACGCGAAACGGCGCGGAGTGAAGATCCTGCTGTGGATGGCCTGGACGGACCTCGACACCGCCGCCGAGCGTGACGCCCAGCTGGACAAGGTCAAGAAATGGGGCGCCGCGGGACTCAAGATCGACTTCATGGACTCCGACACCCGTGAGCGTTATCAGTGGTACGACGAAATACTCAAGGCAACGGCCGAGCGCGAACTCGTCGTCGACTTCCACGGCTCCACGATCCCGAACGGCATCCAGCGCACCTGGCCGCAGGTGATGTCGATGGAGGCGGTGCACGGCGCCGAGCAGGGCAACGTCCGGGCCGACAACATCGCGACGCTGCCGTTCACCCGTAACGTCGTCGGGTCGATGGACTTCACCCCGATGGGTTTCCAGTTCGGTCAGCGCAACACATCCGATGCGGCGGAACTGGCCCTGTCCGTCATATTCGAGTCGGGTCTGCAGAACTTCGCGGGCAGCATCGAGGAGTACCGGGCCCGTCCTGAACTGGCCCGCTTCCTGGAGCAGGTACCGACGGTCTGGGACGAGACGAAGCTGCTCAAGGGCAGCGCGCCCGGTCGGAGCGCCGGCTTCGCACGACGCAGTGGCGCCCGATGGTTCCTGGGTGAGATGGCCGCAGGCTCGGCTCGCACCCACCAGGTGCCGCTGGACTTCCTGAGCGGCGGGAAGTGGCGCGTCGATCTGGTCCGCGACGGCTCGGACGGTCTGGTCCGGGAGAGCCGACTGCTCACGCGCCACGACACCCTGAAGGTACCGGGTGCCGAGAACGGTGGATTCGTCGCGATCGCCTGCCGTGCTGTGCCCGGCCGGGCCAGTTGCGACGAGCCCGTACGCCATGTCCCCTCGGGCACGCTGACGGTGGACCCCCAGCAGACCGTGGCGGATCCGGGCACGGAGGTGAAGCTCGACGGCAGCTTCGCGATCGACGAGTCCGGTCCGGTCACCGATGTCACCCTGGGCGCGAAGGCCCCGGAGGGCTGGAGCGTCGAGGGGCCGGGGGCGACCGCCGCCGAGCTGGCCACCGGTCAGCCGCTGACCGCGGGCTGGCGGATCACTGTGCCGAAGCAGCCCGCCTACGGCTGGACGGAAATTCCGGTCACCGTCACCTATCGGGACCCGGCCGCGGGGGCGACAGCCCCGAAACTGAGCCTGCGGAGGCAGGCCCGTGTCTTCGTGTCACCGCCCGGCATCGACTACGTCAGCGATCTCCCCTTCTCGGCGGAGAGCAACGGCTGGGGACCGGTCGAGCGGGACACGTCCAACGGCGAGTCGGCCGAGGGTGACGGGGGCCCGCTGCGTATCGGCGACCGGACCTACGACAAGGGGCTCGGCACACACGCGCCCTCCGAGGTGACGGTCGACCTGGGCGGTGCCTATGACCGTTTCAGCGCCGACGCCGGCATCGACGAGGAGAAGTCGGACAAGGGTTCCGTCGTCTTCGAAGTCATCGGCGACGGGAAGGCACTGGGCACGAGCGGGACCATGGGCCCGAATGACGCCGCCCATGCCTTCGACATCGACGTCACCGGCGTGCAGCAGCTGACCCTGCGCGTGACGGACGGCGGCGACGGCAACGACTCGGACCACGCGGACTGGGCCGACGCAAGGCTGCACACCGCAGCCGGCTCCGCCCGCCGGTAACCGGACGGGCCCAGGAGACGTCCCTGCCGTGAGCCGCGGAAACCTCCGCGGCTCACAGCAGCGCGGCCACGTCACAGACCCGGCGGACCGGCGCGGCCTCGTCCGCGAATCCCCGTGAAGGGTGGGCAGCCGCGCTGTGCGGTGCAGTCCGCCAGGATCGGTGAGGGGCCGACGGTCGAGGTAAGCGGCACGCAGGGCCGCATCCCCGGCCCGCACCGCGGAGACGACGTGGCCGAGAGGCTCTACCACGTCCTCCCGCGAGGGAGGTTCGATCCAGCCCAGCGCGGCACCTCCCCCGACCAGGACCGCCGGGATCCGGTGGGCCGACTCCGTGAACCGGGCCTCCAGCTCCGGATCGGATGCCAGCTCCTCGGCGTCAAGGATGACGGGCTCAGCGGTCATACAGCTGGTCATGGCCGGATTCATGACCAGCAGCCAGACCCCGCGCTCCAGCTAAGCCATGACTGACCCACGCTCCTGGCCCGCGCCACGGTGTCCCGCGGCGGCGTCGGAGCCCTCAGGAGTGCTGCGGGTCGCCGGCGCCGCGGGCGTAGCGGGCGAGCATCGTCGTGACCGCCTCCTCGACGGCGCGGTCGACGTCGGCAGGTGCGGGGCTCCAGTCGGCGAGCAGCATCCGCGGCCACAGGACGTAGTTGGCGATCATTCCGAGGAACTGGTTGGTGGCGCTCTCCGCGTCGGGCACCACCGCGGTGCCCGCGGCGTGCTCGGCGTCCAGGTAGTGCTGGACGGAGATGAAGTAGGGCAGCTTGCCCAGCTCGAACTGAGCCCGTCCCAATTCCGGGAAGCGCGGCAGTTCGGCGATGACGATCCGGAAGAGGGCCGCCATCGCGGGCCGGCCGATCAGCTCGGCGTACTGGCGGCCGATCGCGCTCAGGCCGGCGCGCAGGTCCCCGGGCTGCGTCGCGGGCGCCGCCGGGTCCGGCCCGCCCTTCCAGTACTCGGTGACGATGGCCTCGAAGAGCGCGGCCTTGGTGGGGAACTGCTTGAACAGCGTGGACTTCGAGACGACCGCTTCCTGCGCGATCTTCGCCAGTGAGGTCCCGTCGTAGCCCCGCTCCAGGAACAGCTTCGTGGCCGCTGCGGTGATCGCCTCGCGCTTGCGCTGAGCGAGTCGTTGATGGTGCGCGGAGAGTCCTGCGGTCATGGGCCCAGTATGCCCCATCACGAGGCGAGTCACTTGACTCGCCACTATGCAGATGCTTACGTGGACAAGGAGGCGAGTCGGATGACTCGCATCTGGTCGGCGGGAACCCTCCCCGCCGGCGTCGTTCCGTTCCGTTCCCGCAAGGAGAAGCACTCATGGAGTCAGGCAGGATCGCATTGGTGACCGGCGGCAATCGCGGGCTGGGCCGGGCCACGGCCCAGGCGCTGGCCCGGCACGGGCTGCGCGTCATCGTCACCCACCGCGGCGACGCGCAGGAGGCCGAGGAGACGGTAAGAAGCATCCAGGAAACCGGCGCCACAGCCGCCGCACTGCGGCTGGACATCAGCGACGTCGCCGCCTTTCCCGCCTTCGTCTCCCACCTGGCCGCGCAACTGGAGCGCTGGGACGCGACCCGGCTGGACGTCCTGGTCAACAATGCAGGGATCGGGCTGTTCGGACCGCTGGAAGCGGTCACGGTCGACGACTACGACGCGGTGATGGACACCAACGTGCGCGGCACGTTCTTCCTCATCCAGGCGCTCGTGCCCGTGCTGGCCGACGGGGGGCGGATCATCAACGTCTCCTCCTCCCTCAGCCGCCACACCAGCGCCGGCACCTCGGTCTACTCGGCCTCCAAGGCGGCGGTCGAGGTCCTGAGCCGGACCTTGGCCGTGGAGCTGGGGGCGCGCAAGATCCGCGTCAACGCCATCGCGCCGGGGCCGACCGCCACCGACTTCAACGGCGGCGCCATGCGGGACGACGCACAGATGCGCGAGGGCCTGAGCGCGCAGACCGCGCTCGGCCGCGTCGGCGAACCACAGGAGATCGGCGACGCCATCGCCGCCCTCGCCTCCGAGGACCTGCGATGGGTCACCGCCCAGCGCCTCGAAGTGTCCGGCGGCGTCCTGCTGTAGGGGGTCGCGGTGATACGCGAGCCCCTACACAGACACCCGACCAAGGATCCGAGACGAGCCGGAACCTCGCCGTCACCGGAGTCACACTCACCGACCGGCCGACACCGACCCCAAGAGCTCAGAAGTCGTCGTTGTGAATCGCGTCGGTTGGGACGCCAGTTGGAGCGCTGATCAGCTGCTGGAGGTGGTGAATGAAATCCGGGTCGTCGAGACGGAGTCAGTGACACGGTCGCGCACATCCGTGAGGAGCCAATCCACCAGCTCCGCGGTGGCGTGGTACTCGCTGTAGAACCCCAGGCTCAGGTCGGTGATCTCGTACTCGCACAGCACGTCGTCCATCAGGTCCGCCAAGTGCGTGTCGGCGGCCGGGGTCCGGGTGACGGTCCAGGTGTCCAGCCAGGGGCGCAGGCTGTCGGTGGCGACGGTGATCACGGCGAGGGTGTCCCTGATCGACACCGGGCTGGGGTAGGTGTGCAATGTGGCCTGCCACCACGCGGTCCAGACGTTGCGAAGAGCGTCGGCCAGGGGCGCCTCCCAGGTGCTCCGGCCCGCCTCGACCAGGCGGGTGGCGATCAGCTCCTCGGAGACGTGGAACTGACCGGCGACAAGAGGGCGGATGATGCGCGGGACGCGGCGGCGGTAGAGACGTGGAAAGTCGTCCCAGTGACAAGGCGACCCGCCGGGGGACTCCGTCCGGGTGACCGGCGAAGATCGCGGGGTATCAGGCAGTGCCGGAGCTGATACTGCGGTCCGAACCGTCGCTCCGAGGCTCCGCAGCCACTCGTCACGAGCAGGTATTAGAGTGCGATGAGAGGTATGTGCGCGTCTATCCCCTGCCGCGCACGGGAAAGGACAGAAGCCGTGCATGGAGAGTACAAGGTGCCCGGCGGCAAGCTCGTCGTGGTGGACCTGGACGTCGAGGGCGGCGCCCTGCGCGACGTACGGGTGGCCGGGGACTTCTTCCTGGAACCGGACGAGGCGATCCTCGCCATCGACACGGCGCTGGAGGGGGCCCCGGCCAACACCGGCACCGCGGACCTGACCGCCAGGATCGACGCGGCGCTCCCCGCCTCGACCGTGATGTTCGGCCTCACCTCCGAGGGCATCGCCGTCGCCGTACGCCGGGCACTGGCCCACGCCACCGAGTGGAGCGACTACGACTGGCAGCTCATCCACGAGCAGCCGCAGTCCCCCGCCCTGCACATGGCCCTCGACGAGGTCATCACCGCGGAGGTCGCGGCCGGACGGCGTCCGCCGACGCTCCGGGTCTGGGAGTGGGACTCGCCCGCCGTGATCATCGGCAGCTTCCAGTCGCTGCGCAACGAGGTCGACGCCGAGGCCGCCGCCCGGCACGGGGTGAGCGTCGTGCGCCGGGTCTCGGGCGGCGGGGCGATGTTCGTGGAGCCGGGCAACACCATCACCTACTCCCTCTCCGTCCCCGACGCCCTGGTCTCCGGGCTCTCCTTCGCCGACAGCTACGCCTACCTCGACGACTGGGTGCTCGAAGCCCTCGGCGACATGGGCATCAAGGCCTGGTACCAGCCGCTGAACGACATCGCGACCGAGGTCGGGAAGATCGCCGGGGCGGCGCAGAAGCGCGTCGTGGGCCACGACGGCGGACCGGGTGCGGTGCTGCACCACGTGACGATGTCCTACGACATCGACGCCGACAAGATGCTCGACGTCCTGCGGATCGGCCGCGAGAAGATGTCCGACAAGGGCACCAAGAGCGCCAAGAAGCGCGTCGACCCCCTCCGTCGGCAGACCGGGCTCCCCCGCGGTGCCGTCATCGACAACATGATCGAGTCGTTCCGCACCCGCCACGGGCTCACCACCGGCACCGTGAGCCAGGACGAGCAGGACCGGGCGGAGGAGCTCGTCCGCACCAAGTTCGGCACGGCCGAGTGGACCGCCCGGGTGCCGTAGGGCCTGTCGTTCCGGTCAGGACGGAGACGGACCGCGCCCCGGTCCGCCGGGGGTGACGAGACCCGACTCGTAGACGAACACGACGAGTTGGGCGCGGTCCCGGGCGCCCAGCTTGACCATGGCGCGGCTGATGTGCGTCTTGGCCGTGAAGGGGCTGATCACCATGTGCGCGGCGATCTCCTCGTTCGTCAGCCCGCGGGCCGCGAGGGCGCTCACCTCGCGTTCCCGGCGGGTCAGGGTCTCGAATCCGGGGGCGGTGGACCGGTCGGGGGGCCGGGCGACGAACGCGCCGATCAGTCTGCGGGTGATGGCGGGCGACAGCAGCGCGTCGCCGCTCGCCGCGACGCGGATGGCCCGGAGCAGCTCGGCCGGCTCGGTGTCCTTGAGCAGGAAGCCCGCCGCCCCGGCACGCAGCGCCTCGAACACGTACTCGTCCAGGCCGTAGTTGGTCAGGATCACGACGCGTACCCCGTTCAGCAGCGGGTCCGCGGCGATGGCCCGGGTCGCCTCGATCCCGGTCATCACCGGCATCTGCACATCGACGAGCGCGATGTCGGGGGTGTGCAGCCGGGCCAGTTCCAGGCCCGCGCGGCCGTCCGCGGCCTCACCGACCACCTCGATGCCGTCCTCCGCGTCGAGCAGGGCCCGGAATCCAGCCCGCATCAGGGCCTGGTCGTCGACGATCAGTACCCGCAACGGGCCGCCGGTGTCCTCGCTCATGCGGTGGTCCGCGCGGTACGCAGCGGTAGTTCGGCGCGTACGGAGAAGCCGCCGGCCCGCCTCGGCGCGGCGTCCAGCGTGCCGCCGAGGGCCGTGACGCGTTCACGCATGCCGGTGAGGCCGGTGCCGGCGGTGACCGCGTCACCCGGGGCACAGGGCCCGTTGTCCTCGACGCGCACGGTCAGGGACCGTTCCCCGTAACCGAGTTCGACGGTGGTACGGGCACGGCCGGCGTGCCGGGCCACGTTGGTGAGGGCCTCCTGCACGATGCGGTAGGCGGTCCGGTCCACGTCCACCGGCAGCGGGCGCTCGTCGCCGCTGACGGTGACCGCGAGGACGATGCCCGCGCTGCGGGCGCGCTCGGCCAGCTCACCGATCCGGTCGAGGCCGGTGCCGGGCTCGACCACGTCCGTGCGCAGCACCTCCAGCGTGGCGCGCAGCTCGCGCATCGCCTCGCCACTCGCCTCCTGGATGGCGAGGAGGGCGGGCTCCACCTCGGCGCCGCGTTTGCGCGCGAGGTGGACGGCGACTCCCGCCTGGAGCTTGACGATCGAGATGGAGTGGGTGAGGGAGTCGTGCAGTTCGCGGGCGATCCGCAGCCGCTCCTCCCCCGCCCGGCGCAGCGCGATCTCGTCGCGGCCGCGTTCGGCGTCGAGTGCGCGCTGCTCCGTCTGGCGCAGGTAGGCCTGCCAGTTCTTGTCGATGAGCCCGGTGACCCCGGCGCACAGGAACCAGCCGAGCAGCAGCAGGGTGCGCTCCACGGTGCCCTCTGCGGCGGGTGCGGCGGCCGTCATGACGGTGAAGTAGCCGGCGAGGAAGAGGGCGCCCGCCGCGACTCCCCAGAGGCGGTGTCCGCTGCGGGCGGCGGCGTGCACCGCGGCCAGCACGGGGAACGCCGCCCAGCTGCCCGGATGCGCGTGGAGCACGTAGCCGGACATGGCGAGCGTCGTGACGACGAGTACCGTGCGGGGCGCCCGGCGGTGCCCGGCCAGTGCCAGCGCACCGGTCGCGACGAGCAGCAGATCGAGGGCGCCGGGCGCCGACGCGACCGAGGCCGCGCCGAGGACCGCCGCCCCGATCGCGACCGCCAGGGCCGCGTCCAGCAGCAGCGCACGCCGGCCGCTCTCCCCCGTTTCGCCCTTCATGTGCCGCACCCTAACTCCCGTACGCCGACGGCGGCATCGCCCGCGAGGACCGGCCCGGGACTACTCCCTGGGCAGTAGTGCGGGGCCGGCCGGCGTCGGGCCGGAGCAGCGGGAACGGCCTTCGGCGGTACGACGACCGGGGGCGGGTCCGCGGGTGAGCATCGGTGCCATGACCGGACCTTTTCGCTACACCTCACCCGCCCCGCCCGAGTCGGCCACCGGAGTGGTCGCCGATGTGTACGCCCAGATGGCCAAGGACTTCGGCATCGAGCGTGCCTCCGCCTTCGTCGTACTGGCCGCCTCCCCTCCACTGCTGACCGGTGCCTGGGCGCTGGTGCGCGAGTCCTTGCTGGCCGGACGGGTGTCCCGGACTGACAAGGAGGTGGTGGCGGCCGGAGTGTCGCTGGCCAACCGCTGCCCGTTCTGCGTGGACGCGCACACCGTGCTGCTGCACGCCACCGGTGACCACCGGCTGGCCGAGACGATCGCCCGCGACGAACAGCCACAGGACCCGGCCCACCGTCAACTCCTGTCCTGGGGAAAGGACATGAGTACACCGCAGCCGTTCCCTTCGACCGACGCGCCCGAACACATCGGGACCGCACTGTCCTTCCACTTCATCAACCGTGTCGTCTCCTCGCTGCTGACCGAGAGCATGCTGCCGTTCGGTCTGCAGAGGCTCCGTGCCGTACGGAGCGCGGCCGGCCGCACCCTGGCCAGGACCGTGCGCCAGGAGCTGGCGACGGGGCTGAGCCTGCCCCTGCTCGAAACCGAGGGCGAGGCGCCGTCCTGGGCGGCCGGCACCGCCATCGGCACCGCGTTCGGCGCGCTGCGCACCGCGGCGGAGCTGGGTGCCGGGCTGCTCAGCGAGGAGGACGCCGCGTTCGTCCGGGAATCGGTGGCGGCCTGGGACGGGGTGTCCCCGCTGCCGCCGCACGGAGCGGTGCTGCCGGACCGGGCGGAGCGGCCGGGTGCCAGGCTGGCGCTGCTCGCGGCGCGCGCCCCTTACCGGATCACGGACGAGGACGTGGCGGCCTGGCTGGTTCCGCCGTTCACCGATCACTGCCTGGTCCATCTGATCGCGTTCGGCGCGATCCGCGCCGTCGGACGCGTCGAGGCCACCCTGACCACCCAGCCCGTGTGAAGGCCGCCGGAGCTACGGCAGGGCCGGCGGGCGGTGTTCGTACCAGCGCCGGTCGGCCTCCAGCTGGGCGGCCAGCGAGATCAGCCGTTCCTCGCTGCGGGAGGGGCCGAGCAGCTGGGCGCCGACCGGGAGGCCGTCGGAGGTGAACCCTGCGGGGACGCTGATCCCCGGCCAGCCCAGTACGTTCCAGGGCCAGGCGTACGGGCAGGCCTCCGTGATCGCCACGTCGGTGCGCCAGGCGCTCAGCCCGTCGAAGCTGCCGATGCGGGGCGGCGGGAGGGCGGTGGTCGGGGTGAGCAGCACGTCGAATCCCGATCCTGCCCGACCTCGCGTGGGGTGGAACAGTGCCCCGATCCGGCGGTGCTGGCGCAGTTCGCGCTCCCTGGCCGCCCGCACCACCCGGCCGCCGAGCCGGGTGCCGGTGCGCAGGGCGCTGCGGGTGCGCGCGTCCAGGAGCGCGGGTTCGGGGTGCAGTGCGGCGAGTTCCGCGATCCCCGCCGTGGCGCGGGGCACGAAGCCGAGGCCGATCAGCCCATAGCGGGGGCGGGCCTCCTCGACGTGGTGGCCGAGCGCGGCCAGGGTCTCCGCGAGGGCGGCGACGGCGCGCCGTACCTCGGGGTGGGGCGCGGTCCTGGTCAGGGTGAGCGGCGGCCGCCAGGCAACGGCGATGCGCAGCCGGCCCGGGTCGCGGCGGGCGGCGGCGCGGGCCTCGACGGGCGGCGGGCGGTGCGGGTCGTCGGGGTGCGCCCCCGCGACGGCGTCCAGGAGGAGGGCGGCGTCCGCGACGGTCCTGGCCAGCGGCCCGTTGACGGTGAGGCCCTGGAAGGCGTCGCTGTGGGGGTGGACCGAGATCCGGCCGCGCTGGGGTTTGATGCCGACGAGGTGGGTCCAGGCGGCCGGGATGCGGACGGACCCGGCGCCGTCGGAGCCGAGCGCGGCGGGCACCAGACCGGCGGCGACGGCGGCCGCGGATCCTCCGGAGGAGCCGCCGGGGGTGTGGTCGGTGTTCCAGGGGTTGCGGGTGACGCCGAAGGCCGGCCCCTCGGTGAACGGCCACTGGCCCAGTTCGCAGGAGTTGGTCTTCCCGACGATCACGGCCCCGGCGGCGCGCAGTCTGCGTACGGCCTCGCTGTCGGCGGTGGCGGCGGGCAGCTCCCCCGCGCAGCCGAAGTAGGTGGGCATCCCGGCGACATCGGTGTCGTCCTTGACCGCGACGGGCACTCCGAGGAGCGGCAGCCGCTCCCCGGCCGCCAGCCGGCGGTCGGCCTCGGCCGCCTCGGCGAGTGCGGCCTCCGCGCGCAGGTGCCGGAAGGCGTTCAGGGTGCCCTGGCTCGCCTCGATCCGGGCGAGTGCCTCGGAGACCAGCCGGGTGGCGGTGGTGCTCCCGTCCGCCAGGGCCCGCGCGCTGTCGGACAGCCCGGCCGGGGCCGCCGCGTCCGTCTCGATGGACTCCGCTGAGGACATGTGCTGCCCGCCTCCCTCGTGCCGTCAGGTGCGCGCACCTGTCCGCCCGGTCGCTACTGGAGGGTAACGAGTCGGCGCGGTCCGCTCAACCGTTCGGCGGGGAGTGTCGGGTACGGCTTGCGGGAGCCACGGTGCGGCCGCCGGATCCCGGACAAGGGGTGTGGAGCCGGCCCGCGCCGACCCCACGGCCCCCACAGCGGCTCCGGAGCTACGAAACTACGGCTGCACCGTGATCTCACCGATTCCGGTGCCGAGCCCGGCGCAGTGCGCGGTCGACTGACCGGACTGGCCCGGGTTGAGCGTGACGTGTTCGCCGTCCACGTCCGGGGACCAGCCGCAGACCAGGTGTACCCAGAAGGTCTGCGTCGCGCCGCCGTTGTTCCGGCACAGCGCGTAGCCGGTGTAGTCGTCGATGGCGTGCTTGCCCGTCTCGCAGGACAGCCCGGGGGGCGTCGCCGCCGGGGCCGCCGCCGTGGCGGTCGTGGCCAGTCCGGTGGAGGCCGCGAGCGCCGCGGTCAGGCCCGCGACGGCGATGCTCCGCAGCATGGTCACGGACAGATTCCGCATGGTCTTCCTCATGGTTTCCTCTCGGTCGTGACGAACCGGCCGCCCTCGCGGCCGCCCCTCACCCGCATAACCGGAATCGGCCCGGGACGTCACGCCGGGTACCCGTCCGGGCGCCGTTTTCTCCGTCGGGCGGCCGTCCCTGCCCCGGCGTACGCTCGAAAGACCGGACCGCGGACCTCAACCCCGCGCAGCCCCGCCATCACCCTTCGAGGAGGCGACGTGACCGGTCCACACCTCGGCACACGCCCGGCCGCATGGACCGCGGCGATCGTGCTCTCCGTCACCGGCGGCGGCCTCGTCGGCGGCGGCGTGGCACACGCGGACGACATCGACACCCTCACCGCCCAGCAGATCGCGGACCGCGCCCGCGACGCCCTGCTCGACGCCCATTCCATGCACCTGAGCGTCCGCGGAGACCTCGGCAGGGGCAGTACGGCGATGTCCCTGGACCTCACCCTGGACCGGAGCGGCAACTGCGACGGCTCGGTGGACCTCGGCAACAGCCAGGGCTCGGTACAGATCGTCAAGCGCGGCAACGATGTCTGGGTCAAACCCGACGCGGACTTCTGGAAGAACCAGGTCCCCGACGGCGGGCAGGCCTTCGCCGCGATCCTGAACGGCCGCTACATGAGGGCCTCGGCCACCGACTCCCGGCTGCTCCCGCTGACGAAGGCCTGCGATCTGGACACCTTCCAGAAGCTGGTCAGCGACAACGCGGACAACGAGGCCGGCACGCTCAACAAGGGCACGAAGACCACGCTCGGCACGACATCGGTCGTACCGCTGACCAGGACGCGGGACGACAGGACGCTGGTCCTGTACGTGACGGCCACCGGCAAGCCGTACCCGCTGCGGCTCACCCTCCAGGGCGACGGGGCGGACGCGACCGTGGACTTCTCCGCCTTCGACAAGCCGGTGCCCACCTCCACCCCGCCGCCGGACCAGACCTTCGACATCAACGCCCTGCTGGGCCGCTCGACGGGGACGGCGTGACGCCCGGTCTCCTCGGGCAGGGTACGTAGCCCCCGAGGAAGCAGCGGGTGCCATGAATCCGGGCCGCGACGCACCGTCGTCGCGGCCCGGATTCATGGCATTGCGGTCCCGTGAAATCGACGCAACAAAACATCCGCAACATATGTGTGTGGGGTCCAGGATGCAGGGCACCCGAACTTCTGAGAGCGCGTCACCGGCTATTTCAGAGACGCCGGCCGACTCCACGGTCTTGACGGTGGAGCAGCGAAGAATCTCAATGAGGGAGCAGTTTTATGAGTGACAACATCTGGGGCTATCAGCCGACCGCGGGCCACACGGCGGGCACTGACCTCATCGGTTACAAGGTCGAGGCCACCGACGGAAGCATCGGCAAGGTCGACAAGCACTCGGACGACGTCAACTCCTCGTACATCGTGGTCGATACAGGTGTCTGGATCTTCGGCAAGCACGTCATGCTGCCCGCCGGTACGGTACGCACCGTCGACCAGGCCGAGCGCAAGATATTCGTCGAACTGACGAAGGACCAGATCAAGGACTCCCCCGAGTTCGACAAGGACAAGCACGTCGGTGACGCCGGATATCACGAGCAGGTCGGCGGCTACTACGACAGCTACCGCCGCCGCTGACCCCGCGGCACCACCCTCAAGCCAGGGCCGGCCAGCAGATTCTGGCCGGCCCTGGCGTGCGCGTACAACGGCCCTGGAGTACGCGTACCGACGGCACCGGCCGGCTCCGTAGCGGGAACCCGCACTTCACCAAAGTATCGACGTCTATTACGGTCTGCTTTCCTCCACCTCAGCCTTCACCCCACGCCCGGGGTCATGCCATTGAAGCGGGACACTTATTCCTTGACCGCCCCGATAATCGCGAGGTTCCCGCTCCGACGGAATTCGTTCCGTCGGCCTCACGTGCGGCCAACCGAAAGGAGCGGCCGGACGTGATAACCACCACCGGTGCGGTCTACGCGTGTCTCGGCATCGGCGTCCTGCTCGCCGCGGTGCTGCCCCGACTGCTTTTCCGCCTGCCGGTCTCCGTTCCGATGGTGTTCCTCGCAGCGGGTACGGCCACGTACTTGCTTCCTCTGCCTCTTCCCACGGTGGACCCCGTCACGGACCGGATCTGGGTGGAGCATCTCACCGAGCTGTGCGTCATCACTTCGCTGATGGGCGCGGGGCTGGCCATCAACCGTCCCTTCGGGTGGCGGCAGTGGTCCACTACATGGCGGCTGCTCGGACTGGCCATGCCCCTGACGATCGGTGCCACCGCGCTCGCGGCCTGGTGGCTGCTCGACTGGCCGCTGTCCGTCGCCCTTCTGGTGGCGGCCGTGCTGGCGCCGACGGACCCGGTACTCGCCTCCGAGGTGAGGGTCGGCGAACCGACGGACGCCGAGTACGACGAGGACGAGGTGCGCTTCGCGCTGACGAGCGAGGCCGGCCTCAACGACGGGCTCGCCTTCCCCTTCGTTCTGGCCGCCGTCGCGCTGGCGGCGGCCGGCGACGGCTGGTCCACCAACTGGATCTCGCACTGGGTCCTGAGCGACGTTCTCCTCAGGATCGGCGTGGGCCTGGCAGTCGGCGTGGGTGCCGGCCTGCTGCTCGGGCGGATGGTCTTCCGCTCCGACACGCGGTCCTTCCGGCTCTCCGAGAACGGCGGAGGCTTTGTGGCGCTGGGAGCGACGTTCGCCTCCTACGGCATCACCGAGTCCCTGCACGGTTACGGCTTTCTCGCCGTGTTCGTGACTGCCTGCACCGTGCGCAGGTTCGAGCACGGCCACGGCTATCACAAGGTCCTGCACGAGTTCACCGACCAGATCGAAAGGCTGCTGATGGCCGTCCTGCTCTTCGGAGTGGGCGCCTTCGTGGCCACGGGTGCCCTGCGCCACCTCACCTGGCGGGGCGCCGTCGTGGGTCTGCTCCTCCATCTGCTGATACGACCGGTGTCGGGGTGGTTCGCACAGTCCGGCGGGCGGGGCGGCCGGAAGGAGCGCCTGGTCACCGCGTTCTTCGGGATCCGCGGAATCGGATCCCTCTTCTATCTCGCCTACGCCTGCGGCAAGGGCGACTTCGGCGCGTACCAGAACGAGATGTGGTCAGTGGTGGTCTTCACCATCCTGGTGTCGGTCCTCCTCCACGGCGCCTCCGCGCCTCCGGTGATCGCCCACCTCGACAGGCTGGGCGACGACGCACCGCAGAGCCGCACCGGGTGACCAGCCGTCAGTTGCGGCCCGGGTCCGGCCGATGACCCGTCCTCGACGCCGGGCCGCCCCCCACTCGGCGGCCCTCCGGCAACCGGCGCCTACAGCGGCCGGGAACGTCGCGACTCAGACGTTCGTCCTCGGAACGCTCTCGTTCCAGGTGCGGGAGAAGACCCTGCGGCCGTCCTCGTAGCCGTCCAGCGTGGCATCGACGTGGAATGCGTTCTCGTCCGATGTCAGGATGGTGCGCGTCTCCACCCGGATGTCCCATGCGGGACGCCTGAACCGCATCGTCCAGGCGGACTCGCCGCTCACCGAATCGAAGTCGTCCGCGACGGACGTGTACTTCTCGACGGCTCGCAGCCCGACCTCGATCCCGTTCTCCTCGTACCGCTGAAGTCCGCGGTCCTTGATGATGTCGAGCGAGGAGTGGTAGTCGACCAGATTCCTCGACACGGTCCAGGCCTGTTCGGGCTCGGTCAGCTGGGTCACCTCCGCCGGTGTGCAGCCCTCGGGCTCACCGAAGGGCTGCAAGGTCCCATCGTCCGGGGTGTCGGTGGGCCGGATCGGCAGCGTGAGGGAACTGCCGTTCTCGTGGACGCTCAGGAGAGCGGGTTCGGGCGCCGGCCAGACCAGCGGCCAGTACGAGGTGGAGAGCGAGAGCCGGATGCGATGCCCGGCCGGGAAGACCTGAGCGACCCCGTTGAGGGGAATGCGCACCCGGTACGCCCGGCCCGGTTCCAGCGGTTCCGGGCTGTCGCCCGCCCGGTGCGCGAGGTTGAGCACACCGTAGGTCACCCTGGTCGCCCGGCCGTCGGCCGCCACGTCGGAGAGCCGGACAGTGATCTGTGCCGTCTCCTTGGGCGAGGACACCAGGAGTTCCACGGCGGGCGCGCCGAGGATCTCCACGCGTTCGGTCAGCGGCTCGGTGTCGAAGACGAGAGAGCCGCCGTCCTCCTCTCGTTGGTCGTACGGCAGATCCGGTGGGGCGTTGTACGAGGCCCACTTCCCCGCGAACTGCCCGACCGAGAGCGGCGACTGCACCGTGTGGACCCGGCCCGCGGATTCGTCTTCCTCCGATGACGCGGGTTCCGCGCCGGCGCGCACGATGGCGCGGTCGCGCAGGGGGTGCGGCACCTCCTGGATGTGCGGCGAGGGCCAGCTCGGCTCCCCCACCCAGCGGCCCGGCCGCTCCTCGTAGGAGGTGGACGGCGGCACACTCTCCTGCATCCAGGCGCGGATCATGGGGCCGTCCATCACACCGTTGTCGACGCCCTTGAGCCAGTGGTCCCACCACCGGACCACCTCCTGCAGATAGCCGATGGCCGGTCCCGGCTCGCCGAGGTGCGGCATCTTGTGCGACCAGGGCCCGATCAGGCCCTTGCGGGGCACCTGGACACGGCTCAGCAGCCGGGTGACGGCATTGGAGTACCCGTCCGCCCAGCCGCTGGAGGCCAGCACGGGGCAACGCAGGGCCTCATAGTTCTCATTGAGCGAGGCATGGCGCCAGTAGTCGTCGCGGTGCTGGTGGCGCAGCCATTCCAGGACCCAGGGGTGCGCGGATGCCAGCCGTTCGTGCCACATGTCCCGCCAGCGCTCACCGACCACGGCGGGATCGGGAGGGCAGGTGGCGTAGGCGAACATGGTCCCGGCCTCGGCCAGGTTGTCGGACAGCATCGCACCGCCGAGATAGTGCATGTCGTCCGCGTACCTGTCGTCCGTGAAGGACGCGATGACGATGGCGCCCAGACTCGGCGGCTGCCGGGCGGCGACCTGGAGTGCGGCGAACGCGCCCCAGGAGATGCCCATCATTCCCGTGGTTCCGTCGCACCAGGGCCGCTCGGCGAGCCAGGCGAGCACCTCCTCGATGTCGCACTGCTCCCGTTCCAGGTACTCGTCCAGCAGGACGCCCTCCGATTCGCCCGTGCCCCGCAGGTCGACGCGTACGCAGGCATAGCCGTGCCCGGCGATGTAGGGGTGGTGGATCGCGTCGCGAGTGGAGGTCAGATCGTTCTTCCGGTACGGAATGGCCTCCAGGATCGCCGGTACCGGCTCCCGGCCGGAGGTGACCGGACGCCAGATCCTCGCTGACAGCCGGACCCCGTCCGACATCCTGATGGTGACGTGGTCCTCCCGCTCGACCGCTTGGGGAAGCTGGTCGACGTATCGCATACCGATGATGTGCTCCTTTCCGCTCGGGGCCTCTTCAGGACGTCTTCTCGTCACGGCCGCCCGGTGCGGTGTGGTCAAAGGTGAGGCCGAGGGCTGCGATGCACTGGTCGAACTTGCGTCGCAGGCCCTCCTCGTCGTCCGCCCCGGTGAAGATGTGGGCGATCTCGTAGCTGTAGCTGTCCTGCTGGGACACGGAGGAGAGCTTCTGCCCCTCTGCGGGCACGACGTCTATCCGCACCCCGGGTATCTCCCGCTCGATCGCCGCGAGCTCGTCAGGGGTGGGCACCTGGTGCACCGTCCCCTCCCCGAACCACCTGTAGTACCACTTGGCGGCCACGCCGTACGGGCCCTGCCCGCCGGGGAGGGCGGGGTCGTTTCCGAGTGCGAGGCTGATCATCCGGTGATGGTTGGGGGCGCCGTCGACATAGTCGAACAACTCCGCGTGTGACTGGGAGTGCCGAGGATTGATCTCCAGCAGGCTGACGTCACCGGTCTTGGGGTCGTAGAAGTACTCGATGCTGAAGGTGGCGGAGTCCATGCCTATCTGCCGCATGGTCCGCTCGCTCACCTCGTGCAGTTTCTGGATCACCGAGGGCGGCAGAGCGCTCGGGTACTGGTGACGCAGGAAGCAGGAGGAACCGGAGTAGTTGATCGAGTCGAGTACTCCGTAGACGGTCACCTCCCCGTCGTTCACATATCCCTCGACCGCCACCTGAATGCCGGTCATCGCTTCCTCGGCCAGACAGACCTGGCCTCCCACTCCCGCCATCTCCGGCGGAAGTTCCAGGAGCTCCAGTACCTCGTTGAACGGCCTTCCGACCCGGTCGATGCCCTCACGGATCTTGTTCACGGCCGTGCGGAACTCCGTCATGTCCGAGACGCCGTAAGCCAGTTCCGACGAGTACGCGAGGGCAGGCTTGAGCCACATGGGGAAGCCCACGCCTTCGGGCGGCTGAGGATCCGCGCTGTCCAGATCCACCACGCCGAAGCTCGGGTATTCGTCGATCACCTTCTGCTGTTCCAGCCGGCTCCAGTACTTGTGCTCACATTTGACGACGGACTCAAGGCTCGTGGTGCGCGTGCCGTATTCGCTGCCGAGCATCGGCACGAGCGTGCTCACGGGGAAGTCCCAGTAGCCGACGATCGCGTCGATGCTGCCCTCGTGCGCGTCCAGGATCTCGCGGGCACGGTTCATCAGATCGGCCACCGAGACCTCGCCCTCCTGCAGCTCGCTGATGCTCAGCAGGGGATGGAAGCGGTACGTGTCGGATTCGGGGACGGATTCCAGAGTCGGCAGATTCGCCTCGTCCAGGCCGAGTATGAAGATGTTCTTCCGCTGTACGGGCACGGCGTGGTCCTTTCGTGGGGTCCACGGCGCGTACCCACCACACAGGCTCCAAACCGGCCCACCCCGCGGAGGGGTCAGTCGGAGAGGGCGGGGATGATCTCGGCGCCGTAGGCGTCGATGGTGGCCTCGCGGGCGTCGTGCATGTTGTAGACGGCGAACTGGTCGACGCCCAGATCACGCAGGGCCCGGAGCTTCTCGATGTGCGCCGCCGGGGGTCCCAGCAGGCAGAACCGGTCGACGATCTCGTCCGGTACGAAGGTCGTGTCGGGGTTTCCGGCGCGGCCGTGGTGGCTGTAGTCGTAGCCCGCCCGTCCCGCGATGTACGCGGTCAGCGCCTCGGGGACGAGACCGGAGTGCTCGCCGTACCGGGTGACCAGGTCGGCCACGTGGTTGCCGACCATCCCGCCGAACCAGCGGCACTGCTCGCGGGCGTGGTCGAGATCGTCGCCCACGTAGGCGGGCGCGGCGACGCAGATGGTGACGGAGTCCGGGTCACGGCCCGCCTCCGCGGCCGCGTCCCTCACCGCTTTGATCATCCATTCGGTGAGGAAGGGGTCCGCGAGCTGGAGGATGAAGCCGTCGGCCTTCTGCCCGGCCAGCGCGAGCGCCTTGGGCCCGTACGCACCCATCCAGACGGGCAGCCGGCCGTCCTTGACCCAGGGGATCTGGATCGGCTGCCCGTCGACCACGGCCTCGCGTCCCTCCGCGAGGTCGCGGATGGCGTCCATCGCCTCGCCCAGCCTGGCCAGCGTGTTGGGACTGCGGCCCGCCACCCGCATCGCGGAGTCGCCGCGGCCGATGCCGCAGACCGTCCGGTTGCCGTACATGTCGTTGAGGGTGGCGAACGTGGAGGCGGTGACCTCCCAGGTGCGGGTGGAGGGGTTGGTGACCATGGGCCCGACCACGAGGCGGTCGGTGTGTTCGAGGATGCGGCTGTAGATGACGAAGGGCTCCTGCCAGAGCACCGCGGAGTCGAACGTCCAGCCGTAGCGGAAGCCGTTGCGTTCGGCGCGGCGCATCAGGCCTACGACGGCGGAGGCGGGCGGGTCGGTCTGCAGGACGAGTCCGAAGTCCATTTCGGATGCTCCTAGTTGAGGTACTGACAGGTGGCCCGGGGGGTGTACATGCCGTGTCCGGCGCGGCCGGTGAAGGTGCGGCGGTCGATGACGACCTCACCGCGCGAGAGCACGGTCTCCACCTGTCCGGTGAGCCGCTTTCCCTCGTACGCCGAGTAGTCCACGTTCATGTGGTGGGTCTCGGCGGAGACGGTCTGTTCGGCGGCCGGGTCGTAGATGACGATGTCCGCGTCGGCCCCGGGCGCGATGGTGCCCTTCTTCGGGTAGAGGCCGAACATCCGGGCCGGCGAGGCGCAGGCGATCTCGATCCAGCGGCGGCGCGAGATGTGGCCGTCGACGACAGCCTGGTGCAGGAGGTCCATCCGGTTCTCGACGCCCGGCATGCCGTTGGGGATCTTCGAGAAGTCGCCGCGTCCCATCTCCTTCTGCCCGGAGAAGCAGAAGGGGCAGTGGTCGGTGGAGACGACCTGGAGCTCGTTGTTCCGCAGCCCCCGCCAGAGCGCCTCCTGGTGCTCCCTGGGCCGCAGCGGTGTGGAGCAGACGTACTTCGCGCCCTCGAAGTCCGGCTCCGCGAGGTTGTCGGTGGAGAGGAAGAGGTACTGCGGGCAGGTCTCCCCGAAGACGGGCAGTCCCTTGTGGCGGGCGGCCGCGACCTCGGCGACGGCCTCGTCGGCGGAGACGTGCACGATGTACAGCGGGGCCCCCGCGACGCGGGCGAGCTGGATGGCGCGGTGGGTGGCCTCCGCCTCCAGCGCCACCTTGCGCACGTCTCCGTGGTAGCGCGGATCGGTGCGGCCCGCGGCGAGCGCCTGCTCGACCAGGACGTCGATGGCGATGCCGTTCTCCGCGTGCATCATGATCAGGCCGCCGTTGGACTCGGCCCGCTGCATGGCGCGCAGGATCTGGCCGTCGTCGCTGTAGAAGACGCCGGGGTAGGCCATGAACAGCTTGAAGGAGGTGACGCCCTCCGCCACCAGCAGGTCCATCTCCTTGAGCGAGGAGGCGTTCACGTCGGCGAGGATCATGTGGAACGCGTAGTCGATGGCGCAGTTGCCGTCCGCCTTCGCGTACCAGGCGTCGAGCCCCTCGCGCAGGGAGCGCCCCACGGACTGGATGGCGAAGTCGACGATGGTGGTGGTGCCGCCCCAGGCCGCCGCCCGGGTCCCGGTCTCGAAGGTGTCCGCGGCGTAGGTGCCGCCGAACGGCATCTCCATGTGGGTGTGCGCGTCGACGCCGCCCGGGATGACGTATTTGCCGGTGGCGTCGATGGTCCGCTCTGCGGTCCAGCTCGCTGCGGCGTCGGTGCCGTGCGCGGCGAGTGCGGCGATGCGGCCGCCCTCGACGAGTACGTCGGCGTGGATCTCGTCGGATGCGGTGACGACGAGGCCGCCGTGGATGACGGTGCGGCTCATGTACCCCTCCTCACTGTGGCGGAACGGGTCTACGCACGTAGACCGGTGCGTGGTGAAGAACGTAGAAGTGGGTTGCCCACTGTGGCAATACCGCTGCGGTCAACCGCTGAAGACGTTTCCGTTTCATCCGTCCGGCACTCCACCGGCCCATCGCGGCGCCCCGCGCCTGGCACCGGACGGGCGAGTGGAGCGAGTCCGTGCGGGGGAACCCACCGGGCGGCGGGCGGCAGTTCGTCCCGGATCCGGGGGTCGGTCGCCTAGCTTCGCTCCATGATCAGAAACGCAGTCATCGCCTCGGCCACCGCCCTCTGCGCCTTCCTTGCCACCGCTCCCCCGGCCGCCGGGGCTCCCGGCCCGTCCGACGGCTGGCAGCGGGTCGGCTCCGGCATCCTGGGCGGGGTCAGCGGCATGGCGCTCGTCGAGGGCGCGCCGGTGGCCCAGGGCCTGGCCGACGCGGTTGTCGTACGGGACAACAAGGGCGATCACGAGAGCAGGGTGGCGACGCTGCGCCTGCGGCCCGGCCGGGCACCTGCCGTCAGCGAACTCCCCTGGCTCGGCGTGCTCCCCGCAGACCTGGAGGCGCTCGACGCGGTGCCCGGCCGCCCCGGTCACTACATCGCCGTGGCCAGCAGGGGCGACGCCTACCACATCGTCGTGGCGGACGGCCGGGCCGTGGTCCAGGGCGGCCCGGCCGCGCTGCCGGGCCGGCACGACGGGGACAACTACGAGAGCTTCGCGCTGCACCGCGACAGGTCGGGCCGGACCTTCGCCGTGTGGGCGACGCGGGGCAGCGGCCCCCGCGCGGCCGTCGTGAGCGCCTCCTCGGTACGCGTCGGTGCGCACGGACCGGAATTCGGCACCGTCACGGCCCGGCAGGAGTTCGCCGTACCGTTCCCGAACGAGGACGAGGTCCGCCACGCCAGCGACCTGAAGGTCCTTGACGACGGCACCGTCCTGGCGTCGTCGGCCTCGGATCCTAATGTGGACGACGGGCCGTTCGCCTCCGCCGTCTACGAAGCGGGCCGGCTCACCGTGAACGGGGCCCATGACGCGGTGCTGCGCCTGACGCCGAAGGACGACCTCGTCCCGTTCGCCCTCTTCACCAAACGGGACAACCGGAAGATCGAGGCCATCGCCTTCGCGCCGGGCAGGCAGGCCGTATGGGGCACCGACGACGAGAACTACGGAGGCTCCGTGAAGTTCGATGCGGTCGGGCGGTAGCCGGCCGCCCGACGAGGGGCCCGAGGGGGCGCCGGACCGGCGGCGCCCCGTCATGGGATCACCCCGCCGCCCGCAGCGCGTCGGCGAGGATCGCCGCGCCCTCCTCCGCCTCCGCGACGGAGAGCGAGAGGGGCGGGGCGATACGCAGCACGCTGGTGTTGTGGCCGCCGCCCTTGCCGATGAGCAGGCCGCCCTCCCGGGCCGCCTCCAGGACGGCCGAGGCCGCTTCGGGGTTCGCCTCGTCCGTGCCGGGCTTCACCAGCTCGATGCCGATCATCAGGCCCCGGCCGCGTACCTCCCGGACGCACTCCGAACCGGCCGCGATCGCCCGCAGCCGCTCGGCGAGGAGTCCGCCGACCCGGCGGGCGTTGCCCTGGAGATCGTGTTCGAGGAGGTACGAGAGGTTGGCGAGTCCGGCGGCCATGGTGACCGGCGAACCGCCGAACGTCGAGATGGAGTTGGCGTCCAGGCAGTTCATGACGTCGGCGCGGGCGATGACGCCTCCGATCGACATGCCGTTGCCGATGCCCTTGGCGAACGTGACGATGTCCGGCGGACCGTTCTCCGCGTGGGCCTGCCAGCCCCAGAAGTGCTCCCCGGTGCGCCCCCAGCCCGTCTGCACCTCGTCGGAGATCCACAGGATGCCGTGCCGGTCGAGGACTTCGCGGAACGCCGCGTACAGGCCGTCGGGCGGTGAGGTGAACCCGCCCACGCCCTGGAAGGGCTCCGCGATCAGTGCGGCGGCGTCCCTGGTGTGGCCGAGCAGGTCCTCCAGGTCCGCCACGCAGGCCGCGATGAACTCCGCGTCGCTCAGGTGCGCGTACGGCCCCCGGCCGCGGACGCCCCCGTGCACGTACAGCGTCTGGAGCGGGGACAGGGCGGTGGGCGACCAGGCGTGGTTGCCGGTGATGGAGACGGCGGAGAAGGACCGGCCGTGGTAGCTGTTGCGCATCGCGAGGATCTGGTTGGACCTGCGGTACGCGGTGGCCAGCAGCAGCGCCGTGTCATTGGCCTCGGTGCCCGAGGTGGTGAAGAAGACCCGCGCGTCCGGGATGCCGGAGAGGCTGACCACGCGCTCGGCGAGCTCGACCATCGGCCGGTTCAGATAGAGCGTGGAGGAGTGGATGATCCGCCCGGCCTGCTCGGTGACCGCCTTGGTGACCTCTGGCAGCGCGTGGGCGGTCATGGTCGTGAGGATGCCGCCGAAGAAGTCGAGGTAGCGGTTGCCGTCCGCGTCCCAGACGTGACGGCCCTCGCCGTGGGTGATCTCCAGCGGGTGCCGGTAGTAGAGGGCCAGCCAGTCCGGGCTGACGGCGAGATGGCGGTGGTGCAGGCTGCTCACGGCTCGACCAGTCCCTCGTACGCGTCGGGTCGGCGGTCCCGGTAGAACGCCCACTGCTGGCGGACCTCGTCGATCAGCCCGAAGTCGAGGTCACGGACGAGCAGTTCCTCTTCCTTGTCACTGGCCACGTCACCGACGAACTGCCCCCGAGGGTCGACGAAGTAGCTGGTGCCGTAGAAGTCGTTGTCGCCGTACTCCTCCTGGCCGACGCGGTTGATCGCGGCGACGAAGTACTCGTTGGCGACGGCGGACGCCGGCTGCTCCAGCTGCCAGAGATGACCGGACAGGCCCCGCGAGGTCGCGGACGGGTTGTAAACCAACTGAGCCCCGTTGAGACCGAGTTGACGCCAGCCCTCGGGAAAGTGCCGGTCGTAGCAGATGTAGACGCCGACCTTGCCGACCGCCGTGTCGAAGACCGGCCAGCCGACGTTGCCGGGCTTGAAGTAGTACTTCTCCCAGAAACCCTTGACCTGCGGGATGTGGTGCTTGCGGTACTTGCCGAGATACGAGCCGTCGGCGTCGATCACCGCTGCGGTGTTGTAGTAGAAACCGGACTGCTCGACCTCGAAGACCGGAACCACGATCACCATGCCGGTCTCCCGGGCCAGCTCCCGCATCCGCTGCACGGTCGGACCCTCGGGCACGGCCTCGGCCCAGCGGTAGTGCTCGGGTTCCTGCACCTGGCAGAAGTAGGGGGCGTTGAACACCTCCTGGAATCCGATGATCTTCGCCCCCTGCCGGGCTGCCTCGCGAGCGTGTTCCTCATGCTTGGCGATCATGGATTCGGTGTCGCCGGTCCAGGTCGCCTGGACGAGTGCGGCGCGTACGACGTGGGACATGAGCTGCTCCTTCGACGCGGCGTCAGAGAGCCTCTTGGCAGTTTCTACGCCCGTAGACACGTGCGTAGGAGGAGAACGTAAGCCCCGTCACACAGCGGGGCAAGACCATCGCCGTGAACCAGCGGAGTCGATCATGTTTCACACCCGTGCGGTCCAGCCCGGGGAGCGCGGGGGGATCGGCCGGATGGCCTACGAGCCGCCCTAACCGATCCCCGCGACCCTCAGCGCGTGCACCACGTCCCGCTCCCGCGCCGGTGACACCCCCCGGGCCGCCGCCAGCAGTTGCGGTACGAGGCGGCGCGGATCGCTCTCCGCGATCCTGGCCGCGTCCTGCGGTGTCCGGACCCGGACGAAGGCGCCGAGCAGCGCCTGCGCCTGGGGGCCCCGGCCGGCCCGGTCGAGGGCGGTCACGGCGTCGGCGATCTCGGCGGCCGGACGCGCCACGCCCTGGCGCAGCAGCCGGCCGCAGTCCTCCGGCCGCCCCGCCTCGGACAGCGCGGCGGCCGCTGCCGCGAGTGCGGCCGGAGGCAGCGAGGAGACCTCCCACAGCAGGGTGGCCCAGTCCGCGTCGAGCCCCGCCCGCTGAAGCTCGGCCGCGAGCACCGGCAACCGGTCCGCGGGCCGGCCGGCCGCCTCGCAGAGCACCCCGTGCGCCTCCCCGCTGCGGCCCTCCGCCCGCAGCCGGAGCAGCGCCGCGACGGTGTTCCGGGCGGCCTTCACCGCCTCGGGGTCCACGGGGGCCTCTGCGGGGCCCTTCTCCACGCCGGGCGCACCGCCGAACCGGGCCCCGCGCGGGACGGTGGCCGCCACCGGCGGCACGGGCAGGACGGGCACCGCGGACGCGGGGCTTTCCTCATCCGCGTCCAGACCGGCGAACCGGGCACCGCGAGGCCTTCTGCGCAAGGGTGCGGCGGGGGCGGGGGTGGGATTCGACGCGGGCGCGGCGGGATCCGGAGCGGGCGCGACCGGGGTGGACGGAGCGGGCGGGCCGGGGGCCGCCGGGGCGGGCGCGGGCGCAGCGGGGGCCGGGGCGGCCGGCGGCGGCGCGACTTCGGGGGCGGCGTCCCGTACCGCCGCCAGCCGTCGGCGCAGCTCCACACAGCGGGCGGCGGCGCGTTCGTGGTCGTCGCGGGCCCAGGCCGCCGCCTGGGCGTCCACCGCGCCCGCCGCGCCGCCCTCGTGGGCCGCACGCAGCCGCTGGGCGGCATGTGCCTGTTCCCGCAGCATCAGCTCCAGCCGCTCCACGAGCTGCTGCCGCCCGCCGGGGCGGCGGTCATGGGCGGCGGCCGAAGTGGCGTGGAGCTCGGCTGCGCGCACCGACTCCCGGTCGGCGAACACGTCGCCGCGTACCGTCGCGAGGTCCACCAGGAGCGAATCCACCACATCCCAGGGCGGGATCTCGGTGCCCTCCAGACAGGCCCGCATCCCTTCCGGATCGCGTGCGCAGAAGACCCCGTACCAGCCCCGGGCGGGATCGAGCAGCCGCGTCAGATACCGCAGGTAGTGCGCGAACTCACCCAGGGACAACGCAGGTTGATGCACTGTCATTTCCGCCTTCGGCCGCCGTCGGCTGGAGCCTTCCAGTCCGCAGGCATTCGACCGCAGGCGTGTTACGGGACGGCTACGCGCTCTTTTCGGTAGCGGTGCGGGCGCCCACTAGCAGGCCTGTACGAGTGGCCTGTACGAGTAGGCCTGCTACGCGGGGCACACGCGTCCGGCGTTCAGAAGGTGATGGCGATCCCGGTGTGCGGCCGCTTGCCGAGCCGGAAGACCAGCGCCGGGTAGTCGAGCAGCCAGTACTTCCAGGTGTACTTGCGGCCGATGGCCTTGCGCACCGCGCTCATGTCCTTGGCATCGACCAGTCGTCCGGTCCCCTCGGCGCTCGGGGCACCCTCCGCGATCCGGCCGCGCACGTCACAGACCGTGACGAGGACGCGGGGGTCCTTGCGCAGCCGCTTGACCTTCCATGAATCGGCCTTGGTCCAGATGAGCAGTTCGTCCCCGCCGACGGCCGCCCAGACCGGGGTGGCGACGGGCGTGCCGTCCTTCCGGTACGTGGTGAGGCTGACGTACTCACTGCGCGCGAAATCCTGGAGACTCATGGCGCAACCTTACGCACCTCGCGCCCGGTCCGCCGCACGGCCCGAAATCCCCAACAGCCCCCGGCCGCAGCCGGTTCGGCTAACTCGCCAGCGGGACGACGGCCGGTTCCGCCGCGCAGCGCAGGAGCAGCTCGTCCATCGAGAGGCCGAGCGCCCCGGCCAGCGCCGCGACGGTGAAGAAGGCGGGGGTGGGAGCGCGGCCGGTCTCGATCTTGCGGAGCGTCTCCGCCGAGATTCCGGCACAGCGGGCGATGTCGACCATGCTGCGGTTGCCGCGCGCCTCGCGGAGCAGACGACCGAGCCGCTCGCCGCGCAGGTGCTCTTCCGGGGTCAGGGGTGTTCGTACCATGCCGTCATTCTAATACCGCCTGAACCGGTATAGTAATTGGTATGGTGCAACTCAAGACGGACACGTCCATCGAAGCCATGCGCGAGGCCGGCCGGATCGTGGCGCAGGTGCTCACAGCCGCCCGGGCCGCGGCGGCGCCCGGCGTCTCGCTGCGCGAGCTCGACGAGGTGGCCCGCGACGTCCTGCGCGAGGCGGGCGCCGGCTCCCCCTTCCTGAACTACCGGCCGGACTTCGCCCCGGTCCCGTTCCCCGGCGTGATCTGCACGTCCGTCAACGACGCGGTCGTGCACGGAATCCCGACGGACCTGCGGCTGCGCGAGGGTGATCTGGTGAGCGTCGACGCGGGCGCCACGCTCGACGGCTGGGTCGGGGACTCGGCGATCAGCTTCACCGTCGGCCGCGCCCGGCCCGCGGACACCCGGCTGATCGAGACGGCGTTCACGGCGCTGGACGCGGGCATCGCCGCGGCCGTCGTCGGCAACCGGATCGGGGACATCGCGCACGCGATCGGCCGGGTCTGCCGCACGGCCGGCTACGGCATCCTGGAGGGGTTCGGCGGCCACGGCGTGGGCCGGTCCATGCACGAGGACCCGGGCGTCCCCAACGAGGGACGACCGGGCCGCGGCATGCCACTGCGGCACGGCATGGTGCTGGCGATCGAACCGATGCTGCTCGGCGGCGGCCTGGACACCTTCCGCACCGACCCGGACGGCTGGACGCTGCGCACGTCCGACGGCAGCAGGGCCGCCCACGCCGAGCACACGGTGGCGATCACGGACGAAGGCCCCAGGATCCTGACCGCACTGTGACGACCACAGAGGGACGACCACAGAGGGACGACCGCCGAGGAGCGGCCGTCGGGGGACGGCCACCGGACAGTGCCCTAGTTGTTCTGCAAGAACTCCTTCGCAAGCGCGTCCCCGGCGGTCACGGCGGCGTCATGGCTCTCGATCGGTGACACCTTCGAGTTCTTGAACAGTATGTACGTGACGCCGGATTCGGCGCCGCCGGTCTCCGGATCGGGGTCGATTCCGAGGGCCTTCGCCGTGGCGTACGAGGCCTCACCGATGATCTTGTCGGGGCCGGTGTCCCCGACGACGGCGTACTCCACCTTGCCGCCGTAGATGACGGCGACGACGCCACCGCCCTTGATCCCGGCACTGCTGTAGTTCCAGATCGAGCTGCTGCTCGGCACGACGACGTACGGCAGCTTCTCGGCGCTCAGCGGCTTGTCGCCGGAGGTGTGGAACGCGGTGTCGTCCTGGAACCAGGGGTCGGTGTCCTCGTTGCAGGCCGTGGTCACCTGCCCGTCGCAGTCGATGTCCATGTCGGCCTTCCAGAACACCGCGCCGTTCGCGCCGCAGACCGGCACCGTGGCCGAAGTCTCCTCGTCCGTGCGGTACTTGCCGTTAGAGATCTGCGAACACGACGAGACCTTGGCCAGCAGGTCTGCCGCGCTGACGGAGCCCTCCTTGATACCGGCGGACGGCTTCCCCCCGGCCCGGGAGGCGCCGTCCGCGGTGGAGCCGGAACCGCTGGAGGGGCCGTCGTGGGACAGCCGGGCGGTCTGGGCGACGGGCGCCAGGCGCACCGCTCCCGGGTGCGCGTTCCGCGCTGCCGTGGAGGGGGTGAGGGAGCCGCCGGAGGCGGCCGGTGTCAGCGATCCGGCCGCGAGGAGTGCGGCGCCGGAGGCTGCGGCGAGGGCAAGCGCTTGCATACGCATGGTGGGGGTGCCCTTCTGTTAGGAAAGTTTCCTTACCGAGATGCCAAGATGCCCCCCAGTCATGCCCGCGTCAATACCGCCGAGGCCGGCCGCCGCGGCTCCCCCGCGGTCGGCCGACCCCCCTGCGTACGGTTATCGACGGCTCGTCATGGCCGTCCGGCGGGCCTCACCACCATCGCGGAACCGCCGCCCCGGCGCTCCGTCTCCGCGGCCGCGAGCCAGCGCCCGTCCGGCAGCCGCTGCACCCCCGTCGCCGCGCCGATCTCCGGATTCGGCGTGAAGACGTGCCCCAGCGCTTCGAGCCGCGCCCGCACCGGGCTGTTCCACAGCCCCGGTTCGAGCTCCGTCTTCGCGGCGTTGCGCTGGCTGGCGCGGGGCGCCGCGATGGCGTCCACCAGCGGAAGCCCCCGGTCGACCTTGCCGATCAGCGACTGCAGCACGGTGGTGATGATCGTGGCGCCGCCCGGCGAGCCCAGGGCCAGTACGGGCTGTCCGTGCTTGAGCACGATGGTCGGGGAGATCGACGACCGGGGCCGCTTGCCCGGACCCGGCAGGTTCGGGTCGTGGACGGCCGGGTCGGCGGGCGCGAACGAGAAGTCCGTCAGCTCGTTGTTGAGCAGGAAGCCGCGCCCCGGCACCGTCATGCCGCTGCCGCCGGTCTGTTCGATCGTCAGGGTGTACGCGACGACGTTGCCCCACTTGTCGGCGGTCGTCAGGTGAGTGGTGTTCTCCCCCTCGTACGTCGTCGGCGCGGCCTTCCCGCCGGTGGCGCAGTCGGCCGGATGCCGGGGGTCACCCGGGGCGAGCGGGCTGGTCAGCACCGCGTCGTCCTTGATCAGGCACTCCCGTGAGTCGGCGAACCGCCGGCTGAGCAGCTCCTTCGTCGGCACGTCCTCGAACTTCGGGTCACCGACCCAGCGGCCCCGGTCGGCGAACGCGATCCGGCTCGCCTCGATGTAGCGGTGCAGGTACTGCGTCTCGCTCGCCTTCGAGAGGTCGGTCGACTCGAGGATGTTCAGCGCCTCGCCCACCGTCGTACCACCGGAGGAGGACGGCGCCATGCCGTACACGTCGAGCCCCCGGTAGCCGGTCTTCGTCGGCGCCTGGCGCAGCGCCCGGTAGGAGCGCAGGTCCTTGGTGGTCAGATCGCCCGGCCGTACCACCCGGGAAGAACTGGGGTCGACGGGGGGATTGCGCACCGTGCGCACGACGTCGTCGGCCAGCTTGCCCCGGTAGATCTCGTCGAGCCCCTTGTGGCCGATCTCGTCATAGGTACGGGCCAGGTCCGGGTTCTTGAACACCGATCCGACCACCGGCAGTTGCCCCCCGGGCAGGAAGAGCTTCCGGGTCGCCGGGAAGTCCGCGAACCTGGCCTGATTGCCCTCCGTCTGGGACCGGAACGTGCTGTCCACGACGAAACCGTCCCGGGCGAGGCGTTCGGCCGGCTTCAGCACCTGCCGGAGCGACTTGCTGCCCCAGGTGTCGAGTGCGGTCTCCCAGGTGGCGGGGGTGCCGGGCGTGCCGACGCCGAGTCCGCTGGTGACGGCGTCGTCGAAGGCGAGGGGCTTCCCGTTCTCCATGAACAGCGAGGAGTCCGCGCTGTGCGGTGCGGTCTCCCGGCCGTCGATGGTCTGCACGGTCCGGGTCCTGGCGTCGTAGCGGACGAAGTAGCCGCCACCGCCCAGCCCCGCCGAGTAGGGCTCGGTCACCCCGAGCGCCGCCGCGGTCGCCACCGCCGCGTCCACCGCGTTGCCGCCCTTGCGGAGCACCTCGATACCGGCGGCGGTCGCGTCGGCGTCGACGCTGGAGACCGCTCCCCCGTATCCCACCGCGACGGGGGACTTGGCTGTCGGCGTGGCCGGTGGCGCGGACGAGGACGGGGCAGCCGCCCCGACCGACACCACTGCGGCGAGAACACCTAACAACGACACATTCCGCGCGACGGAACGTCGCATGCGCACCTCCAGTGCAGGATCGTCCGCGCAGGGTAGCGCCGCCCCGGCCGCCCCGTCAGGACCGCCTCGAACTTGAGGCCGAATGCCCGCCGACATGCCCGCCCCTGACTGACGGCGTACGCGACGCGGAACAGGGCGTGATAGCCGTCGGCCTCGTCGCCGCACCATCTCCGCCCCGGCCCACCCGGCGACCCGCGTGCCGGCGCGGACCTCGCCGGAGGCAGCCCCGCCCGCGCCGGCAGCGGTCCCGTACCGCGCACTCGTGCCGCACTCGGCGCTGGAGTCAGTGCGCTGTTCCGCGCCGAGCGGCGCCCTCCCGTCGAAACGCACGCCGCGCGCTCGCTCGGTCAAGTGAATCCGCAGGCCAGCGAGTTGCAGCTCATGTGACGTGGGCACATTCCAATCAGCGGTTCCCACCGTTGAGAGGGAGACAGATGACGAGCCACGCAACTGAGGTCGGGCTGGGAAGCCTTCTCCGCGAAGCACTGCACGCGACGGACACCATCGCACGCTGGACGGCCGATACGGACGAGATGTGGTGCCGTGTCGTGCCGTGGTCGGGGAGCCGGCGCGCCCAGGGCTGGAAGCTCCATGTGTCGGCGACGGTCGCCTCCGCACCCGCCGTCCTCGCGAAGTCCCTGGACGTGCTGTTGCGCGACGAGTCCGCGTTCAAGTTCGCCCAGTCGCTCGACCAGGTGAGTGCGCTCAACTCCCGTTCCACGCCCCGCGGAAGCTCGGGAAAGTTCATCACCGTCTACCCACGCTCCGACAGCGACGCGATCCGGCTCGCCCAGAAGTTGCACCGGGCCACGGCAGGGCTGGCCGGACCGCGCATCCTGTCGGATCGGCCCTACGCCGCGGACAGCCTGGTGCACTACCGCTACGGCGCCTTCGCCGGCCGGCAGCGGCTGTCGGAGTCGGGGCTGCTGGTGTGGTGCATCGAGGACCCCGACGGAAACCCCGTGGAGGACGAGCGCACCGGTCACTACGCTCCGCCCTCCTGGGCGGCCTGCCCGTTCCCCGCCTCAATGCCCGAGGCTCCGCGTACGGCGGAAGCGGCGAGCGGACCGGTGCTGCTCGGAGGCCGTTTCGCCGTACGTGAGGCGATCCGGCAGACCAACAAGGGCGGCGTCTACCGGGGAACCGATGTCACCACCGGCGCCCCCGTGGTGATCAAGGAGACCCGGCCGCACGTGGAGGCCGACGCCTCCGGCCGCGATGTCCGCGACTGGCTGCGCGCCGAGGCCAGTGCGCTGGAGAGACTCACGGGCTCGGGGCTGGCGCCGGAGGCGCTGGCGCTCTTCGAGCACGGCCGGCATCTGTTCCTGGCCCAGAGCGAGATCCCGGGCGTCCCCCTGCGGGTCTGGGTCGCCGAGCACTTCCGTGATGTCGGGAGCGAGCGCTACCGCGTCGATGCCCTGGCCCAGGTGGCACGCCTGGTGGAGCTGGTCGAAGCGGCTCACGCCCACGGCTGCGTCCTGCGGGACTTCACCCCCGGCAACGTCATGGTGCGCCCCGACGGTGAGTTGCGCCTGATCGACCTCGAACTCGCCGTCGTCGCCGACGGCTCCTCCCTGCCCACCCGGGTCGGAACCCCCGGCTTCAGCGCCCCCGAACGCCTGGCCGACGCGCCCGTCGCCACGACGGCCGACTACTACAGCCTCGGCGCCACCATCTGCTTCGTCCTGGCCGGGAAGGTCCCGAACCTGCTGCCGGAGGAACCCGCCGCCAGGTCCGACCAGGAGCGGCTTGCCGGATGGCTGACGGCCTGCGCCGAATCCCTTCAACTGGCCGACAGCCTGGTGGACATGGTCCTCGGCCTGATGCGGGACGTTCCCGCCGAGCGCTGGAATCCGTCCCTGGCACGTGAGGCGCTCCAGCAGGCAGGCGCCCCGGCCCGCCCAGGGCCCCACTCGGCGGACCGCACGGCCCGTACCGCGCTCACCATCCGTACGGACTCCCCTCAGGACACGGTGACCGGGCTCGTCGCCCATCTCGTCGACTCGATGACCCCGGCGGACGAACGGCGGCTCTGGCCGGTGTCCACCAAGGCCGGGGAGACCGACCCCTGCACCGTTCAGCAGGGCGCGGCCGGTGTCCTGGCCGTCCTGACCCGGTACTGCGAACACGTCAACGACCCCCGCGTCCCCCCGCTGCTCGCCACCGCGGGCCGCTGGATCGCGGACCGCACCGACACCCGCTCCACCCGCCCCGGCCTGCACTTCGGCGGCCGCGGCACCGCCTGGGCGCTGTACGACGCCGGACGCGCCATTGACGACCGGGCACTCGTCGACCACGCGCTGGCACTGGCGCTGGCTCCGCAGGAGTCCACACTCCACCACGACATCACCCACGGCACCGCGGGCAGCGGCATGGCCGCCCTGCACTTCTGGCACCGCAGCGGGGACCCGCGCTTCGCCGAGCTGGCCGTCGACGCGGCCGACCGGCTGGTCCGCGCGGCACGACGCGAGCCGTCCGGGGTGAGCTGGGCGATCCCTGCCGAGGCCCTCTCCGGAGAGGCCGGCAAGCGCTATCTCGGCTTCGCCCACGGCTCGGCCGGCATCGGCTGCTTCCTCCTCTCCGCCGCGCTCGTCTCACGGCGCCCCGAGCACCTGGACCTGGCCGTGGAGGTCGGCGAGCATCTGGCGAACAGCGCCGTCCTCGTCGGCCGGGCGGCCCAGTGGCCCGCGCAGGCCGCGGACCTGCCCACGGCCCCGTACTGGTGCCACGGCGCAGCGGGCATCGGCACCTTCCTCGTCCGCCTGTGGCAGGTCACCGGGGACGACAGGTTCGGTGACCTCGCCCGGCGCAGCGCGCGGTCCGTTACGGAACGCGCCTCCCGCGCGCCGCTCAGCCAGTGCCACGGGCTGGCGGGCAACGGTGACTTCCTGCTCGACATGGCCGTCGCCACGGGCGACCCCGACTACCGCGCGAAGGCGGAGGAGCTGGCCCGCCTCATCGCCGCGGAGGGAGCCCGTCGCCACGGCCACGTGGTCTTCCCCAACGAGTACGGGGACGTCTCGACCAGTTGGAGCGACGGGTCCGCCGGGACCCTGGCGTTCCTGCTGCGGATCCACCACACAGACCTCCGGCACTGGATGGTCCAGTTGCCGGACTGAGCGGCAGAAACTCTGCCGCAAACCCCTCAGAGAAAAAGGAGAATCCCATGGACATCCAGGACCTCGAACTGCTCGCCCACCTCCACGCCCTTCCCGAGACGGACCCGGTCGGCGTCGACGGAGCGTCGTTCTCCGGGACGTGTGAGTGCGTCGGTCTGCTGACCGTGCTGAACACGGTGTGTATCGGCATCAGCTGCGCCTAGGCGTGGTGGCACCACCCGGCCGGCGGCTGTCCCGGGACAGCCGCCGGCCGGATCAGCGTCTGGATCATGCCGGGTTCGCGGGGGTCGAGACGAACATCCCAAGAGGAGGACCGGACCACATGCAGCTTCACGCCGGTGATGACGATCTCTCCCGAGCAGCCCTCATGACAAGCACCCGCACCGGTCCGGAGGCCACCCGCCCCGCTCCCGTACCGGGCCCCCGGCCCGGGTACGCGATCAGGACGCGGGGTCTGGCCAAGAGCTACCCCGGCCCGGACGGCACCACCACCCACGCCGTGCGCGAACTGGACCTGGATGTGGAGGAGGGGGAGACCTTCGCCTTCCTCGGTCCCAACGGCGCCGGGAAGTCCACCACGATCGCCATGCTGTGCGCCCTGACCCGCCCAACCTCCGGTGACGCCACCGTCGCCGGAGCCGATGTCCGCACCCAGGCCCATCAACTGCGGCGCCAGGTAGGCATGCTGTTCCAGCACAGCGCTCTGGACCCCGACCTGACGGCAGAGCAGAACCTGCGCATCCACGCACGCCTCTACGGGCTGAGACGGGACGTAGCACGCCGCCGCGCCGCAGAGGTACTCGCGACGGCCGGGCTGAGCGACCGGCGCCGCTCCCCCGTGAGCACCTTGTCCGGCGGTATGCGCCGCCGCCTGGAGATCGCCCGTCAGCTGCTGCACGCACCCGCCGTGCTGTTCCTGGACGAGCCGACCACCGGTCTCGACCCGCACGCCCGTGCGCAGATCTGGGAGCATCTGCTCGCCCTGCGCGAACAGCACGGCAGCACGCTCTTCGTCACCACGCACTACCTCGAAGAGGCGGAGAACTGCGACCGCATCGCCATCATCGACCACGGCGAACTGGTGGCACAGGGCTCTCCGCTCGCGCTGAAGGTCGCGATCGGGGACGACCGGGTCGTGCTGCGCACCAGCGAGGACGCCACGGCGCACCGGATCGTCCGCCGGAGCGCGCCGCCGGGACACTCCGTCACGGTGGACGCGAACGGCGTCTGCCTCCGGGTCCCCGAGGGCAGCTCCTGGATTCCCCGACTGTGCGCGGAGTTGGCAGGCCACGGCATCGCCGTACACTCCGCGTCGGCGACCCCGCCCACGCTCGACGACGTCTTCTTCCACCACACCGGCCGCAGCATCCACACGGCGCGCCCCGGGCCGGCAGCCGCCGCTTCCGGCCCGTCCGGAGCAGCGGCGGAATCCGGCGGTGGCCGATGACCACGCTCCCCCTGCGCCCCTCCGTGATCGCCCCGGGCAGCGAACGGGCGAGCCGCCCCCGGCACGAACTCCGCGCGGTCCACGGTCTGGTCTACCGCGATCTGCTCCGCCTGACCGGCCAGCGCGCCCACGTCGCGCTGATGCTGCTCCACCCGGTGCTGTACCTCCTCGTCCTCGGAGGCGGGCTGAACGCCCTCATCCCCACCGCGTCCCTGGGCGTCGGCTACCAGACCTACCTCTTCCCCGGCATGCTGATGATGACGGTGCAGACACCGGCCATCATGGTCGGCATCCGTCTGATCATGGACCGTCAGAGCGGCTACCTCCGCGAACTCCTGATGGCCCCGGTCCGCCGCTCGACCCTGCTCCTGGGCAACTGTGCCGGTGGAACGCTGGTCGCCACGGTCCAGGGCGCCGTACTGCTCGGGCTGGCCGGCCTGGTCGGCCTGCCCTACGACCCGCTCCTGCTGGTGCTGCTTCTCAGCGGCATGATCCTGATCTCCTTCACCATCACCTCGCTCGCCCTGGCCCTGGCCGTGAGCCTGCGGAGGGCCGAGACGTTCCACACGCTGCTCGGGGTGGTGATGACGCCGCTCCTGTTCCTCTCCGGCGGCTTCTTCCCACTCCAGACCCTGCCGTCCTGGACCCACGCCCTCACCGCCGCCAACCCGCTGGCCTACGGAGTGGATCTGCTCCGCCGCTGCATCGCCATGCGGGCACCGGGCCGGACAGCCGTCGGAGGGATCGACTGGGCGGGCCGGCAGCCCTCTCTTCTGCTCGAAGCCGTCCTGCTCCTGGCCTGCGGTGCGGGGGCTCTGCTGTGGGCCGGCCACCGCTTCAACCGCCTGGAGTAGCCCCGCCGTCCTGGCTCGGGCCCCGGTCGCGCCCACCGCGCCCGCGCGGACGGGACCCGGTGGCGGGACTCAGCCCCGGCGCAGCCGGCTCCGGACGGCCGCCAACGCGGTGCTGACCTCGGTCAGCCGCAGCGGACGCGCCAGCAGCGCCACCACCAGGAGGAGCACGGCCATCCCGGTGCCCGCAGCGCCGAAGTCCCCGAGCCCGGACCCTGCCGTGTCCACGGCGCGGGCCGCCGCGTACGCCAGCAGCCCCGCCGGCACGCAGGCGGCCACCAGCCGCGCGTGCGCCCGCACTCCGGGCGAGCGCGACAGCGAGGGCCGCTCCACGCCGCTCCCGGAGACCCTGCGGTGCAGTACGTACGCCGTGACGGCGAAACCGGCGAACAGCGCGACGGAGTACGCCCCGGCCATCCCGGTGACCGCCCAGCGCGCGGGGAGCAGCAGGTAGGCGGCGACCGTGAGACCGGCGTTGAGCGCCGCGATGACCAGGTTCAGGAGGAACGGGGTGCGGGTGTCGCTCATCGCGTAGAAGCCGCGGGAGAGCACGTACTGCCCGGAGTAGGCGATGAGCCCCGGTGCGAAGGCCGCCATCATGCCCGCCATCACGGTGATGTCGGCCGGGCCCGTCTGTCCGTAGCCGAACACCGCTCCCATCACCCACGGCGCGAGCGCGAGCAGCGCGGCGGCGGCCGGGACCACCACGGCGGCAGAGGTCCGCAGCGCGTACGAGACGTCGCGGCGCACCCCGGCCAGATCGCCCTCGGCCGCCGCCCGGCTCATCCTCGGCATCAGCGCCGTGACGAGGCTGACGGTCACGATGCCCTGCGGCACCACCCACAGCTGGAAGGCGTAGCTGTACGCGGTGTACCCGGCGCCGCCGGCCACGCCCTGGTCCACCGCGTGCTGGCCGGTCGCGGTGGAGAGCCGGGTCACCACCCAGTAGGCGGCCTGGTTGGTCAGCACCAGCATGACGAGCCAGCCGGCCGCGCGCAGCGGCCGGGTGAGGCCGCTGCCGCGCCAGTCGAACCTCGGCCGCCAGCGGAACTTCGCCGCGCGCAGGGCGGGTACGAGTGCCAGGGTCTGTACGGCGATTCCGGCCGTGGTCCCCCAGCCGAGCAGCTGGGCCTGGGCGGAGGTGAGGCTGCCGTCCGAGTCCGTCGCGGTCCAGAGGTAGAGCCCGAACACGGCGATGATCACGACGTTGTTGAGGACCGGGGTCCACATCATCGCCCCGAACCTGTTGCGGGCGTTGAGCACCTGTCCCAGGAGGGTGAAGAGCCCGTAGAAGAGGATCTGGGGCAGGCAGTAGCGGGCCAGGGCGATGGTGAGTTCGGCCTGGTCGCCGTCGTAGGTGGGCGCGTACAGGGAGATGATCAGCGGGGCGCCGACGACGGCGAGCGCGGTCAGGGCGAGGAGCCCCGCCGTGCAGAGGGTGAGGAGCCGGTCGGTGTAGGCGGCCCCGCCGTCGGTGTGCTCCTTTGCGACGCGGACGAGTTCGGGGACGAAGACGGCGTTCAGGGCGCCGCCGATCAGCAGCATGTACAGGATGTTGGGCAGGGTGTTGGCGACCGTGTAGCCGTCGGCCCGCAGTCCGGTGCCGAGCGCGGCGACGACGACCGCCGAGCGTATGAATCCGGTGGCCCGTGAGACGACGGAGCCGGCGGCCATGACGGCGCCGCTGCGCAGCACCGAGCGGGATCCCGGCTGCTCGTGCTCCTGGGTGGCGGCCCCGGTGGTCGCGTCCGCGGCCGTCACCGGCGCGCCGGGCAGGCCCGGTCCGTCCGGGACGGGGTGGTGTTGCCGTCTGCTCCGCGCACCGATGTCTCCCACTCTCCGAGGGTCTCCACGACCTCCTCGCCGGTCCCGGCTCGCGGGCGCGGCAGGACGAGGGGCGGTCGTCGGGATCGAAGGGGGGACGATACCGGACGCGGTGAAGGCGTTCTCGTACCGGTGTGTGCGGCGCTGCCACGGGCCGCCGGGCACGTCACGGCGGACGCCGGGCCGGCCGTTCCCCGTGGGCCCGGAGTGGTTCTCCGGCTCCCACGGCGACCCGGCCGGTCACCGACGCGCCCCGATGGCCGACACCGTCGGCCCGTTGCGCACCGAGCACAGCCCGGCCGGCTCACAGCTGACCTTCCCCTCGCCGATGCGGACCGTCATGCGGTCCGTACCGTTGCACGAGAAGTGATCACCGGCTGCTACCGGGCGGGCACCGCTCCCGGGCACCGCCTCACGGCAGTTCCCGGCTACTGCGCTCCCGGCTGGAGCGTTCCTGGTGGGGCGGGTGCGACGTCCACCGCCTCCGTCCTCGGATTGCGCCGCTGCCGTTTCGCCACCCAGGTCGCGAACCAGGAGAGCAGCATGCACATCCCGATGTAGATCGGCGAGATCACCATCACCACGGGGATGAAGGGAAGATCGTAGTCGAGGTTGGAGGCGATGAGCTTCCCGGCATGAAGGAATTCCTCGTAAGTGATCAGATAGCCGAGCGAGGTGTCCTTCAGCGCCACCACCAGCTGGCTGATGATGGTGGGCAGCATCGCGCGCACCGCCTGCGGGGCCAGCACGAAGGTCGTGACCTGCGTCTTGCGCATGCCCAGCGCGAACGCCGCCTCGTGCTGGCCGCGTTCGACCGAGTTGATGCCGGAGCGGAACACCTCGGCGAGCACCGAGCCGTTGTACAGGGTCAGCCCGGCGACCAGCGCCGGCAGCGGCTGTACCTTCAGCGCGACGAAGATGAAGAAGATCATCACCAGTACGGGCATGGCGCGGAAGAACTCGACGAGGACGGTGGCCACCCAGCGCACCGGCCGGTGGTCGGAGAGCCGCCCGACGGCCAGGACGGCCCCGAGGGCCAGGGAGAGCACCGCGGCGTACGCGAACGCCTTGAGGGTGTTGCCGAGGCCGCGCAGCAGCAGTTCCTGGATGCCCTTGTACTCGAAGGGCGTCCATTTGGCGCTGGTGAACTGGTCGGTGTCGAAGAGCAGGTAGATGACCCAGCCGACGAGGGCGAGGATCAGGACCGTCGAGACGACTCCGTAGACGAGGTGCCGTCTGCGGGTCAGCGGTCCGGGGATGTCGTAGAGCGCGGTGGCGGAGGGCGCGGAGTGACTGGTCATCGGGCGACTCCCCAGCGCTTCTCCATCACGTTGAAGACCGCGCTGATGGACAACGTGATGATCAGGTAGCCGACGGCGATCCAGACGAAGGTCCAGATGATGCTGTATCCCAGCTCGTTGAGGGTCTTGTAGGTGCCGAGCAGTTCGGTGACGCTGAACGCCCCGGCGATCGCGGAGTTCTTGGCCAGTGCGATGAGCGTCGAGCCGATCGGCGGGATCACCGAGCGGAACGCCTGCGGGAGCACCACGTTGCCGAGTGTCTGCCCGAACGTCATGCCGAGGCTGCGCGCGGCCTCACCCTGTCCCGTGGGCACGGTGTTGATCCCGGAGCGCAGCACCTCGCAGATGAACGCGGAGGTGTAGCAGCCGAGCGCGATGACCGCGAAGACCTTGAACGGCAGTACCAGGCCGAAGCGTGGCAGGCCGAGCAGCACGGCGAAGAAGAGCAGGGTGAGCGGGGTGTTGCGCAGCACCATGACCCAGACCGTGCCGATCACCCGGAACGAGCCGACGGGCGCCACCCGGCAGGAGGCCATGACGAAGCCGAGGACCATCGCCAGGATCGAGGCGTAGACGGTGAGTTCGAGGGTGCCGAGGAAGCCCTTGCCGTAGAGCGAGAAGTTCTCGGTGAGTACGTCCATGGTTCTGGTCGTCCTCTCAGGTCGCCGGGTAGCGGTCGATGGGCGGCGGCTTCGGCGCGGGCGCCCCGGAGAGACCGAGCGTGGCCTCGTAGGCCTTCTTCCAGTTGCCGTTCTTCTCGTTGGCCTCCAGCGCGTTGTTCAGCGCGGCCCGCAGGGCGTTGTCGCCGCGCGGGACCCCGATGCCGTACGGCTCCTTCGAGAAGGGCTTGCCGACGACCTTCATCTCGTCGGGCGCCTTGGCCGCGAAGCCGAGCAGGATCGCGTCGTCGGTGGTGACGACGTCGACCTGGTAGGTCAGCAGGTTGTCGACGCAGATGGAGTACGTGTCGTACGAGACCAGGTCGGCCTTCGGGTAGTCGGCGGCGATCCGCTGGTACGGGGTCGAACCCGCCGCGGAGCAGACCGTCTTGCCCGCCAGGTCCTGTGGGCCGTGGATGTCGTTCTCGTCCGTGCGGACCAGCAGCCCCTGCCCGGCCATGTAGTAGGGGCCGGCGAATCCGACGAGCTTCTTGCGCATGTCGTTGATCGTGTAGGTGCCGACGTAGTAGTCGATCTGCCCGTTCTGCAGTGCCGTCTCGCGGTTGGCGGAGGCGATCGTCTTGAACCGGATCGTCTTCGGGTCGAAGCCGAGCGAGGCCGACATCATCCGGGCGATCTCGATGTCGAAGCCGGAGTAGACGCCGGTGGCCGGGTCCTTCTCGCCCAGGTAGGGCTGGTCCTCCTTGGCGCCCACCCGGAGGTATCCGCGCTTCTTCGCCTGCGTCCAGGTCCTGGAGTCCGGCAGCCGGAATCCGGTGTCGACCCGGTACACGGGCAGCGCCCCGGCCTTCGGCCCCTTCACCGGCGGGCTGCCGTCCTTGCCACAGCCCGCGGCGAGGAGGGCCAGCAGCAGGACGGCACAGACGGCCAGTACTTTTCTCGTACGCAACACAGGGCCTCCCGTCAGTGCTTGAGGATCTTGGACAGGAAGTCCTTGGCGCGGTCGCTCTCCGGCGCGGTGAAGAAGTCCTCCGGGACGCGGTCCTCGACGATGCGGCCGTCGGCCATGAAGACGACCCGGTTGGCGGCGGACCGGGCGAACCCCATCTCGTGCGTGACGACGACCATCGTCATGCCCTCCCGGGCGAGCTGCTGCATCACTTCCAGCACCTCGTTGATCATCTCCGGATCGAGCGCAGAGGTGGGCTCGTCGAAGAGGAGCGCCTTGGGGTCCATGGCGAGGGCGCGGGCGATGGCCACCCGCTGCTGCTGGCCGCCGGAGAGCTGGGCCGGGAACTTGTCGGCCTGCGAGGCGAGCCCCACCCGGTCCAGGAGTTCCCGGGAGCGCCGGTCGGCCTCGCCCTTCTTCCGCTTGCGGACCTTGAGCTGGGCGAGCGAGACGTTCGCCAGTACGGTCTTGTGCGCGAACAGGTTGAACGACTGGAAGACCATGCCGACTTCGGTCCTCAGCTCGGCGAGCCCCCTGCCTTCCTCCGGAAGGGGTCTGCCGTCGAGCGTGATGTGGCCCGACTCGATCGTTTCGAGCCGGTTGATCGTCCGGCAGAGCGTTGACTTGCCGGAGCCCGAGGGGCCGATGACCACCACCACCTCTCCGCGGCCGACGGTGAGATTGATGTCCTGCAGTACGTGCAACTTTCCGTAGAACTTATTGACGCCACGCAGCTCGATCAACGGATCGACGGCCATACGCTGCCCTACCCACTTGTCGCTTGGTCCAGGTCAGCGCAAACTATCCATCCCGGCAAGGGACTTCACACCCGACACGCGCAATTGGGGCATAAGGCGTTTTATCTAGCCGGGCCGCGGAACGGCTCGGGATTGCCCCGGGGATCGGCTTGGGGACCGGCTCGGGAAGCGTCGTGATCCGGGCGCCGGACTCCTCAGCCCTCGGCCGACTCCGAGTAGATCTGGGACAGCTCGGGACTGCCGGACATCGCCCAGCCCAGTCCGGCCTCGACCACGTCGATCTCACGCCCGGACGCGAGCCGCACCACGGGCTGACCGCTCGGCCAGATGTGCCAGTGCGCGCCGGGAACGTTGCGCACCAGTACCGTGCCCAGGTAGAGCCCCGCGTCGTTGCCCAGCCAGGGCAGCTCCTCCGGATCGTCGCGCCAGCGCGGCGGAAGCTGGTCCAGCGCCGCCAAAGAGACCGGGCTGTCGTCGAGTTCGAGCCCGCGCTCCCCCGCCCGGACGCGGAGCAGGTCACATTCGGCGAGCAGCTGCGCCACGCCTTCCGGATCGGCGTCGACGGCGGCGGCGAGCCCCGCCTCCGGCCTACCGTCGTGACGCTTACGCCAGTTGTCCAAGAAAGGGATGTTCATACCGCTCAGGGTCGCATCCCGCCCCGTGTCCGCACCACAGGACGCGCGGCCCGCCGTTCGAGCGCTGAACACCTGATGCACCCCGTGACTTCACCCGGACACACCCGGACACGTTCGGCGGCCCCGCGTCCGGCCCGGTGAAAGCGGTGGTGACGGCCCGCCGCGGACTGATACTTTCGCCTCATGTGCAGCCCCGAGTCCGACAGAAGCCGGCCACCGGTCCGCGGTGGCTTCCGGACCGGCCGGACCTGAGGGTCTTCGCCGGTCACATACGGCTGCCATCCCGGACCCATGCGGTTGCGGGTTGCCTTTGGGCGTACGCGCCGGGGTGCTGATCCCCCGGTATTCACGGCTCCGCCGACGTGTCGTTTCACGGCCACGATCGCGCTGACCGTTCCGCCGTGTCGCCGCTCGTCGATTCGAGCGGGTGCGGCCCGCATCCCCGACCGGTTCTGTCCATCAGCCGTCCATGGGGTTCCTTCATGCCATTTTCCGTATACGCGCTCGGGCTCGCCGTCTTCGCGCAGGGCACTTCCGAGTTCATGCTGTCCGGCCTGCTCTCGGGCATCTCCTCCGAGCTCCACGTCTCCATCCCCGCCGCAGCCCTCCTGACCTCGGCGTTTGCCGTCGGGCTCGTGATCGGGGCGCCGCTGATGGCGCTGCTGGGGCGTAACTGGCCGCGGCGCCGCGCCCTGTTGTTCTTCCTCTGCGTCTTCGCGGCCGTCCATGTCGTCGGCGCGGTCACCTCCAGCTACGGTCTGCTGCTCGCGACGCGGGTCGTCGGCGCGCTGGCGAACGCCGGTTTCTGGGCGGTCGCCCTGGTGACCGCGGTCGCCCTGGCCGGGCCCGGGGCCCGCGCCCGCGCCACCTCCGTGGTGGTCGGGGGCGTCACCGTCGCCTGTGTGGCGGGGGTGCCCGCCGGGGCGTGGCTGGGCGGGCAGTGGGGGTGGCGGGCGGCGTTCTGGGCCGTCGCCCTCGTCTCGCTGCCTGCGATCGCCGTGATCGCGGCGGCGATTCCGGCGGGCCGGCCTCCGTCGGCCCTGCCGAGCGCCAGCGCCGAACTGCGCAGCCTGGCCGGGCGCGGGCTGCGGCTGACACTGCTGACGAGCGCGCTCGTCCAGGGCGCGACCTTCTGCGCGTTCTCGTATCTCGAACCGATCGCCACGCGGGTCACCGGGTTCGGCCCGGCGTGGGTGCCGGTCCTGCTCGCCCTGTTCGGGACCGGCTCGTTCATCGGGGTCACCGTCTGCGGCCGGGTCATCGACTCCCGGCCCATCGCGCTGACCGCGGCCGGCCTGGTGGCGCTGGCCCTCGGCTGGGCCCTGTTCGCGTGTACGGCGGGCAGCCCCGCGGCGGTGGTGGTTCTCGTTCTCGTCCAGGGGATGCTGGCGTTCGGCACCGGCACCGCGCTGATCTCGCACGTGTTCCGCCTGGCGCCCGGTGCGCCGACGCTGGCCGGGTCCTTCGCCACCGCGGCGTTCAACGTGGGCGGCGCGCTCGGACCCTGGATCGGCGGGCTCGCGATCGGTGCGGGGTACGGCTTCCGGGCGCCGCTCTGGGTGAGCGCGCTGCTGATGGCCTTGGCGCTCGGTGCCGCCGGAGCCGCGTGGGCCTGCCGGCCGGCGCCGGAGGCGGCGGCAGCCGTGCCGGGCGGGGCACCAGGCTCCGGCTGAGGTGCGTGCCGGGGGTGTCCGGCCCGACCCCGGGCCGGACACCCCCGGCCGAGCCCCCGCGCTCAGAGGTCGAGGTCGACGACCACCGGGGCGTGGTCGGACGCGCCCTTGCCCTTGCGTTCCTCGCGGTCCACGTAGCTGTCCTTGACGGCGGCGGTGAACGGGGCGTTGCCGTAGACGAGGTCGATCCGCATGCCCTTGTTCTTCGGGAAGCGCAGCTCGCGGTAGTCCCAGAAGGTGTAGGGGTGGTCGTACTTCAGGGGGCGCGGCACGACGTCGGAGAGGCCCTCCTCGCGCAGCGCCGCGAGGGCGGCCCGCTCGGCGGGCGTGACATGGGTGGCGCCTTCGAAGAGGGCCGGGTCCCAGACGTCCTCGTCGGTCGGGGCGACGTTGAAGTCACCGATGACCGCGAACGGCAGCGCTCCGGCGGCGTCCGCCGCGACCGCCGTCCGCAGTGCCTCGAACCAGCGCAGCTTGTACGCGTAGTGCTCGTGCTCGACCTCGCGGCCGTTGGGGACGTACACCGACCACAGGCGCAGCGGGCCGCAGGTCGCGCTGATCGCGCGGGGCTCCTGCACGGCGTCGTACGCGGGCCCGTCCGGCAGCCCCGTCACGACGTCGGACAGGCCGGCCCGGGAGACGATCGCCACCCCGTTCCACCGGCCGGTGGCGTTGACCGCGGACTCGTAGCCGAGCTCGCGGAGCGCCTCTGTGGGGAACTGCTCCGCGGTGCACTTGGTCTCCTGGATGCACAGCACGTCCGTGCCGGTGCTCTCCAGCCAGGCGAGCAGCCGGGGCAGGCGGGCGGTGATCGAGTTGACGTTCCAGGTGGCGATGCGCATGTACGTAAACCTAGCGGCTCCCACTGACATCGATACGCGTGGCCGCCGCCGGGGCGCCGCCCCTCACACCTCCGTCGAGTCCCCCGGCGCCAGCCGGCCGTGGTCGGTACCGCCGAGGCCGCCGATCTGGGCGTCGTAGATCGGGCGGGCGAGATCGGTGAGCAGCGCGTCGTGGATGTCGATGGCGCGGCGCGGCTTCACCTCGCGGACGTAGTCGATGACCTCGGAGATCTTGTTCCACGGAGCCATCACCGGAAGCATCAGCGTGTCGACCGGCCGCTCGGGCACCGTGAGCGCGTCGCCGGGGTGGAAGAGCGAGCCGTCGACCAGGAAGCCGATGTTGGTGATCCGCGGGATGTCCGGGTGGATCACCGCGTGCAGTTCGCCGTGCACCTGGACGTCGAACCCGGCGGCGGTGAAGGTGTCACCGTGCCCGACGGTGTGGACGCGCCCGGGGAACGCCGCGCTCAGCTGTCCGGCCACGCTGCGCAGGGTCCAGATCTCGGCGGCCGGGTTGGCCTCCAGAGCGGCCCGCAGCCGCTCCTCGTTGAAGTGGTCGGGGTGCTCGTGCGTGACCAGGATCGCCTCCGCGCCGATCGCGGCGTCCTGCTCGGAGAAGCCGCCCGGGTCGATGACGAGCGTGCGCCCGGCCTTCTCCAGACGGATACAGGAGTGGGACTTCTTGGTCAGCGTGAGCGCGAACGGCTCGGGGTTCACAGCGTTCATGTGCCCCATCCTGCTACGCGGGCGGTGTCGTTTCGGCCTGAATCACCGACTGCGCGATCGTGAACGCGGCACTCGCGGCCGGAATGCCGCAGTAGACGGCCGTCTGCAGCAGGACCTCCCGGATCTCGACCGGGGTGAGGCCGTTGCGCAGGGCCGCGCTGACATGTGCGGCGAGGCTCTCCAGGTGCCCGGAGGCGACCAGCGCGGTGAGCGTGACGGTGCTGCGCGTGCGCCGGTCCAGCCCCTCCCGGCCCCACACCTCGCCCCAGGCGTAGCGGGTGACGAGCTCCTGGAAGTCGTCCGTGAACCCGTCGGAGGCGGCAGTGACCGCGTCCACATGGGCGTCCCCGAGCACCTCGCGGCGGATCCGCATGCCCTGCGGGTACGGATCGGCGCGCCCCTGCGAGGGGTCCGCGGGCCGCGCGGTGGCCGCGGTGAGCTCCGCGACGGGCAGTACGGGGGCGGAGAGCCGGGGTGCAAAGGAGGGGGCGGGGATCGCCGCCTGGGTGTCCTGCCAGGCGGCGGAGAAGTGGGTGAGCAGGAGATCGGTGACGGCTCCGGGCTGCTCGACCGGGGCCAGGTGCGAGGCGCCGGGGACCAGGGCCAGCCGGGCGTCGGGTATGCCCGCGACCAGGGTGCGGGCATCGCCGGGCCCGGTGACCTGGTCCTCGGCCCCGACCAGGACGAGCGTGGGGACACCGATCCGGCCCAGTTCCCCGCGGATGTCGAAGGCGGCGAGGGCCTCGCAGGCGGCTATGTAGCACCCGGGGTCGGTGGTCCGGACCATCTGGACGGCCCACTCGACGATGGCCGGCTGCGCGGCGGCGAACCCCGAGGTGAACCACCGTTCCGGGGCGGCGCGGGCCATCGGCTCCAACCCGTTGGTGCGGACGATCACCCCGCGCTGCCGGAACTCGTCGGCGCTGCCGAACCGCGCGGAGGCGGCCACCAGGGCCAGCGATGCCACCCGGTGCGGGTGGCGCAGCGCGAGCTCGGCCCCGATCGCGCCGGAGATGGAACAGCCCGCGTATCCGAAGCGCTGGACGCCGAGGCCGTCGAGGGTGGCGAGCAGCCGGTCGGCGAGCTCACCCACGGCGGTGGCCGGGTGGGCGGGCGCGCCGCCGTGACCCGGAAGGTCGAAGCGGAAGACTCGCCAGTGCTGGGTGAGCTCGGCTATCTGCCGGTCCCACATGTGCCATGTGGTACCGAGGGAGGGACCGATCACCAGGACTGGTGCGTCTTCCGGCCCGTCAAAGCGGTATTGGAGGGTTTCAACGTTCTTCTGACTCACCCACTCACGCTCCCACATCTCGGACGCGCTCCGTGAACGGGGGCCGGGGCACTCGCCAGTTCTCCCCACATATCCGGCCCCGGACGTAAATCCTCCACATCCGGCTTCGCGTACCGGCGCTTGGCCGTGCGGACGTCGGTGTGCCCGACCCGGCGGGCAAGAAGATGGTCCGGCACCCCCTGTTTGCGAGGTACGTGAAGCAGCTCGCGCGGGCGTCGTACAAAACGCACCCGGCGCAGCGAATTCTCGGCCATGACTCTGTATGCCCGCTCACGCAACTGGCGCCCGTTGAGTGCCCTGCCGAGCCCGTCCACGAGCACGTAACCGTTGTCCTCGTACCTCTCCCCCGCATCGAGCTTTCGGTGACCTGCGTGGCCTGGAAAGCGGCAAGAGCCTCGCCCACCAGGTCAGGCAGGGGAAGCTCACGCTCCCCCGCAAGGGACTTCGAGGGGGCCCTGGGCAAGCTCACCATGTGGCGGGCTTGGCCACCCCAGAGGCCGGCGGCCAAGGCGCGACGTCAGCCACGAGGTTCCTACGTTTCCCGCTCGCCCGGTCTCGTGACCGCCTCTCCGCCGGGCAGGGCACGCAGCGGCGGAAACTTGGCCCGGGCCGGCACACGGTGGTTCAGCCGGACAGCCCGGCCCGGAGACGCTGCCGCGGCACGGTCCGTGGCGGGATGATCGAGTCCCGACCGAACCCGGAACGGTTCAGTGACGGCCCGGCCTCGACGCCACCGCGAACGCACACGCGGCCGGCCGACAAGTAGGGGGTGTGGGCGCCGAACGGCGGCCGGAGAGGACGGCCGGTGGACAGGAATCCGGACGACGATCAACTGACCCGCGCCCAGTACGACGGATCGGCCTTCGAACCACTGGTTCGACGGCACTCGGCGGCACTGCACGCCTACTTCGCGCGGCGGGCACCCGCCGCGGCCGACGACCTGCTCGCGGAGCTGTGGCTGCAGGCGTACTCCGCACGGCGGGGATTCGACCCTGTCCGCGGCTCCGCGCGGGCATGGCTCTTCGGAGTGGCCAGGAACGTGCTGGCCGGCCACTGGCGCCATACGAGTCAGGAGCGGGCCAGCGGGCCGCACTCGGACCTCGTGGGCGATCCGTGGCAGGCGGTCGACCACCGGCTCGACGCGGCGGCCGCCGGACCTGAGCTGCGCCGCGCCATCGGCGACCTCCCCCCGGCGGAGCGGGAATTACTCCTCCTTGTGGCCTGGGAGGGGCTCAGTCCCACGGAGGCCGCAGTAGTGACCGGTATACCAGCCGGCACCGCTAGATCACGGCTGTACCGGGCTCGCACACGGCTCCGCGAAGCCCTTCCCTTTCTCTTCACGGCATGACGAAGGAGAACCGATGAACGACAGCGACGACGTACCGAGGTCTTCGCGGGCGGCCATGCTGGACTTCCCCGGCGCGGACGAGCTACTTGCCGCGGCAAAGGTGCCACCCGTGACGGCGGCAGCGGTGAACGCGGCAGTCACCGCGGTCGCCGGACGGGTGGCGGCCGAGCAGGTCACTGAGTTGAGGACCCGCGTGCCGCTCACCCGCCGCCTGCTCGTGGCGGCAGCGGCGGTGGCCACGTTGACGACCGGAGCGGTCGCGTATCCAGTGCTCGACCTCGGGCGCCCTCCCGCGCAGACCGCGTCGGCTGCCGAATTCCTGCACGACATGGCGGAAACTGCAGGAGCCGCACGCCCGTCGCAGGCACCGTACTGGAAGGTCCGCACCAAGTTCGAGAACGAGGATGACGGAACCGGCACCAGCACACTCGTCTTCGACCGTGCGGGCACCATCTGGACGCAGAACAGTCTCTCCCCCGGCTACGGAGTCGTCTCAGGCAAGAAGATGCGGTGGCTGGTGGGTGAGGACAGGCTGACCTGGGACCAACTGGACGCCCTGCCCTCAGATCCGGACGCGCTCGCGGACCGCTTCGGCGACAATCCGTTCGGCTCGATCTCCGGCGTCCTGGCAGACTCGCCCGCGAGCCCGGCACTGCGCTCGGCACTGTTCGACGTACTGGCCCGGACAGAGGGGGCGAGACTCCTCAAGAACGTCAAGGACAGCATGGGCCGACCGGGGACCGCGATCGAGACAACAATTGCTGCCGATCCGCATTTCGGAATCCCAGCCATCACGATACGGGTCGTGATCGACAGGGCATCCGGAAGCATCCTGGAGGAGTCTCACCGCAGCGACCGCGGGGGCGTGGACTGGCGGACCTACCTGGAGTCAGGACCGGCGTCAAGCCGCCGTACCGAGTGACACCGGCAGGCCGCCCGAAGGTCCACCCGTTTCTCGGTCCGAGGAAGGACACACCAACAGCCGAGTCACTCGCTGTGGACTGATTCCCGGACTTGCGATCCACAGGATCCCTCCTCGGTCGCGAAGTCGGGCCAGGTGGCCGACGCGAAAGTACGCCTCGTCCGCGCGGACTTGGATCGGTCGTCGTCGGCGCAGTCCACGTCGGGCGCACATGGCGGGTTTCGCGAGGATCAGCGGCTTGAACGCTTGGCTACCGAGCAGGTTCCCCCGGACGCCGTGATGGTCAGCGGAACGCCCGTGGCGTCGAACGGGACTGCTGTCCTTGCCACGATCGAACGGGTTGGCTCGGTCAGCGGGTCCCACCACCCTGCGGACCGACCAGCAAACGGCGGCTCCAGCAGAACGACCGGCCGCTGCGACAGATCACCACCCACAACATGATGCCGCACGGACCGTGTGCCACGTGAGAGATCTTGGTCGAGTATTCAGCGCGGCTCTGTCTGCAGCGATAGCAATCGTCTGTCGCGGGATTTTCTTTGAGTTTGGTTGATGGAGAGAGATTACCTTGGTTCGATATTTATCGTCGACGGTCGCCAGAAAGCGTCTATTGGTCGGCGCTGCCGGTGTACTCGTGATCATTTCGGGAGCACAGTTGGCGGTAGGAGCTTTTCTCGGGCTGTATGTTCGGCCGACGTCGGACGATTACTGCGGTGCTTGGAAGACCCGGGACATGGGTCTTCTCGGTATCACCCAGGATTTCTACGATACTCAGAACGGCAGGCTCACCAACGCCTTTGTCAACGGGGTCGTCTATTCGCACGGCATGTTCGGGCCGATGATCCTGCCGTCGGTCCTGCTGATTGCATTCACCCTGGGGCTCCTGCTCACGGCCCGGGTGCTGGGCCAGGCGCTCGGCTGGCGGGCACCGAGGACGGTTGTGCTTGCCGCAGTGCTCGTGGTCGAGATGCTGCTGTTCTTCGCGGGGACCCGCCCTTATCAGGTGCTGCTGTGGGCACCGGGCACCATCACGCACGTGCTGCCCGGCGTCATTCTGGTCTGGAGCGGTCTACTCGCGGTCGCAGCCGGGCGGCATGGCGGCCGCGCGCTCACCTGGACATCGGTGGGGTGTGCTGTGCTCATGGGCGTGGTCGTCGGCACACTCAGTGAGCCCTTCGCCGCGGTCAGCGGGGTGTTCGTCGGCGCGGCCGGGATTCTTCTGCTGGTTCCGCGGTTGCGGGCGCGGACCTGGTACCCCTTCAGATGGTGTTCCGGCTGGTGCGTTGGGCTGGTTGCGGGGTTCACCGTGCTCTACGTCGCGCCCGGTGCGAGGCTGCGGCGGGCGCACGTGCCGTCGGCCGGGTCGCCGCTGTCGAGTCGGCAGTTGCGCGGGGAAGTCGGGGACTGGCTGCACCTATGGCACAGCATCGGTGGTACGTGGGTCTATCTGGCTGCGCTCGCAGTTGGCTTGGTGCTGGGGCTGGCCATTTCCGAGGGGCCGCGGCGGCGGGCGGAGCAGGATGTCGCAGAGCCGCCGCAGGCGCCCGGGTGTACGGGTGTGGTGAAGCTGCATGCTGCCGCGACCGGCCGATCCCGCTTGTGGGATGCCATCTTGCTGGGTCTTCCCATATTGCTGGTGCTCATCTCCTCTTTCGCTGTCATCGTCGGGCTGAGGATGGGCAGCGGGCCGGCAGGCTGGACCTATGGCCGGGCTTGGGCCAACTTCCTTCTGCCGATGATCGTTGTTCTCGCCGGCTACGGAGTGCTGGCAGGTCGTCTGCTTGCCGGCCGACTGGCCCGGTCCGTCTCCCGACGGGCTCTCCCCGTTGCGCTCCTGGTGGGTGCGGCGGCCACGGCGACTTGCGTCGGCGCCGCCGTACAGCTGGTGCCGGTCGTGCAAGAAATGACGACAGAGAGTGTGGTCCGCAGTCAGCGGTGGGATCGCCAGGACAGTCGGATACGCCAGGAGGTTGCCGAAGGCGCCACCGTTGTTGTCTACCGTCCGCTGCACATCGGCAAGCTGGGTGAGCCCTTCCACATCCCCGATTACTCGCAAGATTGGGCCGCACAGTGCATTTCGCACTATTACCACGTCACTCGCATCCGAAAGTAGCCCATGCTGCGAGACCGAGGGCATTGAGGCGAAAACTGTACTCCGCGAACTGCACCCTCGTATCACTCGCTGGGAATCCGGAAGCCAGAAAGCGGTACTACTCAGCATGGAAATTGATGTCATGCGAATATCGATCGTGGTCCCCTGCTACAACGAACAGGACGTGATCGACCTCTTCGATCTGAGGATCCGGGAGGCCCTTGACGCACTCCCCGTCGACTACGAACTCTGCTATGTGGACGACGGCAGCAGCGACGGCACCCTGGGCCGGCTACGCGCGCTTGCCGCGGACCGCGAGGAGAGCACCCGGTACGTGTCCTTCAGCCGCAACTTCGGCAAGGAGGCCGGGGTTCTAGCCGGTCTGAAGGAGACCACCGGGGATGCGGTGGTGATCATGGATGCGGACCTCCAGCATCCGCCGGAGCTGATCGGGCGGATGCTGGAGCAGTTCCGCAGCGGCCATGACCAGGTCATCGCCCGGCGCACCCGAGAGGGCGACAAGCCGCTGCGCACGGCCGTGAGCCGCCTGTACTACGGGATGGTCAACACCTGGGCGGACGTCGAACTCACCGACGGGGTCGGTGACTTCCGGCTGCTGTCCCGGCGGGCGGTGGACGCACTGCTGTCAATGCCGGAATACAACAGGTTCTCCAAGGGCCTGTTCTCCTGGATCGGCTTCGACACGGTCACCTTCGACTACCGCAACGCTGCACGCGAGGCCGGCGAGACCAAGTGGCGGTTCAGCGCGTTGGTCAACTACGGCATGGACGGGCTGGTCTCGTTCAACAACCGGCCACTGCGGGTGGCGATCTACCTGGGCTTCATGCTGTCGGCGGTGGCCGCAGCGTACGCGGTAGCGGTGACGGTGCTGGCCATGATTGAGGGGCCCGACGCTCCGGGCTATGTGACGCTGCTGGTGGTCATGGTGGGGCTGGGCGGGCTGCAGATGCTGATGCTGGGGCTGATCGGCGAGTACATCGGTCGTATCTACTACGAGACGAAGCGACGCCCGCACTTCCTGGTCAAAGAGACCAACACCCCACGCGCCTCCGGGACCGCGCAGGGCGAGGGGGCGAGGACGGCGTCCCCCGCGACGGCGCCATCCCGGCTGGAAACCAGGTGAGCACACCGCGATCCGCCTACTCGCCCCAGCTCGTGCAACTCCTGTGCTTCTGCCTCGTCGGCGTGGTCAACACCGGCACCTTCTACGGCTTCTACCTCGCCCTGCACCCGTGGCTGCCCTACTTCACCGCGTACACCGCCGCATTCGCGGCGAGCATGGTCGGCTCGTTCTTCCTGAACACGTACCTCACGTACCGCACCCGACCGACGTGGAGGAAGTTCCTGCTCTTCCCTCTGACCAACTTGACGAATTACATGATCGCGGGCATCAGCGTCTACACCCTCGTGGAATGGGCGCAGATGAACGACAAGGCCGCCCCCTTGGTGGCCGCCGCGACGGCCACCCCCTTCACGTACGTCCTGTCCCGCCGCATCCTGCTCCGTCCGGACCCGGTTGGCGGACACACCAACGGGTCGAAACCGTGAGCAGGACTACCGCGGCCGGCCTGTTTTGCTGGAGAAGAAGATCGCTGCCCTGCTGCATGAACGACCCCCTTGGCAGCGACCGGCTCCTCTTCCGCACGCTCCGCGAAGCGCAGGAGCGCACCGGGCGCAGCCGCCACCTGGTCCTCACCACCGGCATCACCTTCCTCACCACGACCGGCGGCGTCTGGGACGAGAAGACCCCGGCCGACCCCGGTAACCCGCTCCATCTGCGCGCCCAGGCCGAACAGGACCTCGCCGCCGCCTACGTCACCGTCCTGCGCCGCCCCGAAGCGTTCGACGGTGAGGTCTTCATGCTCGGCGACGAGCACCAGCCCACCCTCCTCTCCGTCCAGCAGGCATGCCTGAATGCCGCCGGCTACAGCGGCGACATCTCCTTCGAGAGCGCGGACACAGGCGGCATGCTGGAAGGCTGCGCCGACCGCGACGAACTCGTCGACAGCGCCAAAGCCCGCACCGTCCTCGGCGGGCAGCCGCGCCACCCCGGAATCCTGGAGGACACTCTCACCTACTACGCGGCATGGGACCGGGCGCAGCCGCAGAACTGAACACCCCGATCTACGGGTTCCTCGACAACCTCTCCGCCCAACGGGGTCTCCGCTGGGGTGGCATGCCGCCGCCGACCGCGGCCTGCCCGGGTGAGCTGCAGGCCGCAGCCGCTGGTAGTGGCCATTTCGGGTCTTGAGGACGCGGCGCCCGTATGCGCCGAAAGCCCGACGATCGGGGTGATGGCTCCGAAGAGCCGTCCTACAGATCCAGAACCAGGCGTGGCGAAATCGAGCGGGACACACACGGGTACATCCGGCTCTCGGGTGCGCCGATGTCGTCGCGGTGTTCGGGCTCGCCGTCCAGGACGGTGAGTTCGCAGCTGCCGCAGACACCTTCGCGGCAGCCGGACGGGACCGGCCGGCCGGCGTGGTTCAGCGCGTCCAGCAACGACTTCCCGGCATCGACGTGGATCGTCTGCCCGCTTCGGCCGCACACCGCTTCGAACGCCGCGTCCGGTGCGAATTTACGCGCGGTGGGCCGGAACCTCTCGGCGTGGAGCCGTCCGGCGGGAAACGCCTCCTCGACCGAGGCGAGCATTGAGGCGGGGCCACAGCAGTAGGCCAGTGCGCGGGGACCCAGACCTGCTGCCATCGCCGCGAAATCCGGCCTGCCGTGTTCTTCGGTCGCAATGGTGGTCACCTTGTCGCCGTATGCGGCGCGTAGCTCGTCGGCGAAGGGCATGGAGGCGCGAGATCGGCCCACGTACACCAGTGTTGCGTCGGCGCCCCCGTCGGTCGCGGAGCGCAGCATCGGCCGGATGGGCGTGATGCCGATCCCGCCGGCCACGAAGAGGTACTCAGGCGCGGGTTCCAGGGGAAAGTGGTTGCGTGGCAGGGAGACTTCGAGTGTCCGACCGGGCTTCAGGAAGCGGTGCACGTACTCCGAGCCGCCCCGGCTGAGCTGTTCGAAGCGGACCGCGATGCGATACCGGTCGCGTTCCGCGGGGTCACCGCACAACGAGTACTGCCGTGTCAGCCAGTTCGGGAGGGTGAGGTCGATGTGCGCTCCCGGCCGCCACGGTGCCAGGGGCCCGGCGGCACCGCGCAGGGCCACCGCGACCACGTCGTCGGCGATCTCTTCGATCCGGTCGATAACCGTCTGCTGCATGGAAATCCCCCGTCAGTACAGCTCGCGGTAGCCCGCTTCGAGCCCCGCTTCGAGCATCACCGGATCGATGTCAACGCCGAACTGGGCAGCCGCGACCTCACCCACCGACGGAAGCTCGTCGGCCAGCGCCTGGCTCGCGGGGTCCCACAGCCGGGACCGGATCAGTGCGCGACCACAGTGGAAGTACGCCTCGTCCACCTCGACAACGATGGCCAGGACGGGTTCGCGCGCCTCGGTCTGCATCCGGGCGAGCACATCGGGCTCGTCGGTGGGATAGCCGCGCCCATTGACCCGCAGCGTTTCCCGGGCGCCGGGGATCAGGAAGAGCAGCCCGACCCCGTCGTGCTCGGCGAGGTTGGTGAAGGAGTCGGCGATCTTGTTGCCGGGGCGGTCGGGAATGGCGAGCGTGTGCTCGTCGAGCACCTTCACAAAGCCCGGGTAGTCGCCGCGGGGCGAGCAGTCCAGTTGTCCGTCCGCGCTGGAGGTGGCCAGCGCCAGGAACGGGGAATGCGCTATGAAGCGGCGGGAGAAGGCATCGATGTGGTCCTGCTTCTTCTCCTTGAGCATCGCCTCGGGCTCGCCCAGCCGGGCACGGACCTCGGCGGGTGCCACACGGCGCGGCCGGACGCGGGTATGCGTCATAGCGGACTCCTTTCGGATTCGTCCTGGGTGGGATACACGGGGACGCGCAGTCGGCGCGGCGGGAGAAATTCGGCTCAGCCGCAGGTCATGGCACTATTATGAGCAATTATTCAGTTCACGCGCTACTCGCTTTGGCGCCGCTTCGAAAGGGGTGTCATGACGTCGGGGAAACAACGGCTTCAGCCACGTAAACAGCCACTCCAGGCGCGCGCCGAGCTCACCCGGCAGCGCATCCTCAACGCGGCTGCTCACGTTTTCGCCGAGCACGGCTACGCCGCGGGCACCACCAACCGGATCGCCGAACAGGCCAGGGTCTCGATCGGTTCGCTGTACCAGTACTACCCGAACAAGGACGCGATCCTGGCCGAACTGGTGACCCGGCACCTCGACGCCGGCGCCGCGGCCATGAGCCGCCGCCGCAACGGCGCCCTGCCGGAGTCGCTGGAAGCGGTCATCCGCCTGTTCGTGCGCGCATCGATCGAGAATCACCTGGAGGATCCGCACCTGCTGCGCGTCATGATGGAACAACCACCGCTGTCGGCCGCCCTGCTGGAGAGGATCGCCCGGTTCCACGAGGCGGACGTCGAGTACGTCCAGGAGCTGTTCGAGCGCCACCCGGAGGTCCGGGTAGCCGACACCCCAATGGCGGCACGGGTCGCGGTGTCGGCGATCGAGTTCATCGTGCACCCGCTCGTGGCCGAGCCCGGCCCGGTCGACCCCACCAGGCTGGAGAACGAACTCGTGGCGATGCTGACCCGCTATTTGCGGGGCTGAGCAAGACGACGGCGACCAGTGCCCCACCGTCAGGTCTCGCCCTACCGATCACTGGCCGACAACCTGGACCCGTATCAATCCGGCCGCCCCGCCAGGTCATAACCTCACCGTTTATGTGAGCCACCACATCTGCCTCATCAACAGCCCTTCATCTGCGGGCAGATCACCAGTGTGAGTGGTCCAAGGGTGCGGAGAAGGCGCCCGCGCTTCGGCTCCGGGATGGTGGACACATCTGGAGCCAGCGAGGTACTCGAAGAGGGGCGGGGCAGTGCCGTGACCGCGGATCTGTGTGCGACGAGCCGAGCCCGCTCGGAGAGCTGCCGAGGTGCTGTTGATCCAGTGGCAGTACTCGACCGTGTACGTGGCGAGGTTCCGGGCCCAGGGCGGCAGCGCCATCCAGTCCTCGGCGAGGAGCTCCCGGAGCATGGTGAGGATCTCGTCGGCCGTCGCGAAGGTGAGCTCTTCGATAAAATCACGGCCCGCTTCGCTGATCTGCCGGCTTTCGGCGCTGTCGATCGCCTGGCTCAGGCTCCTGGCGGCGAGCGTCGGATCGGGCATCTCGCGCTTCTCCTGACAGGTTTTCCCGGCGCTCGGGAGGGCTCCAGTACGGGACCGGTGCAAGCGACTCGGGAGGTGGTAGTCAGCGGGCTCATGTCAGGTCTTCACTCGCAGGGTCGGGGCGAGAGGGGACGCCGAGCGCGAGGAGTGCGGTGTCGTCGTCGAGTCCGTCATCGAAGGAGGCGAGGAGCGCGCTGAGAGCGGTGATCAGGGCCTGCGGGCCGGCGGCGGGGCGGGCGGCGGCGAAGGCGCGGAGAGCCTCGTCGCCATACAGTTCGCGCCGGGGGCCGATGCGGGCCTCTGTCAGGCCGTCGGAGTACAGCAGCAGCGTGTCGCCCGGCATCAGCCGGGTGCGGGCGGACGTGAAGTGCGCCGTGGGCAGTACACCGATCAGCATTCCCTCCGGGGTGGGCAGGAACTCCGCGGTGCCGTCCGCGCGCTGGATCAGCGCGGAGGGGTGGCCGCCGGCGGCCAGGTGCACGCCGGCGTGGTCGCCCTCCAGCTGGAGCAGTCCGTATATGGCGGTGCAGTAGCGGGGGTCGCCGCTGGTGTACCGCTCGTGCAGCACGGTGTTCAGGGTGGTCAGCACGGCCATGGGGTCGGGATCGTGGAGGGCGGCGGCCCGCAGGGTGTAGCGGGTCAGGGAAGTGACGGCGGCGGCCTGGGGGCCTTTGCCGCACACGTCTCCGAGGCAGAACGCCCACCGGTCCGCGCCTAGCTGGAACAGGTCGTAGAAGTCTCCGCCCAGCAGGTCCGGGGAGGCCGTGTGGTAGTAGGAGCCGGCCTCCAGGCCCGGAATCACGGGCAGTACGGCGGGCAGCAGGTTCTGCTGGAGAACGGCCAGGGCTTCCTGGAGCCGTGCCCGGTCGACCTCCGCCTGCCGTTGCGCGGCTTCGGCTGTCTGCCGGCGGCGCAACAGCTCGGTCTCGTACGCGCGGCGGTCACGCGCGTCGAAGACGGTGGTACGGATCAGCAACGGCTCGCCGGTATCGCTGGTTTTCACCTTCGAGGTGACCAGTACGGGCATTCGCTGCTTGTCGGCGGTTTTGATCTCCAGGGCGACGCCGCTGATCTCGCCCTGCATCTGCAGCATCGGGGCGAAATGGGTCTCGTGATAGAGTTTCCCGCCGACAGTCAGCAGATCGGAGAACCGCATCCGGCCCACGGCCTGGCCCCGCGACAGGCCCAGCCAGTCCAGCAGCGTGCTGTTGATCTTCGCGATGGTGCCATCCATCAGCGTCGACAGATAACCGCACGGAGCCTGCTCGTACAGTTCCTCCGCACTGTCTTCCAGCAGCGAGGTGAACGCCGCATCGGTGGCATCGGCGTCCTGCTGCCCGTCGGGCTCAGGAGGCGGGCCGGTGTGGCACGTCATTGGGCGACGCCGATGAAGTCAGCGATCGCCCTCGCGGTGGTCTGCGGAGCACCGAGCTGCGGGCAGTGCCCCGTCGCGTCCAGGGTAACGAGCCGGCTGCCGGGAATCGCGTGGTGCACGTAGGCGCCGACCTCTCGTGGAGCGATCATGTCCTGCTGGCACTCCAGTACCAGCGTGGGGACGGTAACCGTCTTGAGGTCGGAACGGCTGTCGGACAGGAACGTCGTCCGGGCGAAGACCCGGGCCATCTCCGGGTCGGTCGCGCAGAACGAGGTTGCCAGCTCTTGGCCGAGTTCCGGCCGCTCCGCGTTCCCCATGATCATCGGGGCCATCGCCGAGGACCAGCCCAGGTAGTTCGACTCCAGCGACTCCAGCAGCTCGTCGATGTCGTCCGCGCTGAACCCGCCCCGGTAACCGTCCTCGTCGATGTAACGGGGCGACGGGGCGACCATCACCAGCCGGGAGAACCGATGCGGCGCTTTCGCCACGGCGAGCACCCCGATCATCGCACTGACCGAATGCCCCACGAAGGTGACGTCGCGCAGGTCCAGCTCCTCACAGATCTCCAGCACGTCCAGCGCGTACCCCTCCAGCGAGCTGTAGCGCTGCTCACGCCATGCCGAAGGGTCGGAGCGGCCCGATCCCACGTAATCGAACAGCACCAACCGGTAGTCCTCGGCCAGCTCAGACACCACAAAGCGCCACATGTTCTGGTCGCAGCCGAACCCGTGCGCGAGCAGGAGGACCGGACCGTCCGCACGGCCCACGACGGTGACGTTGTTTCTGCGACGGGAATCCATTCCGGCAGTCTCCCATCACCCCGCACCGCCGTGGGGCGCGCCTGCCCTCAGGGCGCGGGCGGGAAGGACAGGGGCGCCCTCCTTCCCGCCCGCGCCACGCACACACACGGTTCTCATGAGGCGACAGAGGTATGGGGCCACGAGGTTTGGGCTGCTCCGCACGGGTCAGGCGGTGGGTGTCCCTGAAGTCGAGAACAGCAAGGTGTGAGTGACATGGCTGCCAACGAGAAGACCCAGGCCAAGACCGAGCAGGCCAAGGGAAAGATCAAGGAAGCCGCCGGGCGCACCGTGGACAACGAGCGTCTTACCGCCGAAGGCCGCGCCGACCAGGCCAAGGGCGACGCTCGCGAGGCCAAGGAGAAGACGAAGGACGCCTTCAAGCACTGACGCGCTGCCGCGCCCTTCGGCTTGCGCGATGTGTATGGCCCGGCATACGTGCCGGGCCGTACACCTGCCCGGAGCCAGGGTGCGGGCCCGTCCACCCTTCGGCCCTCGTACGCCGTCGGCCTGCCGCCGCCGCTGTGCTTCTATAAGAGCAGCGTGAGTAGCGGAGCGGCTCGAAGGGCCGGGGTGCTAAATGCTTGACGACGCCTCCCTTTCCGCGGCGACGGCAGCGGGCGCCGCGGTTGCCGAAGCCACCACCACTGAGCAGTGGTTGTTCGTGCGCAGCTGGGCGGCGCGGTTTCTCGGCAGGGGCGATCTCCTGGCCGAGCTGGAGCATCTGAAGCGCCTGGATCTGAGCGCGGCCGCCGTACGGCAGGCCTACGACCCCGAACTGCGCGTCAGGATGGAGGCCGCCCTCCAGACGCGGTTCGAGCTGCTGCTGGAGGAGAGCACAGGTGTCGAACGCGTCGAACGCGCCGTGCAGTTGCTCCACCTCGCGCAGCTGAGCCGGAACACGTACGCCACCGTGGCGGGCGCCGCGGCCACTGGTGCGGTCTCGCCCGGCTTCGACGAAGGCGCCGGCGCGCCCGCGTCTCTGGTGGGGCGGATCCCGTCAGAGGCCACGCCGTTCCGGCTGCGGGCCGAGGCCGCCCTTCTCGACGGCCCGCCGTCGATCCATGTACTCGCCGGCTCCGCCGGAACGGGCAAGACACAGCTGGCCGCCCACATCGCCCGGCGTGCTCTGCGCGACGGTTCCGCCGACATGGTGGTGTGGGTGAACGCAGCGAGCGTGGACACGCTCATCTGCGGGTACGCCGACGCGTCGGCGGCCACCACCGAGCACGACCCCGACCAGCCGGAGCACTCCGCCGAGGCGTTCCGGTCCTGGCTGAGCTGGACCGACCGGCGCTGGCTCGTGGTGCTCGACGGGGTGCCGGACACCGTCGACCTGCACGGGCTGTGGCCGCCGGCCAGACCCAACGGGAGGGTTCTGGTCACCGCCCGCCGCGCCACGTCCCTGCCGGGCGGCAGCGGATACGTCGAGCCCGGGTCGTACCTCCCCGAGGAGGCCGCCGACCAGCTGATGCGCGAACTCCTCAGTCACGGCCGCCGGGACGACCCCCTCCACATCGCGGCCCTCGCCGCCGACCTCCGGCAGGACCCCTCCGCGCTGGCAACGGCTGCCGCCTGCATGGCACATGACGGTCTGACCTGTGCCGCCTACCGCGAGCGGCTCACCCGGCTGGCCGGACCCGGCGGTGCCGGGCCCACCCGTGACGCGGTCACCGCCGGCTGGTGGGTGGCGGTGGAGGCGGCGGACCGGCAGTGCGCGGGGCTGGCACGTCCCCTGCTGGAGCTCGCGTCCGTACTCCATCCGCACGGGGTGCCGATCGCGGTGCTCACCAGTCCTCCCGCGCTGCGCTACCTCGCGGTCCGGCGGGGGCAGCAGGCCCCCGAGGCGCCCCTGCCCGCCACGGCCAGGGAGGTACTGGACACCCTCGACGTCCTGTGCCGGCTGCGCCTGGTGGAGCTCGACAGCGGCTTGGCGCATCCGGCCGTGCGGCTGAGCACCCTGGTGCAGACGGCCGTGCGCAGAGCGGTGCCCGTCGCGAGCCCGGACGCCCTGGCCCTGAGCGCCGCCGATGCGCTGCGAGCGGTATGGCGTGCGGAGTCCGGCCGGCCCCAGTCCGCCCTCTGCCGGGCGCTGCGGTCGGGAGCGGACCTGTTGACCGGGCACGCCGGGGAGGTTCTGTGGCAATCGCACTGCCATCCGCTGCTCTTCCAGGCGGGACGCAACCTCATGGACGCCGGACTGATCCCGGCGGCCCGTATCCGCTGGGACTGGCTGCACGCCCGGCTGGACCAGCGCTTCGGACCTGATCACGCCGACACCCTCGCCGCGCGGGGATACCGGGCACGGGTGCGCGGCGCCTCGCAGGACGCGGCCGGCCGCCGCCACCAGCAAGCCAGTGGATCGCCCGGCCCCTCTCATGCCTGTCCCCCTCAGTGGATTCCGCGGGTTCGACGCCGGCGACGCGGATCAGGTTCCCCAGCCGCGCATGAAGCTGAGGCCCTGGGTGTCCTCACACCGTCAGCCATCCCCGCAGCGCCGCCTGCACCCCGGCCTGGAACCGGGTCTCCGCGTTCAGGGCCTGCATCAGGCGGGTGATGCGGCGGCGGACCGTGTGCACGTGGATGTCCAGGCGCCGGGCCATCGCCTCGTCCTTCAGGCCGGAGGCGAGCATGGTCAGCAGTTCCCGGTCGTCGTCCGTGATCCGGTCGTGCGTGACGGACCCGATGGGGACGGCCCGCTCCCAGACCGACTCGAACAGCGGGACCAGCGCGTTGCTCAGGAGCGCGTCGCTCACCACCAGGGCCGAGGCCGTCGGGTCCGCCGCGTCGGTCGGCGGCAGCAGTGTCACCCGCCGGTCCACGGTGATCAGTTTCGTCGGGAGGTCCGTGCCCACCCGTATCTGCACGCCCTGTACGGCCAGATCGCCCAGGCCCCGGGCGCGCCCCTGGAAGCTCAGCCCCTCGCGGTCCACGGCGACGCGCACCCGCACGCCGCGCCGGACCGGTTCGGCGACGTCCAGGGGCGCGGGCATCCCGTCCGGCTGGCTGGCCGCGTAGGGCGGCCGGTCCAGGAGTGCCACCTCCTCGGTGGCCGACACCAGCAGGGAGGCCACCCGGGCGCCGATCGCGGCCGCGCCCCGGACCGTCTCGATGCCGGTGGATCGGGGGGTGTTCACGGAGCTCAGGAGCTGGGCCGCGATCCGGTCGACGGAACCGGTGAGCTCCTCCAACTCTGCTGATCTGTGAAGCAGTTCAGCCTGTCGCAAGTGGATCAGATTGCGCAGGGCGGTGGATGGGGCCACCGCGAGGGGCAGCCCGGCCGTGCCTCTGGCCGGGTGGGTGAAGCTGTGCTCCGCCAGCCGGTCGAGCGCGTTGGTGACCCGGCGGACGCTGAGCCCCAGGGACTGGGCGAGGGCGGTACGGGAGGCGTGTTCGGGGACGTCGAGCAGCGCTTCGTACACCCGGAGTTCGTCCGTTCCGAGCCCGAGCGCCTGCCATTGCGTGTCCCACCCAGTCAGCCCCACTGGCTGGATTCTCGCCTGTCAATGCAGGCCACACAAGTGTGGACGTCCACAAGTGCGCACCCGGAACGCATTGTTCACACCACTGTTCCGGTACTTGCATGTCCACATCCGTTATCCGTTCATGCAGTGATGGCACCGGAGGGGCACCGTGCGGAGTTCAGCACGCAAGAGATCAGCCAGACCAGGACAGGGATCCGGCAGCATGCTCGTCGGCCAGGGCATAGCCGCGGTGCTGGCCGCCGCGGGCCTGCTGGTGACGGCGATACCGGCCGCTCACGCGGACACCGCCACCGCGTCCTCCGCGTCCGAGGTGACGCCGGGTGCCGAGACCGAGACTCCGTCCCTCGTCACCGGACTGAACGAGGAAGTGGCCGCCACCGGTACCGCGGCCGACGCCGCCCGCGGTCACCTCAAGGCCAAGAAGGGCCGCTACCACATCGCGGACACCTCGGCGAAGGACCTGGCCTCGGCCGGGACCACGACCGACAAGGGCGGCAAGGAAACGGTCCGCCTCCAGCAGAAGTACCAGGGTGTCCAGGTCCTGGGTGGCCAGTACCTGGTCCGGATGGCCAAGAAGGACGGCAAGCGCACCGTCACCGGTACGTCCGGCAACTACTTCACCAAGCTGAAGCTGGGCACGGTGACGCCGAAGATCTCCGAGAAGGCCGCGATCGAGCGTGCGATCGGAGCCGTTTCCTCGCAGTTGGGCGGCGGGCTGCTCCACGCCCCGGCGAAGGGCGAGAAGCCGGGCGCGCAGAAGCTCAGCGGCACCTCCGAGGGCCTCACGATCCTCCCGCAGGGCACCGGCGTACTGACCCGGCAGATCACCGTCACCGGCATCAGCCCGGTCGACGGGCAGCCGGTGAAGCAGCAGGTGTACATCGACGCGCACTCCGGCTTCCCGGTGATGCAGTACAGCGACATCAAGACGTTCGGCGCGACAGACACGACTGCCCCGGCCGCCGCAGGCGCCACGGGCACGGCCCCCGAGGCGTCCCCCACCGCAGCCGACGAGCTCGTCGTCAAGGGCACCGGCACCCGCTACAACGGTGAGAAGACGGAGGTGAACCTGTACAAGAACAACAAGGGCGTCTACGAGATGATCGACTACGGCAAGCGGGCCGCCGACTCGCCGTACGACGGTCCCATGCTGACGACGTACGACGCCCGCGGTCGCGAGGTCGCGGCGGCCTCCGGCCCCGACCACTGGCCCAGCGGCATCAAGACGTTCCAGTCGGCGACGCCCGAGCTCGGCGAGGACTTCACCAACTCCGGCGCCATCGACGCCCACTGGGCGGCCGGCAAGGTCTACGACTACTACAAGAACCACTTCGGCCGGGCAGGTCTGGACGGCAAGGACGGCTACATCAACTCCCTGGTCGGAGTGGTGCAGAACGGCCAGCCGTACGACAACGCCTTCTGGGACGGCGCCAAGATGGTGTACGGGCAGGGCGGCGGCGACTACCGCACGTTCTCCGCGGACACCGACGTCGTCGGCCACGAGATGACCCACGGTGTCGTCGAACACACCGCGAACCTCGTCTACGCGGGCCAGTCCGGCGCCATGAACGAGGCGCTCGCGGACTACTTCGGCAACGCCATCGACCTGGAGGCGAACAACGTCTCCATGGACGACCCGGACGCCGGTCTCCTCGGTGAGGACCTCTGCACCACGCTGAGCCCGCGCGAGTGCGCCCTGCGCGACCTCAACGACGGTGCCACCACGTCGAAGAACTTCATCGGCGCCACCTACGGCGGCGACAACGGCGGGGTGCACCTCAACTCCACGATCTTCTCCGGCGCGCTGTGGGACATGCGCGAGGACCTCGGCAGCGACCTCGCCGACAAGATCGTCTACCGCGCGCTGTCCGCGTACATGACCCCGCTGGACGGCTTCACCGAGGGCCGCGCCGCGGTCATCGCCGCCGCGCAGGAACTGGGTGTCACCAAGGCCCAGCTGAAGACCGTGAAGAAGTCGTTCGACGCGCACGGCATCGTCCCGGGCTGGGAGAAGGCCCTCGGCGTCGACACCGACACGATCCTGAACAAGGTCAACGTGGCCGGTACCGGCGTGGGCGCGGGCGGCGGCAAGTACGCCGTCTCCAACTCCAACGAGGACGGCAGCGAGCCGTACTCGGTGTGGCTGGGCAACACGACCGGCAAGGGTCAGCCGCAGCTGATGAGCGCCAACAACGGCGACTACAACGTCTACGCGAACACCGACGGCAAGACGGTGGTGTGGGCCGACTACAGCAGCAAGGGCATCTACATCATGGCGCGCCCGGTCAAGGGCGGCCCCGCCAAGGTGGTAGACGGCATCGGCAGCGACGTCTCCGGCCTCGTCGTGGACGGCGACTGGGTCGCCTACACCGCCTACAACCCGCAGTTCGGGGTCACGAACGTCCGCTACGTCAACATGAAGACCGGCCAGACCGGCCTGGTCGACGACGGCCGTCCGTACAACGTCTCGGGCCTGTCCTCCATCAAGGACGGCAAGATCGCCTACGCCAAGGTCGCACCTGACGCCGGCGGCAACTTCCAGCTCGGCGTGGAGGTCTTCGACGCGGCGACCGGCGCCAAGACGCAGATGCCCACCCCCGACAACGTCTGGGGCATCGGCCAGACCGCGATCACCGACGACGGTGTCTTCTGGATCGAGGACAACGACGGCACCGACGGCGGCAAGGCCGCGGTGCGCCGCGCGGACCTCGACGGCTCGGACCCGGTCACCGTCACCCCCGAGGCGGGTGACGGCTCCCTCTACGCCTACACGCTGACGGCCTCGGACGACGCGGTCAGCATCACGTCCACCCCGCCGGCCACGTGGTGGGCCAACGACACGATGGCGAAGCTGTACCAGGTCGCGCCCGACGGCAAGGGCGGCCCGCAGCGGATGTCCTGCAACCGTGGCGAGCAGGCGTTCGGCGTGGCCGACGAGGGCCGGCGCGTCCTGTGGCTGGACGGTACGACCGGCTACACCAACCTCGTGAAGCGGGACCGCCCGGCGGGCCGGTGCTGATCGGGGACTGACACAGCAGGGAGAGGCGGCCGGGCTTTGGGGAGCCCGGCCGCCTCTCCCTGTGTGCCCGTGTGTATGCCGTTCGGAGTAGCTCTGCTGGCAGCGGGCCGCTGCCGGGGCAACGCTGGCGGGCAGGGCAGTCGACGGGGTGCCTCAGTCTGTCGCGAGGGAGCGCTCCATGTCCGGGAATCCGCAGTCCAAGCCTGCTCAGTCCTCGATCAGCCGGGCCAACGAGGATGTTCTGGGCCGGTTCCCGTTCGATGACACCAAGGACATGGACGACGCGCGGCGCGGGTTCATGGGAACGGCGCAGAGCAGCGAGATCGCCGGGGCCGACGGAACGGCCGTCTGGGATCTCGACGCCTACGGGTTCCTGGCCCAGGACTGCCCGTCCACCGTCAATCCGAGCCTGTGGCGGCAGGGCCGTCTGGTCTCCGAGCACGGACTGTTCGAGGTCGTGGAGGGCGTCTACCAGATCCGCGGATTCGACCTGTCGAACATGACGGTGGTCGAGGGCGAGCGCGGCGTCCTGGTGATCGACCCGCTGATCTCCTCCGAGACGGCCGCCGCGGCGCTCGCGCTCTACCGCAGCCACCGTGGAGAGCGCCCGGTCACCGCGGTGCTGTACACGCACAGTCATGTCGACCACTTCGGCGGCGTGAAGGGCGTGATCACGGAGGAGGACGTCGCCGGGGGCGTGCCCGTGATCGCGCCGGAGGGCTTCCTGGAGCACGCGGTCAGCGAGAACGTGTACGCGGGCACGGCGATGGCACGCCGCTCCGCCTATATGTACGGGGCCGCCCTGCCCAAGGGCCCGCAGGGGCAGATCGGCGCGGGTCTGGGACAGACGACCTCGACGGGATCGGTCGGCCTGATCCCGCCGACGCTCGACATCACCCGGACCGGGCAGACGGAGACCGTCGACGGCATCCGCATGGTCTTCCAGCTCACCCCCGGCACCGAGGCCCCGTCCGAGCTGAACATCCACTTCCCCGACCACGCGGCGCTGTGCCTCGCCGAGAACGCGACCCACAACCTGCACAACCTGCTGACCCTCCGGGGCGCGGAGGTCCGTGACCCGCGGGTCTGGGCCCTGTATCTGACCGAGGCGATCACGCTGTTCGGGGACTCCACCGATGTCGCCTTCGCCTCCCACCACTGGCCCGTGTGGGGACGGGAGAAGGCCCAGCGCTTCCTCTCCGAACAGCGCGACCTGTACGCCTATCTGCACGACCAGACACTGCGGATGATCAACCAGGGAATGACACCGCTGGAGATCGCCGAGACCATCGAAATGCCTCCGGCGCTGGAGCGGGCCTGGCACACCCACGGCTACTACGGCTCCGTCAGTCACAACACCAAGGCCGTCTACCAGCGGTACATGGGCTGGTTCGACGGAAACCCGGCCCACCTGTGGGAACACCCGCCCATCGAGGCGTCGAAGCGGTATGTCGACTTCATGGGCGGCGCCGACGAGGTGGTGCGCCGGGCACGCGAGGCCTTCGACGCGGGCGACTTCCGCTGGGTCGCGCAGGTCGTGAACCACGTCGTCTTCGCGGACCCGACCCATGCGGAGGCCCTCGCTCTGCAGGCGGACGCGCTGGAGCAGCTGGGGTACGGCAGCGAGAACGGCACCTGGCGCAACTTCTACCTGACGGGCGCGCTGGAACTGCGCCTGGGCCCGGTCGGGTCGCCGACCGTCACCGCGTCCCCGGACTTCCTCAGAGTCCTCTCGCTGGACCAGCTCTTCGACGCGTTGTCCATCCGGGTCGACGGTCCTCGCAGCTGGGACGCGGACATCACCGTGCGCTGGAACGTGGCGGGCGGGGAGCCCGTCACGCTGCGGCTGCACAACGGTGTGCTCACCCACGTGTCCGGGACCGGCCCTGCGGCGCACGCACCGGACGTCGAGGTGGCTCTGGACGAGGCCGCTCTGCGCGCCGTCCTGCTGGGCAGCCTCCCCCCGTCGGAACTCCCGGGACGCGCCACCATCACCGGTGACGCCGCGAAGATCACCGAGCTCCTCGGCCACCTCAGCGCCCCGGACCCGGACTTCGCCATCGTCACGCCCTGAGCACCGCCCGTTCCGGGCCGAGTGGACCGGGCCCCCTGAGGGGGTCCGGTCCACTCACGTTCCGCTCTACCGGCGGGCCTTGTTGACCTGGTAGGCGCGGGTGACGGTCTGCTCGACCGCGCTGCCGTCGCTCGCCGCGACGGTGGCCCGCAGGGTCGCGTACGCGGCGCCCGCGGGGGCGGTCAGGTCGGCGTGCGCGGGCGTGCCGTGCCGGCCCTCGGTGAGCTCGGCCGCGTGCCAGGTGACGCCGTCGTCCCAGCTGACCTCCAGCCGTGCGGGGGCGACCGTGGCTTCGACGGCGCCCGGTGCGCGCTGGACCGCCACGTCCACCCGGGTCCGGGCGTGGCGGGGTGCGCCGCCGGAGGCGTCGAGGCCGTGCGGGGTGAACCGGACGGCCATGAGCGGCAGGATCGTCCCGGCGCCGTCGTCGGTGTCCGAGTCGAAGCTCCACGCGGACTGGACGCGGGTCGACACGGTGGCGTAGGGCTGGTCGCGGCTGATGTCCGCGTCGAGCGTGTAGCGGCCGGGGCCCGCCGGAACCGGGATGGTCCTGGCGCTGCCGATGGCATTCCACGCACTCACCCGCTGGCCGTCCCTGGCCAGGGTCAGGGTGCCCGAAGCGCCCCAGTCGGTCCCGCCCCGGCTGCCGTCGCCGTCGGTGAACCAGGGCGTGCCGGCCCAGACCACGGAGTCGCCGGTCCGGTAGGCGGGCGCGGCCGGGAGCCCCGGTCCGACCACCGCGGCTGCGAAGTCCAGGCGGTTCAGCGCGCGCGGGCCGAACGCCTGCGCCGAGGTCGCGAGGGACTGCCGCCCGGCGACCGAGGCCCGGTCCAGCCATTCGCCCGGGGTGCGGTAGTCCCGCACGGTCGAGGGGAAGCCGACCTGCTGGTCGACGAAGAGCGGGAGCAGGACGTCGTCGTCCGGGGTGGCCCCGGCGGTACCGGCGGCGGGGGCGCCCTGGGCGTTGAAGTGGACCTGTACGTCGGTCAGTTCGCGGCGCTGGACGGAGAAGGCGGGCCGGGCCGGGACACCGTCGTGCCAGGTGCGGGCCACATGGTAGAAGAACGGGCTGGGCGACTGCGACGAGGCGCCCTCGGCCGCGAACACGGCGAACGTACGGTACGTGGCGTCCGCCTCCGCGAACGGCGTCGCGAACAGCGACTGTCCGGCGCGCTCACCGGTGGTGACGACGCTCAGGGTGTACGTGCCGGTGCCGGCGGGCAGCGCGAGCGCGGCCTGTACGGCCGTGGCGTGGGCCGCGCGGTCGTGCACGTCCGCCCGGACCGGAGCGGCGGTGCGGGCGTCGAGGTCGACCGTGGTGTCCGCGACGGGGGTGACGGACGTGGCGGCCATGGTGGTGGTGCGTTCCGTGCCGGTGCCGCTGTTGATCGTCATGCCGATCCAGTACTGCGCCTCGGGCACGGGCACCGTCGCGGTGCCCTCGTTGATCCGGACCGGGTAGCGGTCGCCGGTCCAGCGGTTGACGACCAGGGCGGTTCCGGTGGCCGGGGCGCCGTCACGCTGCTCCGCGTGGAGCGTCAACTGGTGGGTCGGGATGGTGCTGTTGACGCCGAGGATCGTACGGGTGACGGTCTTGCCGGCCTGCGAGGCGGTGAGGACCGCGGACCACGGGCCGTGCGGCAACAGGGTGGCGCGGGTGGTGACGGTCGCGGTCGCGGTGGAGTGCGCGGGGACGGTGACCTGGTCGCGGTCGACGGAGAACTGCTCGGCGTTGCCCGGCTGCGCGGTGGGCGACAGCGGCTTGTCGAGGGCGAGGGAGAGCGTCGTCTCGCTGTCGCCGGAGTTGCTGAAGGTGACGGTGTGCTCGGTGTCGCTGCCCGCGCCGTCGGACCAGCCGGGCGTCGTCGTCAGGTTGGCGGGAGAGGCGAGGACCGTCTGCCGGACTGCGCGGCCCGCGTCCACCCGGCCGGTGCCCTGCTGGTAGGCGGCGCGCTTCGGGTTCGGCTCGGCACTGTTCATGAGCGCGGTCTTGATCTGCTCGCCGTTCCAGCCGGGGTGCGCCTGCGCGACGAGTGCGGCGGAGCCGGCCACGTGCGGCGTGGCCATCGACGTGCCGCTCTTGGCGGTGTGGCCGCCGCCCGCCTTCGCCGCGACGATACCGACGCCGGGCGCGGTGATGTCGGGCTTCACCGCGTTGTCGCTCGGGCGTGGGCCCCGGCTGGAGAACGCGGCCAGTTCGTCGTCGGCGTCGACCGCGCCCACGGCCAGGGCGGCGTTCGCGATGGCGGGCGCGCCGACCGTGGAGCTCCCGTACTCGCCGTCGTTGCCGGCGGCGACGACGAAGAGCGTGCCGGTGCTCGCCGACAGGTCGTTGATGACCGCGACCGCCGGGTCCGTCTCGTCGGCGGGGCCGCCCAGGCTCAGGTTGACGACCTTGGCGTGGACGGTGTTGACGGCCCAGTCGATACCGGCGAGGAGCGCGGAGGTGGGGCAGGAGCCGGTGCTGTCGCAGACCTTGCCGACCGCGAGCGAGGCGTCGGGGGCCACACCCCGGTAGGTGCTGTCGACGCCGGCGATGGTGGAGGCCACGTGGGTGCCGTGGCCGTTGTCGTCCTCCGCGGTGTCGCCGCCGAGGAAGTTGGACGAGACCGTCACCCGGCCCGCCAGGTCCGGATGGTCGGAGTCGTAGCCGCTGTCGAGGACGGCGACCGTGACCCCCTTGCCGGTGTAGCCGTCCTCCCAGGCCTGGGGCGCGTTGATCTGGGGGACGCTCCTGTCCAGGGCGACGTGCATCCGGCCGTCCAGCCACAGCTTGTCCGCACCGCCCGTGAGCGAGCGGCCGTTCCCGGCGGTCAGCCGCTTCCACGTGCCGACCGCGTCGGTGCCGTCGTGCGGGGCGAGTCCGGTCAGGCCGAGACGGGGAATCGCGCGCCCGGGACGGGCCGCCCCGCCTGCCGCGTCGCGTGCTCTGCTCGCTGCGCCCGCGCCCTTGGCGTGCTGGACGATCATCCGCACGGCGCCGGGGGCGCCGACGCCCTTCGTGCCGTATCCGGCGTCCAGCAGGGCCTTCACGTCGAAGAAGCGGGGGTCGAGCCGGCCCGCGGCGAGCAGCGGCTCGGCGTCAGAGGGCACGACGCTGACGTCGCCGCTCCCCACGGAACCGGTGGTGAAGGTGACGTTCTTCCGGCCGGGTCCGGGGGTGACGGTGGCCGAGCCGATCCGGGCACCGGTGCGTTCGACCGTCACGGTGTCGCCGGTGGGCAGCGGCACGGTGAACGTGGTGGCCGCCGGCGTACGGGGTTCGGTGGCCGGTCCGGCCGGGTCCGCCGCGTGGGCGGCGGTGGCGGCGGGTATGAGCGCTGCCAGCATGCCGGCAGCGGCCACGATGGATCTGACGTGCACGAGAACCCCCAAGGGTCGCGGAGCGAGGACGTGCGGAAATCCTGGTATCGCCGGGGACATCAACCAGGTTTGTGCGGTGGCGACTTGACGACTCGGAACCGTCACGGGAGAGGGGCAGGCTCCGCGGTGTCGCTCAGCGGACCTCGTACGCGCGGACCATCGTCTGGTCCACCCGTGCGCCGTGTCCGTCGGTGAGCGTGACGCGCAGGTGCACGAACGTGCCCGCGGGCGCGTCGCCGGGGACCGTCGCCCGCCACGTGCCGTGGGACCGCCGCACGTCCGCGACGCGCCAGTCGGTGACCGCGTCCGTGGTGGCCTGGTCACCGTAGGAGTACTGGACTTCGACGTCCGCCAGGGAGACCGGGCCGTCCGCCCCGTCCACGACGGCACCGACACCGACCGTGGTCGTCTCCCCCGCCGGGCGGGAGTTGCGCAGATCGGACGGGAGGTCGAGGACCGGGACGAGGAGGCGTTGGGCGCCCTGGTCCGCGGCGCCGGAACGGAAGTCCCACGCGGTGCTGTACGCGAGGCCGGTGCGGTCGGCGGCCGACGCGGGCCGCCGCCAGGTCTGGCGGTACGTCACATCTGCCGTTGCCTGCGGAAGTTCGAAGATGCCCGACACCATGGCCTGCGGTTCGCCGTTCACCAGCAGCTGCCGGGTGCCGTAGTCGTTCCGGGCGGCGGTGGAGTCGTGGCCGCCGGCATCCCCGAACGGGGCGACGGTGAAGGACAGCCGGTTGCTGTCCCGGGTCATCAGCGCGGCGCTGTAGGTGTTGCGCACGGGACCGTACGGCGATTTGTACCAGTACGCCGTGGACTTGCCCCGCCGCACCTCACGTGGTCCGTCATAGGCGGTGCCACTGTTCGGGCCGAGGTCGCGGCGCATCAGGGTCGTCCAGGTCAGGCCCTCGCTGCCCGATGGCGTGAAGAACTCGGTGCGCTGCTGTGGGGCGCGCAGCGGCAGTGTGGTGCCGCCCGCCCACACGGCGGGCATGCCGGGCAGGCCGACCTGTACGTCGGACCAGTACGTGGCGTCACCGCCGGCCTGCTGCACGTGGTAGCGGGCGTCGGTGACGGCGAGCCCGCTGTCGCGCACCCGCTGGGTGCCGGGCCGGATCGCCTCCTTCGAGACGACCGCCAGGTTGTAGACGTACGGGCTCCGGGCGCTCGCGGTGCCCGACCAGCCGACCTTTGCCGAACCCGACCGCGCGGCCTCGGCCTTGAGGGTGAGCGCGTCGTCCCAGGTGATGGTGGCCTGCGGAACACCCCCCTCGGGGCCGGTGATCTGGAAGCGGCCCTCGCTGTCGGGGACGGCGGCCAGGACTCCGGCGGCGCCGGCCTTCGCGGCTGCCGGGTCCCAGGTGTAGGCGTTGCCGCCGCCCGTGCCCGCGTCGACCAGGGCGACCTTGCCCGTCAGATCGTGGGCGGCGAAGTCGGCGTCCGTTCCCTTGCCGATCGCGACGACCTCGGCCGTGCCCTTGCCGTCGAACTCCGTCGCCTTCTGTACCGGCAGCGAGTCCAGCACCCGCCCGCCCCCCGAGGTGAACCGGGCGAGCGGCGCGGTCTGCCGGGCCGACGCGAGGAACGTGGCCTTCTCCGCGTGCCGGACCGGCTGGGCGTAGATGGCCTTGGCGTACGAGGGGACGGAGGTGGCGTATCCGGCGAGCAGTCGCCCGGTGCCGTCCAGTCCGTAGGTCAGACCGATCGCGAACCCGTTGGGCCGGCTCGCGCGCTCGGTGTCCCACGCGATCCGCTCGGCGGCGCGGGCGTCCAGGGTGACCGTGGTGTCGCCGGAGACGGTGACCTCCGGCCGGTAGAGCTGGGACACGGAGGCCACGCTGCCGATGTTGCCCGGCTCGTCCCGGGTCATGATCAGGGCGCTGAGGGCGTACGTGCCGAGCGGCACCCGGATCGTGGTGCTGCCCGCGTCCGGGTAGCCGAGGGTGTACCGCATCGCGGTGTCGCGGTGGTCGTCGAACAGCTGGAACGCCGACGGGGACGCCGCCGGGTCGCCGTGCCGGTCGAGGCCCTTGACCGTCAGGTCGGCGGACGGCACCTCCAAGTGCGCGCCGAACGGGACGGTGACGCGCACGCCATGGGCGCCCGTGCCGACGAGGCGTCCGGTGAGCGTGCCGTAGGCACCGGCGTCGAGCTTCACCGCGGGGTCGATACGGACCGGCGCGTCGGCGGTCCCGTGCGCGGGCACCCTGACCCTGGTACGGGCCGGTGCGGCGAACCCCCGGACGCGGGAGCCGTCGTCGCCGCGCACGTCGCGCACCGCGAGGGTCAGGGTGACGTCCTTGTCCGTGGCATTGGTCAGCGTGATGGCCTTCTCGACCGGCTCAAGGCCGGCCTGCGGGTACGCGAAGTCACCGATCAACGCGTTGGGTTGACCGGTCACCGGCTGGGATATCGCATGGGCCACATCCATCGGGCCCGCGCCCTGGTCCAGGACCGGCGCGTCGGTGTCCTCGGCCGACGAGGTGAGCAGCGCCTTGAGCCGGGCCGGCGCGAGGCCGGGGTGCTGCTGGAGGAGGAGCGCGGCGCCGCCCGCGACGTGCGGGGTGGCCATCGAGGTGCCGGACATCGACTGGTACGCCTGGGCGCCTCGTCCGCCCGCGCGGGCGGCGACGACGTCGACGCCCTGGGAGGCGATGTCGGGCTTGGCGTTGATCCCGTCGGCGGAGGGGCCCCGGCTGGAGAAGGGCGCGGTCTCGTTGTGGCGGTCGACGGCGCCGACGGTGAGGGCGCTCGGTGCGCAGCCGGGCGTGGAGACGGTGCCGCGCAGCGAGGCGTTGCCCGCCGCGATGACGAACAGGGCCTGGTCGCTGAGGCGTTGGACCGCCTCGACGTCCGGCCCCGCGCAGCTGGTGGCGCCGTCGGCGCCGAGCGACATGGAGACGACCTTCGCGCCTTCGGCCACGGCCCACTCCATGCCGCTGACGATGCCGCTGAGCGTGCCGGAGCCGTCGTCACCGAGCACCTTGCCGACGAGGAGTCCGGCCCCCGGTGCCATCCCCGCGTACCGGCCGCCGGACGCGGCGCCGGTGCCGGCGATGGTGGACGCGGTGTGGGTGCCGTGGCCGGTGCGGTCCTCGGCGTCCTGGCCGTTGACGAACACCTTGGTCCGCGTGATCCGGCCGGCGAGGTCCGGGTGGTCCGCGTCCGCTCCGGTGTCCAGGACGGCGACCTTGACGCCGGAACCGTCGAGCCCCGCCTTGTGGGCGGCGCCCGCCCCGGTGAGCGGGACGGTCGGGGTGGGAGGTGCGCCAGTGGCGGAGCCCCTGACCTTGGCGTCCAGCCAGATCTTGGCGACACCGCCGGACGAGCGGGCCGAAGCCTTCACCGGGGTCAGGTCCTGCCAGGCGTCGGCGGCGGTGTCCTTGGCGACGGCGAGGCCGGCGCCGCCGATGGAGTCGAGCGTGGCGGTGGTCCGCGTCCCCGGACTGGCGGTGCGCGGCGCGCGGCCGCCCCCGTACTCGACGATCACCGGCACGGTGGCGGAGTGCGCGTCGTCGTAGCCGTCCGCAACGAGTCCGCCGATGTCGAAGAGCTGTGCGTCGACGAGCCCGGTGTCCACCAGCTTCTCGACGCCCTGGGGGAAGACGTAGGTACGGGTGCCGTCCTGCCAGACGGCGGCGGGGTGGTCGGCGCTGTCCACGGGGCGTGGCGCGGCGGACAGGATCCGGCCGTCGGGGGCCACGCGTGCGTCGACCACGTCACCGGTGATCAGGGTGACGGTCGCGGTGCGGGCGGCCGTGGCGCCCGTGCCGGTCGGCGGGGCGGGCGCGGTCACGGCGTGTGCCGCGGGTATCGCGGCGGCCAGCAGAGCGACGGTCGCGAGGCCGGCAGCCGTGGACCGCCAGGGTCGGGTGCGTCTCACAGGACAGCTCCTGGTCCAAAGGGGTGTTGGACCAGCAGCGTCGCCAATTCGCCCTCTCGGTGGGCGTTTTGGGGCTGGCGAGTGACCGCCATGACGTAATCCCGACACCGATGGCGCCTCATCGGAGGTTCGCGGGGTTCGTCGCCCCGGGCACCGCCGGCCCCCGGTGGCGGGGGCCGGCGAGCAGCCGCAGCCACCCGCCACCGCCACCGGTCAGCGGCAGGTCAGCTCCGGGTCTTCCGCAGATCTGCCGCGAGTGAGGCGATGGCTGCGGGATTGCGCGGGCTCTCGACGAGGTCCACGTAGTCGAGGACGACGATGCGGTCGTTCTTGATCGCCGACACATTGGCCAGCGGCGGATAGGACTTCAGGAACTTCCGCTTCTGCTCCGCACTCGTGTCCCCGTAGTTGTTGATGACGATCACCTCGGGGTCCCGCTCGACGACGGTCTCCCATCCCACCGTCGTCCAGGTGTCCTTGAGGTCCTTCATGACGTGATCGCCGCCGGCCCTGGTGATGATGTCGTGCGGTCCGGCGTAGGCGCCCGAGGTCAGCGGCTTGTCCCGGCCGTCGTCGTAGAGGAACACCCTCGGCCGGTCGGCGCCCTTCAGGGCGGTCGCCTGTGCCTGGGCCACTTCCTTCCGGAACCGTGCGATCAGGGATTCGGCACGCTTCTCGACGTCAAAGATCTTCCCCAGGTTCCGGAGATCGGTGTAGAGCGCGTCGAGTGGCGGCATCACTCCTCGCGCCTTCCCCTGCCCGTTGCGGCACGACTCGCTCAACAGGTAGGAGTCGATGCCCACCTTCTTCAGGGCTGCCGGGGTGAATCCGTCGCCCTCGTTGAAGCCGTAGTTCCAGCCCGCGAAGACCAGGTCGGCGCGTGCGTCGAGGACGAGTTCCTTGTTGATCGTCTCCTTGGACAGCCAGGCGGTCTTCCGGTAGCCGCCCTTCCAGGGGACGGATGTCAGATCGCCCTTGTCGTCGGGCATCACATAGCCCGCCATATGGTCTTCGAGTTCCAGGGCGAACATGATCTCGGTGATACCGACGTCGTTGGTGACCACGCGCTGCGGCGCCTTGTCGTAGGTCTTCTTCTCACCGCAGTTCTCGACGGTCACCGGGTAGTGGCCTCCGGCCGCGGGTGCGCTCCTGTTGTCGTTCCCGTCCTGCGGGGTGATCTCGGCGCCGCAGCCGCTGAGGGCCATGACAGCGGCGAGGGCGAGGCCGAGTGCGGAGGGACGTATCGGGCTGGGCATGGTGGCAGTGCTTCCTTAGGAAGGGTCGACGGGGAGGAGGCGGTCGAAGATCAGCTGTACGGCGCCGGTCTCCGGGTGCGGTACTCGATGCGCCCGGACGCCGAAGACCTCGGCCAGCAGCTCAGGGGTGAGTACGTCGTGCGGGGCGCCCGACGCGACGATCCGGCCCCGGTCGATGACATGGAGGACGTCGCAGTGGAGCGCGGCGAGATTGAGGTCGTGCAACGCCGTGAGCACGGTCAGTCCGCTGGCCCGTACCAGGGCCAGCACCTCCAGCTGCTGGGCGATGTCCAGGTGGTTGGTGGGTTCGTCGAGCACCAGTGCCCGTGGCTGCTGCGCCATGGCGCGGGCGATCAGGACCCGCTGCTTCTCGCCTCCGGACAGGGTCAGGAAGCCCCGGTCGGCCAGGTGGCCGGCCCCGACCTCCGCCAGCGCCGCCTCACACGTGCGCCGGTCCTCCTCGGACGCACGGGCCGTCGGTCCCTGGTGCGGCATCCTTCCCATCGCCACGATCTCGGCGACGGTGAAGTCGAACTCGTGACTCGACTCCTGGGGAAGCGCGGCCAGTCGGCGGGCGCTCTCCCGCGGGCTCAGGGCGTGCAGGTCCTCGCCACCGATCCGGACGGTGCCGGCGGAGGGGCTCAGGGCCCGGTAGACACAGCGCAACAGCGTTGACTTCCCGCTGCCGTTGGGCCCCACCAGGCCGACGAGCTGACCCGCGCCCGCCCGCAGCGTGATCTCCTCCACCAGCCGCGCGCCGGCGATCTCGACCGTCAGCGCGTCGATATCGATCCGCATCACGCGCCCCCGAAGGTGTAGGAGCGGCGGCGCATGAGCAGGATGAAGCACGGTACGCCGATCATCGCGGTCAGTACGCCGAGCGGCAGTTCGGCCGGGGCGAGCAGCACCCGCGAGAGGATGTCCACCCAGATCAGCAGGACGGCGCCCGCGAGCGGTGCGACGGCCAGCAGACGGCGGTGATCCGCGCCGACCAGCATGCGCGCGGCGTGCGGGACCATGAGCCCGACGAAGCCGATCGCGCCGCTCACCGCCACCAGTGCCCCGGTGACCGCGGCGGAGACCAGGAACAGCTCCTTGCGCAGTCTCCCGGCGTCCACTCCCAGCGCGGCGGCGGTCTCGTCACCCATCGCCAGGGCATTGAGCCGGCGCGCCGACCACCAGAGGTGGGCGAGGCCGCCGATCGTGGCGCCCGCGGCGATCGGTACGGAGGACCAGGTGGCGCCCCCGAGGCTGCCCAGCATCCACATCATCGCGGAGCGGGCGGCCTCGCCCCGCTCCGCGGCGAACACCATGAACGTCGTGATGGCCGAGAAGCCGTAGTACATCGCCGTGCCCGTCAGGACCAGGCGCAGCGGGGTCAGTCCGCGCGCGGTGCGGGCGACCGCGTACACGAGCATCATCGCGAGGAGTGCGGCGAGGAAGGCTGCCGTGGACAGCGCCCAGACGCCGAATGCGCCGAAGACCCCGAAGATGAGCACGGCGTTGGCACCGACGGCCGCGCCGGAGGAGATGCCGAGGACGAACGGGTCGGCGAGGGCGTTGCGGACCATGGCCTGCACCGCGACGCCGATCGCGGACAGTCCGGCTCCGACGACCGCGGCCAGCAAGGCTCGTGGAAAGCGCAGCTCCCACACGATGGTGTACCCGGCAACTTCGCCGGGAGCGATCCGCTGTCCCGTCAGGCCGGCCCACAGGTAGCGCGACACCTCTCCCCAGGAAATCCCGGAGGCACCGATTCCGGCGCCGCAGACCAGGGAGAGCGGCAGCAGGGCACACAGCGTGATCACCAGCAGGGGCAGGGGAACGCGCCGGGGAGGGGCGGGCCCGCCACCGGCGCGCGCCGCGCGCGAGGGCGGGGCTGGTATGCGTTCGAGGGGAGTGACCACGTTCGGATCGCTTTCACCTCAGGCCGTGCGTCTGCACGATCGAAGGAGCGGCCCGGACGCGAGGCGCCCTGTGCAGCACCTCTCGCAGTCCACGGCGAATTGACAGGAGCTTTCACCGCCGCGGGTAATCGGGCTCGCGGAGCCATCAGGACGGCTCCGCCTACCGTTGCGGGTCAGCGCCGGAATTCGACCGGACTTCCCCCGCGGGGCGTGAGCAGCTTACGGGTACGGCACGGACCCCTCCTTATCTGGGCCCCCGCGCCCCGATCGCCCCCGATCCCCCTGAACGGTCCCCGAGCGGTCCCTGACCCGACCCGGAGAAGCCCCTGATGCGGGCACCACACGGGCGACGGCGCACCTAACGTGACGGCGGGTGCCCCGGCCGGGTCCGCACGCCTGACACAACCGCTCTCCTCGCAAGGAGGATCCATGCCGTTCAGGGACAGATCTGCGCTGCGGCTCGTCGCCGCACGGGGCACGGCCACGGCCGTGGCCGCTGCCACGACCGCCGTCGCCGGCCTCGCCGCCGCTCCCGCGGTCCACGCGTCGCCGCCCGCGACGGCGGCCCTGCGGTGGGCACCGTGTGCCGCCCCGGCGAAACCGGGAGCCGAGTGCGCCACGCTTTCGGTGCCGGTCGACTGGGACCGCCCCGACGGGCCGAGACTCGACCTGGCCGTGGCCCGCCGCAAGGCCACCGAACCCGGGGCACGCGTCGGCTCGATGGTGTTCGGCCCCGGCGGGCCGGGCGACTCGGGTGTGGAGAGGGTGGTGAGCGGGATCAACCGGTTCAGCCCCGAGGTCCGCCGCAGGTTCGACATCGTCAGCTTCGACCCGCGCGGCGTGGGCGGCAGCAACCCGGTGACCTGCTCCGGTGACCTGCTCGCCGAACGGCCGTCACCGGAGCTGAGGAGCCAGGCCGACTTCGACGCCACCCTGGCGTACAACAGGCGGCTCCGCGCCGACTGCCGGGCCCGTACCGGCCCGGTGTTCGAGCACCTCGACACCGGGCAGACGGTCCGTGACCTGGACGCGCTGCGGGCCGCCCTCGGCGAGCGGAAACTGACCTTCTACGGGAGCTCGTACGGCACGCTGCTCGGCGCCCAGTACGCCGAGACCTACCCGCGGCGCGTGCGCGCGATGGTGCTGGAGAGCGTGATGGACCACAGCGTCGCGGCCACCCGTGAGTTCCTGCGCTCGGAGGCGGCCGCGGCGCAGGACTCGTTCCAGGAGTTCGTGAAGTGGTGCGCCGGTGCGGCGGACTGCGCGCTGCACGGCCGCGACGTCCGCGCCGTCTGGCAGGGCCTGCTGGCCCGCGCCGCACGCGGCGAGCTGGCGGACCCGGACAGTCCGGGGAGGTCACTGTCGGCTTCGGACCTGGTCAACAAGTACGCGTTCCGGAGGTTCTACGAGGCCGACTACGCGGGACTGGCCACGGTGATCGCGGGGATGGAGGCGAGCAAGCCGCTGCCGGCATCACCCACCGGGACAGCGCCGCTGCCGCCGGCCACCCCGGTCTTCTGCTCGGACTGGCAGCTGCCGGTGCGCGACTACCGGGAGTACGCCTCGCTCGTCGCCGCAATGAACGTGACCGCGCCCGACCTGCCCTACCTGCTGTCGATCCACATGGCGGCGGCCTGTCTGGGCGCGCCGACCGCCAACCCGCAGCACCGCCTGGACGCGCCCGGCGCCCCGCCGGTCCTGCTGTCCAACGCCCTGCACGACCCCGCCACCGGCTACCCGTGGGCCGTGTCGGTGGCCCGGCAGCTCGGCCGCAGCGGCGTACTCCTCACCTACGAGGACCGGGGGCACGGCAGCGTCACCAGCGGCCCGTGCATGGAGAACGCCGTGGACAGCTACCTCACCGACCTGGCGGTCCCGGCACGGGACACCAGCTGCCCCGCCGAGCCGTCCTGACGACCGGGGCCTCTCGTTCCACCCGGGGCCGGCCTTACTGAGCCACCGGGCGACGCCAGGTCCGTGACCCTCGCTTCTCCCGTTCGGCACTTCTCCCGTTTGACCTGAGTAGACCTGTCTGTCTAATCTACTTCCAGAGATTAGACAGACAGGTCTACTCACATCCTGGACGGGAATGGTCATGACGAATCCCTCGGTCGCCCGGACGTCCAACCCGGCCCGCACCTCGGACGCGGCGCCCACCGGTCCCGGATCCGGGACCGGATCCGCTCCCCTATCCACTGCCATACCCGCGCGGGCCCGACGGCTGCCGCCGAACGTGGCGCTGTACGCACTCGCCTCGATCACCATCTCGTTCCTGGCGGCCTCCAGCGCGCCCACCCCGCTCTATGCCGTCTACCAGGCGGAATGGGGCTTCGACCCGATCACCACCACCGTGGTCTTCGGCGTCTACGCGGTGGCGGTGCTGCTCGGGCTGCTCACCATGGGCAAGCTCTCCGACCACGTCGGCAGGCGGCCGGTCCTGCTGGCCGCGCTGGCGGCGCAGGCCGCCTCGATGATCGTGTTCGCGACCGCCGACGGCGTGCCCGCGCTGATGGTCGCCCGGATCGTCCAGGGTCTGTCGACCGGCGCGGCGCTCGGCGCGATCGGTGCGGGAATGATGGACATCAACCGGGAGCGCGGCACGATCACCAACGCGGTCGCCCCGGGCATCGGCACGGCGACCGGCGCCCTGGTCTCCGGCCTCGTCGTCCAGTTCCTTCCCGCCCCCACGCACCTGGTCTACCTCGGGCTGCTGGCGGTCTTCGTCGTCCAGGCCGTCGCCGTCGCACTGATGGCGGAGACGGTGACCCGCAAGCCGGGGGCGCTGGCGAGTCTGGCCCCGGAGATCAAGCTGCCGCGCGCCGTACGCAGCCCGATGCTGGTGGCAGCGCCGGTACTGTTCGCCGTCTGGGCGCTGGCCGGACTGTACGGGTCACTCGGCCCGTCCCTCGCACGGCAGTTGACCGGTTCCGGGTCCGAAGTCCTCGGCGGGCTCAGCCTGTTCGTGCTCGCCGGGGTGGCCGCCGTCTCGGTCCTGGTCCTGCGCAGGGCCGCGACCCGGACGGTGATGCTCACCGGCATCCTCGCGCTGATCGCCGGGGTGGCACTCACCCTCGCCTCGATCCGCGGCTCCTCCCCCACCGGCTTCTTCGCCGGCACCGCCCTCGCGGGCGTCGGCTTCGGCAGCGGGTTCCAGGGCGGCATCCGTACGGTCATGCCGCTGGCCCGGCCGCACGAGAGTTCCGGGGTCCTGTCGCTGCTCTTCGTCGTCTCCTACCTGGGCATGGGAGTGCCCACCGTGATCGCCGGGTTCCTCGTGGTCCACGCGGGCGGACTGGCCGCCACCGCGCAGGAGTACGGCGTCGCCGTGATCGTCCTCGCGGCGTTCGCACTGCTCGGACTGGTGCGCGGCGGCCGGGACGGGGCGGCGGTCCTGCCGGGCGAGCGGATCGGCGGCAACACCTGAGGGTGGCCTCCGGCCGGGGCATAATGTAGACAGATCTGTCTGAAGGAGTGACCGTCATGGCGAGTGCCCGGAGCACCGCGAAGCCGTCGGCGCGCGAGCGCCTGCTTTCCGCCGCCGACGAGCTGTTCTACGCCGAGGGCGTGCAGAGCGTCGGAATCGACCGGGTCATCGAGCACGCGGGCGTGGCCAAGGCATCGCTGTACAACACCTTCGGCGGCAAGGAACAGCTCGTCCGGGCCTACCTGGACACCCGGCACGCGGGCACCGTCGACCGGATCACCCGGGCCGTCGCGGAGTACGACACGCCGCGCGAGCAGATGCTGGCGGTCTTCGAGTCCCAGGGACGGCAGTTCGACCGGCCGGACTTCCGCGGCTGCGCCTTCATCCGCGCCGGCGCCGAGGCCAGCCCCGGCGGACTGGTCCAGGAAGCGGCGGACAGCTTCCGCGGCTGGATGCGCGAACTCTTCACCCGCCTCGCCGCCGAGGCCGGCGCCGCCGACCCCGACGCCCTGGGCCACCAGCTCCACATCCTCTACGACGGGGCCGGCATCTCCGCCCTGATGGACCACGACTCCGACGTGGCCGCGGCCTCCCGCGCCGCGGCGACCGCCCTGATCGCAGCGGCCACGGGCGCAGCCGCCGAGGCATGAGCGACGCCCGGCACGCGGGCCCGGACCGCGTGCGTGACGGCGGTCAGCGGGCCGGCCGCGGGTCTTCCCAGGATGCCGCGCACAGGGACTCGGCCACGGCAGCCGTGTAACGGGCGGCGGTGAGCCAGTACAGGGCGAAGCCGTCCGTGTCGGCGGGCAGGAGGCGGCCGAAGAGGTCCCGGTCGCGTCGGGCCGCAGAGGCGCACAGCGCGGTCAGCAGCCCGGCGGCCGTGTGGAGGCCCGCGCGGCTGATCCGGCGGGTCTCGGCGGTGACGTCACCGAGCATGCCGAGGGCGGCCCGGCCCGCCGGGACGGCCTGTTCGACCCGGCGCTCCAGGAGGTACAGGGGCGAGTACGCGTCGGACTCTCCGGGCTGGGGCGACGCCAGGTGGACGGGGGCGGCCGGGTCCGGGAGGTCGGCGCGGCGCAGGCGGTCGAGGCCGAGGTCGATCGTGCCCTCGCCGGTGGGGTGCGAGCAGGCGAGAAGGGCGAGCCGGGGGTGGAGGGCGGGCACCAGTCGGCCGATGATCCTCAGCCGGGTCCCCGGCGCCGCGGCCAGCAGCATCAGGTTGTCGCGGTGGGCCAGCGCGGGATCGTCGTCCGCGACGGTGAGCCGGACGGAAATGTCTCCCTCGCACCGCGCGAGCAGGCAGGTGCCGCCGGACTCCCTTACGGCGCCGAGGAGTTCGACGTCCAGGAAGAGCAGGTCGCTGCCGCCGCCGTCCGGGTCCGCGTACCGGGAGGTGGACCGCAGGGCGCGGGCGGCCTGCCCGGACGGCGGTGTCGCCCACAGAGCTGCGAGCGGCGGCTCGGTCCACGCCGCGCCCCGGGCGGTCACGGCCTTGACGCCCTTCCCCGCGCCCAGTCTGCCGTCCGGTGAGACCGTGGCCCCCGAGACCGCCAGACCGGCCCGGCCCAGCTCCCGATGGGTGAGAGCGCTGTCCCCCAGGCGCACCGCGCGGTCGGCCACGCCCAGGGCTCGCCCGACGCCGCCGGGCGCGACGTCGCCGACCGTGCAGAGGCGGCCGTCGGTTCCGGCGACCCAGGTGCGGGCGCCGCCGTGCCCCGAGTCCGTGACCACGGGTTCGGTGAACAGTCCGTACAGGCGCAGCGCGCCGTCCGGGCTGTACGGGCGGCGCGCCCGGCCCCTGACGGCGGCCAGCTCGGCCCCGGACGCCGCCCCCACCCGGTGTGCGGTGCCCAGGAGTTCGGCCAGCGCGGTGACGAGCTCTGCGGTGCGGTAGGACGGGTCCCCGGCGCGGGCCGCGCGCAGCAGCGTGACGACGGACAGCGCGGCGCCCGCGGCGCGCGGCAGTTGCCGGAGCCGGGCAGTGTGCGCGGCGCGCAGGAGGGCGGCCTGGGTGACGGCACCGGCCCCGTCGACACCGGCCTCCAGCACGGCGGCGCCCGCCGACCACAGGGCGTCGGCCGCAGCACGCTGCGCTGGGGTGGCCACCTCAGGCAAGGGCAAGGGCAAGGGCGAGGGGGCGGAGTCGGAAGTAGGGGTCGGTTCTGAGTCCGGTTCCGAGGCCTCCGGGGTGGGGCCGTCTACGGTCTCCGCCACCGGGTCCGCCACGGGGGCGGCGCAGGCGGCGGCCGCGCGGTGGACGCATGCCGGGGCGAGGAGGCAGCCGCAGGTGATGGCGTCCGCCGTCGCCACCACGCCGCCCGGGGCGTGCAGGCGCAACTCGGTCTCGTCGTCGACCGCGACCGTCACCGTGTCTCCGTCGCGGTGTGTCGGGCGGGCGCCGAGTTTGGTGACCGCGGCGTCCAGCCGCTTGCGGAGCCGGGGCGAGAGGTCCTCCACCAGCGTGGCCGTGACCTCCGGCGCGACAGGTGGCAGCTGAACGGCGGTCATGCGGTCTTCTCCCCTATCCAACGGGCCAGTTCGAGCGGGCTGAGGGCCGCCACGGGCATGCCGGCGGCCACGAGCTGACCGGCGACGCCCGTCGAGTAGCGGGGCCGGCCGGCGTCGTCGAGGCTGGCGCACCCGAGGACGTGGCAGCCGGTGGTCACCAGGGCCCGCACCTCGGCGAGCAGTCCGCCGAGCGGCGCGCCCTCCTCGAAGTCGCTGATCACGACGACGAGGGTGCGCGAGGGCACCTCGATCAGGCCGCGGGCGTGCCGCAGCCCGGCGGCGATGTGTGTGCCCCCGCCCACGCTCACCTCCAGCAGGAGGGAGAGGGGGTCGTGCACATGGCCGGTGAGGTCGACGACCTCCGTGGAGAAGGCCAGGAAGTGAGTGCTCAGGGTCGGCACCCCGGCGAGCACGGAGGCGGTCAGCGCGGACCAGATCGTGGACGCCTCCATGGATCCGGAGACGTCGGTGACCAGGATCAGGCGCCAGTCGGCCGACCGGCGGGCGCGGCTGCGGAACACCGGCTTCTCTGGGATCACCCGGACCGTTCCGTCGGCCGTCCGGCGGGCGGTGGCCAGGTTGGCGCGCAGCGTGCGCGGCAGGTCCAGCCGGCCACCGGGGCGGCGGGTGGGCCGGGCAGTCATCGCGCCGGTGAGGGCGGGGCGCAGCCGGGTGGCGAGCTGCCGGGTCAGTTCGTCGACCAGGCGGCGGACCAGGGGCCGGAGCGCCGCGAGGCGGGCCTCCGGGAGGCCGCCGGCGTACCGCAGGATCGTCCTGAGCAGTTCCACGGAGGGGGTGACGGCCGCCGGGTCGAGTGCGGCGAGGACGTCCGGCCGGCCTGTTCCGGCAGCGGTGGCGAGGACCTCCTCGCGGATGCCGGGGCCGAACAGCGCGGCCAGTTCCTCCGACCACTCGCGGACACCGGGGAACGAGGGTTCCCGGCCACCCCGCGAGCCGCCCCCCTGACCGGGGCCGGGCAGGCCGCCGCGGGATCCCTCGCCGTGTCCCGCACCGTAGAGCTCGTCCAGAGCGGTCGCCAGGCGGGCGGCGCCGGACGGCAGCCGGTCCGATCGGCGGCCGAGCACGAGCCGCCACCGGTCGGCGGGCGCGAGGGTCCGCGCGGGGGTGGCCTCGGTTGCGGGCGCGGCGGCTGTCCCGGTGGCGGCTCCGGTGGAGGGGCACGTTGCGGCCGGGTGGCCGGCGGACAGCGGTGGGAGGCAGTCGTCGTGCGCGGGTGGCGGTACGGGCAGGCCGAGGCCGGTCAGGAGCTCGCGGGCCGTGAGGTCGGCGGCCGTCCGGCGGGCGAGCTCCGCCGGATCGTCCGCGTCGAGGTCGTCCACCCGTTCGCCCAGCCGCTCCTCGACGGTGTCCAGCAGCCGGTCCCGGGCGGCCGGGCTCAGGGTGTCGAAGCCACCGCGCAGGGCCGGCAGCCGGGCCAGGAACGCGGTGTCGTCCAGCTCGACGACCCGGTGCAGCAACGGGTCCAGGGCGCCGACGCCGACGGTCAGGAGCGGGCCCGCCACCGTCAGGACGCCGGTGAGCCGGGCGGTGAGCGCGGCCCGGGAGCCGCTGTCCACGGCTCCGTCCACCCAGGAGGCGACGCGCCCCCCGAAGCTCTCGGCCTCTTCGTGGCCCGTGAGCACCCTGACCGCTCCGGCGGCCGCGGCGATCAACGGCGTCCCGTCGGCGGCCAGCCGGGCGAGGGCGTCGGTGAGCCGGATGCCGCCCACCCGGTCGGCCCGCTGGGACAGTTCGAGCAGCGCCCGCGCGTCCCCCGGCTCCTCGGAGCCGGTCAGGCCGTCGACCTGGCGGACCGCGGCCGAGGTCAGGAGTTCGGCCGCGTGCGCGGTGCCGGCCGCGCGGGCGGCGGCGGTTGCGGTGGCGTCCGGGGCCGGGTCGTCGTCGTCGTCGGACGGAGCCAGGCCCGGCAGATCGTCGTCGGACGGGGCCAGGCCCGGCAGATGGCCGTCGGACGCGGACAGGCCCGGCAGGTGCCCGGCGTCGATGCGGTCCAGCAGGTCGAGCCCGCCCAGGAGTTCGGGAAGGGTGCCGCTCGCGGGGAGTACGGCAGCCAGTTCCGTCAGCCGTTCGCCGGCCAGGGCGGGGAGCCCGCACTCGGCTGCCTCCGTGAGACCCCGGACCACCTGGGCGGCGGTCGGACCGTCCGCCGCGCACTCCGCGGCGTGCCGCTGCCGCAGCACGCCCTCGGCCGCCTGGACCGGGGTGACGCCGCGGGCCCCGGCCGCGGTGAGCATCGCGCCCGTCGCGGGGGTCCACCGCACCTGCCAGCGCGTCGTGAGTCCTTCGGTGCCCGCCGCGCCGGTCACCTGCTGCTCCTGCGCGTACGGGATGCCGCACACCGTCAGCCTGCGCAGCAGCAGTTCGCGGCGCCGGTCCAGGGTGGAGCGCGCCGGGTCGAGCCGGAGGTCGCGCGGTGTCCTCTCGTGCGCGTCGTCCGGGCCGGGGAGGGCGAGCGCGGCGGTCTCGGCCTCGACCGCGGGGCCCAGCCCGCTGCGCGGGGCGGCGGGCGCGGGGCGTCCGGTGCGGGCCCCGACGAGTACGCGTTCGAGGGCCAGGGCGACGGCGCGGCCCGTGCCGTAGGTCTCGCCGCGCCCCAGCACCGTCTGCACGGCTTCCAGGAGTTCGCCGCGGCCCGGGGCGGGCAGCTCGCGCAACCGGGCCAGGTCACCGGCGACCCGGACGATCTCCCGGCCGTCCGCCGGGCCGTAGGGGTGGCCCTGTTCGCGCAGGGCGGCGCAGATACGGACCGCCGTGCGGATCAGCGCCTCGTGCAGCGCGGCCGGGTCCCCGGCGGCGTCCAGGACGGTGTGCTGCCACTCCGGGTCCCGGATGCCGGCCGGGTAGCCGGACCGCGAGTCGAGCAGCGGGTACGTGTACGGGATCAGGGAGACCGTGCAGGCCGCCGGTACGGGGTCCCCGACGGTCCCGGCGGCCCCGGTAGCCCCTGTGGCCCCGGTAGCCCCGGCGGCCCCTGTGGCCCCAGCGACCCCGACAGCCCCGGCGGCGGACGGCAGTAGCGCCGGGGCGTGGAAGGCGCCCACCACCACGGCGGGCCGTTGCCCGCTCGCCAGGGCCCGCGCGACATGTCCGCGCATCCACGCCTCGCGCACCAGGTCCGTACGGTGCACCCCGCCCCGCGCCTCGGCCTCGTGGCGCAGCGCCCAGCCGGTGAGCAGGGCGGCACGGCGGAGCGCCTCGGGTGTCGAGCCCGGCGCGAGGGCCTCCACCAGCCGGTCCCACAGGTCGTCCCCCTCCCGGCCGGTGAGCCGGGACCGGAGCGCGTCGGACAGCCCGTGCCCGTCCCCCGGCACGGGCGCGGAGTCGGCGCCCGGTACCGGGGCGGACGCGGGGGTGTCCGGATCGCCCGCCGCCCATGTCCGGTCGGCCAGCGGCAGGTCGCAGGCCACCGCCGGGACCCCGTTTCTCGCCGCCCAGCGCAGCGCGGCCAGTTCGGGCGAGAAGTCCGCGAACGGGTAGAAGGCAGGCCCGCGTTCGCCTGCCGGGCCGGTCCCGGGCCCGTCGGCGGGCACGGCGGCCAGCGCCACCGGGGCCTCGGTCTCCTCGTGGGCGAGCCAGCCCAGCCAGGGCTGGAACTCGGCGGGCAGTTCGACGAGGAGGACGTCGGGGGCCGCCGCGTCCAGCAGGGCCGGGAGGGCGGCCGCCAGCGAGGGCGCGTGGTGGCGCACCCCGATCAGGAACGGTGACCCGGGCCCGGCCGCCGCGAGCGCCGCCACCGCGGCCTCCGGGGTCGCGGGCCCGGCCGCCGTGTCCCGCGCCGGGAGGACGGCCGTCTCAGGGATGGTCGAATCGCTCATCCGTCAGTTCTCCAGCACCGCGCGCAGGTCCCACAGGGCACGCCAGGTGGCCGCCCCCTGCTCCGCCCGCCTGCGCACCGGCCCGTCCCAGTACCCCAGCAGCCGTGCCGCGTCGGCGGGGTCGTCCTTCCTGACGACACCGAGCAGATGGCCGGGCAGGAGGGAGAGCACGTCCCGGTCGCCGGGGAAGTAGGCGGCGGCCAGGCCCAGGGCGCCTGCCACGGAGACCGCCTCCGCCGTACTCATCACCGTGGAGGGGCGCTCGACCTCCCAGCCCTCCGCGGAACGGCCCTCGCGCAGGTCCCGGAAGGCGGTGACCAGGGCTTCGAGAACCGCGTCGTCCACCTGGAAGGCGGCGCCCACGCGTTCGACGGCCGCCCGCGACTGGCGCCGGACGAGCGCGGTCTCGGCGTCCACGTCCCCGATGGGGCCCACGGTCTCGAAGTTGAAGCGCCGCTTCAGGGCGGCGGACATCTCGGAGACGCCCTTGTCCCGCAGGTTGGCGGTGGCGATGAGGGTGAAGCCGGGGGCGGCGTGCACCTGGGCGCCCTCGCTGCCCGCGAGTTCGGGGACCGCGATCCGCCGCTCGGAGAGCAGGGACACCAGGGCGTCCTGGACCTCCGGCAGGCAGCGGGTGACCTCCTCGACGCGGGCGACGGCCCCCCTGGTCATCGCGGCGAGCACCGGGGAGGGCACCAAGGCCTGTTGGGTGGGGCCCTGGGCGAGCAGCAGCGCGTAGTTCCAGCCGTACTTGAGCTGGTCCTCCGTGGTGCCCGCGGTGCCCTGCACGGTGAGCGCGCTGGTCCCGCAGACGGCCGCCGACAGCAGCTCGGAGAGCATGGACTTGGCGGTGCCGGGTTCGCCCACGAGGAGGAGCCCGCGCTCTCCGGCCAGGGTGACCACGCACCGTTCGACCAGGGCGCGCTCGCCGACGAACTTCTGCTCGATCACCAGTCGGCGCGGCACCCCGGCGCCGGGCCGGGCGCCCTTCGGCAGGCTCAGTGCCTCGCCCGCGCTGCCCATCACGAAGGCGACGACGGCGCGCGGGGTGAGCAGCCAGCCGGGTGGGCGGGGCCCGGAGTCGTGGGCGGCGAGGAAGGCCAGCTCGGTGGCGTACCGGTCCTCGGGCGGGGTGACCTGACGGTGTTCCCGGCCGGGCGCCGTCGCCCGGTCCGTGGTGGTGCTGTCCACGGTGGTGGTCGTGGTGTCGTTCGTCATCGGCGGCGGCCCTTCCGGGGTGCGCGGGTGTCCAGTTCTTCGTAGGCCGGGGCGTCGCCGCCGCGGACCCGTGCCCAGGCGGCTGCGAACAGCGCGGGCACGGGGAGGTGGGGCAGGGTCCGGGCAGAGCCGGCGACGGGGTACAGGCGTTCCTTCCAGGTCTCCAACGGCAGCCCGGGGGCGCCTCGTTCGAGCCAGCCGCAGGGGAGGAACAGGGTACGGCCGGCCCGGGAGCGCTTCGCCTCCACGACGAGGGCGGTGGCGGCGAGTTCCGCACGGGCCTTCTTGACCCGGGCCGGCTTCCACTCGGTCCAGCGGACGCAGTTGCGGTCCGTCGGGTCGGGCAGGGCGAGCAGCATCAGATAGAGGGCGGCGGCGTCCGCGCTCAGGCCGAGGGTGCCGGCGGCCTCGGCCACCAGGTCCGGCACCGCCCGCGTCGGGTCCTGGGCCGGGTGGTGCGGGGAGCCATCGGGGGCGCCCGCCGAGGCCAGCGCGTCCGCCTCCTCGCCCAGCAGTGCGCGCAGGGCGAGCAGATCGCCGGTGCCGTAACCGCCGACGGTCCCCTCGACGAGGCCGAACGCCGGGTCGTCGGGGCCCGCCAGTCCGGCGGGGCGGATCAGCAGCTTCTCGCTGTCGCCGTGGCCGGGGGCGAGGAGCAGCGCCGTGCCGGCCCTGACCAGCCCGTCGGGCCCGGCGCCGCCGGACTCGGGGAGCCCGTGGGCGGCGCGGATCACGGGGCCGAGCGAGTGGCCCGACTCGGTCCAGTCGAGGCCGAGGTCCAGCACCAGGCCGGGGTCGGCGAGGCGGCCGCGCACGGCCGCGAGTCCCGTGGGCAGGTGCGCCCGCAGGGGATGCCCGTACGGCAGCGTGTAGGCGAGGGTGCGCAGGGCGGTCAGGGCTGTGAAGACCGCACCGCGTGCGCCCACCCGGCGCAGGGCCGGGCGGCCGGTGCCGTCCTCGACATCGGTGCCGTGGGTGAGCCAGGCCCGGGAGCCCGCGTTGAGGATCAGCTCGACGGCGCCCGGGGTGGCGCCCGACAGGTCCAGGTCCAGTTCCTCTGGGACCCGGACGAGGGAGGCCAGGCGCTCCTGCCAGACCCCGGTGGCGGCCGGGACATCGGGGCCCGTGGACCACAGCTCGGCCGGGTCCGCGGGCAGCAGTGCCCGGAGCAGGGCATGCCGGTCGTCGCGGGGCAGGGCGTCCAGTCTCTCCTGGGCCGCCTCGAAGGCACGCGTCTTCGCCCCGAGCAGCGCGAGCGCCTCGGCGCCGGGCTCCCCGACGGCTGCGGAGAGCAGGGCGACGGACTGGAGCGGGCCGATTCCGGTGGCCGTATCGAACGCCTCCGCGGCCTCCGGACGCCAGGGTGCCGGGCCCTGCTCCCGTACCAGGGCGATGAGCCGGGTGAGCCGGACGCGGTCGATGCCGTGCCGGTACACGTGCTCGTGGTCCAGGGTGAAACCGGGGACGGGACCGAAGGCGCCGGTCGGGTCGTGGTCCAGGGCGAGCCAGCGTTCCGAGTCGCTCCGGAAGTTCCGGCCGCGGTGGGCAAGGACCACGACGGTGCGGGCGCCCCTGCGCAGCACCTGGCCGAGGCGGTGCACGGCCTCGGGGCGTCCCGGTCCGGATGTCCCCGCGCCGAACGGCTCGACGAGCTCCACCTGCCGTACCGTGCCCGCCGGATCGGCCAGCGGGCCTGCGGCGAGGGTCTCCAGGAACACGAGGAGCCCGGTGCGGTGCTCGGCCGAGGTGGTCGCGAAGGCGGCCCGGTAGGCCAGTTCGGGCAGGTTGTCGAGGAGGGAGGTCCAGGTCAGTGACTCGCCGGGCACGGTGAACTCGTCCCGCTGCCAGCCGTCCGCGGAGGTGAACGGAACCTTGGACGCGATGGGCGGGCCGAACGCCGGCTCGCCGCCGAGGACATGGTTGACGGCGAGGATCTGCCGGATCACGGTCCACCGCTTGCCGGCTCCCCACCAGCCGCCGCGCATCCGCTCCGAGGCCCAGGCGGAGGCGGTCTGCAGGGTCGTGTCGTCGCCGTGCTCCGGCTCGTGTTCGAAGAACATGCCCTGGATGCGCGCGGTGTCCCGGGGCGTGGCCGGCCGCGCGGGCTCGGGCGGTTCCAGGTACCGGGCAGCCGCCACGGCGCGGTCCACCGCGTCCCGGACGACGGCGGTGACGCCCGCGAGGAGCCGTGCGTCGGACACCTCGGGCAGCACCCGGGCGATGGCCTCCTCGCTCAGCTCACGCGACGAGGGCCCGGTGTACTCCTCGACGGCCCGGAACGCCTCCAGATGCCGGGCGACCGCGGCGGCGACCACCTCGAACAGCTCCCCCGCCCGGGGGTCCGTCAGGCTCCGCAGCGCGGTGGAGCCCCGCTCGTCCCTCGGGCGCAGCGCGTGCCAGTAGGCGACGGGAGGCACGTACGGGGTGCCCGCCGCGTCGTTCCCGCCGGAGGAGCCGGTGGTGACGGACCACAGGCTGCCGCCGGCGCCGTCCGTGTCCGCCGGGTGCGCCACGACGGAGCGGTGGTACAGGGCCATCAGGGGCCGCGACCCGCCGGGCAGGGTGAGGGCGCCGAGCGGCACCGGGAACCCGCCGTCGGGCAGCGGGTGCGGCAGGGTGACCGTGTGGCCGTCGGGCGTGCCGGCGACGATCCGGTGCCCGTCGGCGGGGGCGGCCGTGCCGGGCTCGGTGGCCGTGCTGCGGACCCAGCGGCCGAGGACCGTGCCGTCCGTGCCGAACGGGGTTTTCTCCAGACCGGGTTGGAGGGGCAGCACCTGGCAGTGCTCGGCGAGCAGCCGGGTGCCGTCCCGTACCCCGGAGCGGAGGAAGGCGGGCAGGGACGCCCGCCCGTGCGTACCGGCGGCCGGGTCGTATTCCAGCCACACCCGCTGGGTGCCCTGGTGGCCTTCCCGCCAGTGACCGGTGCCGTCGGAGATGACGGCGCGCTGGGACGGGAGGGAGGTGTCGCCCGCGTGCAGGGCCTTGCCTCCGGTGGCGCGGCCGCCGCCGGGCAGCGGCAGGCAGACCTCGTCCGAGGGGCCGGAGCCGCCCCAGCGGGGTATCTGCTCGCCGCCGACGGTGAACAGCTCGGTGGGGCGGTGCGACCAGTAGCCGCGCTGCTTGCCGTCCTCCCACCAGATGACGAGCAACTCGCCGTCGACGTAACGGAAGGCGAGCGACCGCCAGTGGTCGACGGTGGCGGGCAGCCGCAGGGTGTGCCGCAGCAGAACGCCTTCCGGGCCGACGACGACGGCCCGTTCGAGCGTGTTCAGGATCAGGGCGGGCCAGGCGCCGGTGACACCGACGTCCTCCGACCGGCGGCCCCGCCGGTGCACGCCGGCGGATCCGGCTGATTCGGCGGCCAGTTCGGTGTAGGCCGTATCGAGCGCGGGCCAGCCCAGTTCGTCGAGGACGCCGGTGCGCAGGGTGGCGGCGAGCAGCGGCACGACCTCGTGGCCGCTGAGGAGCCGCACGGCCTCCGGGGCGACGTCCGCGACGACGGTGCGGAACAACGAGAGCCTGTTGAGGGCGGCTTGCAGCCCGGGGAGCCCGCGCGCGGCCGTGTACTCCTTGGCGCAGGCGGTCAGCCACTCCCGCAGGATGCCGGAGAGCACGGGGTGCGCCGCCAGCTTCGCCAGGGTCACGTCGCTCGGCCGCTGACCGTTCCCCTGGCCGAGGGCGCCGACGGTCCGGCCCAGAAGGGCCCGGAAGGCCGGATGTCCGGAGACGGCGGCGAGGTCCCGCGCACCGGGCGCGGTGTCGGTGAGCCAGGAGCCGAGCGGGACACCGGGGCTCTGCCTGGTGCCCGCGTCCTGCTCATCCGGTTCGGCGACGGGGATGCCGGAGGCCAGGCAGAGGTCGAGGAGGTCCAGGTCGGCGTTGCGCTGCCAGCGGCCCTGGAACAGTTCGACGGGGCGCCCGTCGGTGCGCAGCCGGTCCGCCATCCGGGCGGCCAGGCCGAGGGTCTGCGGGCTGCGGCCCGCGGTGGCCCGGTTGCGCCTGCGGTGTGCCTCCCAGCGGGCCAGCCAGTCCGCCGGGGAGACGGACGCGGCGGAGTCGACGGACGAGACGGGCGAGACGGATGCGGCGGGAGCGTTCCCCGCCGTGTCCGGGGAGCCGGTCAGCAGGTCCTCGGCGCCGGACTCGGTGAGCAGGGCGAGCCAGTCGGATTCGCCCGCCTTCTCCCGGCCGTCCTCGCTGAAGGTCTCCGGGAAGAAGCCGAGGAGCCGGGACCGCACGGACGCGTCCCGTCGAGCGAGGCCGACGATCGCGGAGCGGTAGGCGGCCCAGAACGAGGCGGGGGCGCGGACGACTCCCGGGGCGGCGATCAGATCGGCCACCAGCTCGCGTTCGGCGGCCTCCCGGTCCAGCCCGGCGGCCTTGACCAGGGCGCGCACGTCCTGCGGCAGCGCCGCGTACGGGGGCATGCCGGCCGCGCAGCGCTCGACCAGCAGCCGGCGGAACTGCGCCCAGGCGTCCGCCGGTTCGAGCCGGACCACCAGGTCCCGTACGTACTGCCGCAGTGCCTTGACGGTCAGCGCGCCGGCGAAGGCGAACTCCAGGAAGACGGCCCGCTGCCGGTCCTCGTCCACGACCAGCCCGTGGACCCGCTCGGCCTCGCGGGCCTTGCCGAAGAAGGAGGCGCCGTAGGTGGTGTTCTCCGCCTGGAGGAAGAGGCGCGCGACCTGCTCGTAGTAGGTGGGGAGGAAGTGGGGTACGGCCCGGCCGAGCCGGGTGCCGAGTGCGTCGAAGCCCTCCTTGGCCGCTCCGGCGCGGGTCCTGGCCTGCCGGCCCAGCCGCTCGATGTCCTTGACCAGGGCCAGGGCGTGGTGCCCGTTGGCCGGGTCGTTGACCAGCGCCCAGGCGGGGAAGCCCAGCGCCTCGCGGCGCACCTGGCCCACGACGGGGGCCTGCGCCGACCGGGCCAGCCCGAGGAACTCCAGGGCCAGGTCCTCGGCTTCACCGAGGGTGCCGGGCACGAGCCGGACCACGGTGCGGTCGCCGAGGGCGCTGTGCGTGTAGGTGCGGGCGGTCAGCGCGTCGGCGTCGTCCCGCTCCGTGGTGCCGGCCGGGAGGATCGCGCCCGCGTCCAGCAGGGCCGCCGCGCGGGCCTCTGACACGGGGCCCCGGGTCTGGGCGGGCAGGGACGCCTCGTCCGCCGCCGCCGTGTCCGTGTGGGTGTTCGTCGTCGTGGTGCTCATGCCGCCCGCTCCTCGTCCGCCACGTCGCGTCCGGCGTAGAGCGCCGCCGCCATGCGCATACCTTCTGACCACGCGACGGGGCCGACCTCGGCGGCCGTCAGCGCACGCCCCGCGGGGTCGGTCCAGCCCAGGGGGCCCGTCTCGGTGCCGTACTCGTCGTAACCGTCGTGCTCACCGATCCAGATGCGCGCCTCGGTGGTGGCGCCGTCCTCGACGACCGGGCAGACCGCGTATCCGCCGCGTGAGCGGTACCCGAGCTGGGTGACGCGGCCGTGCAGGAAGCGCAGTTCCTTGAACACACCGCCGGCGTAGGTGTCCACGGACGTGGTGTCCGGGGCGAGGCCGGGCGGGCGGCGCCACACCTCGCGGAACAACTGGTCGACGTTCTGGCGCACCTCCAGTTCGACCGCGAACTCCCGCAGCTCGTCGAGGTCGTCGAGGAGGACGGGGTGGGGCAGGCTGACGACGTCCGGTGTGATGCGGACCGTGTCGCCGTCCAGGTCGACGAGGCCGAGGCCGCGCTCGGGGTCGACATCACGCAGGAACCCGGCGACTCCACCGTCGACGCCGGTGATCACCACGTCCCGCAGGGCCGTCTGCCACGCCGGGTCCGGCCAGACCCGGGCGAGCACGGCAGTGGGGACGGGCAGCGAACGCACCATCCACTGCTCGACGTCCGTCAGGCACTGGTGTGCGTGCTGCTCCAGCCACTCGGTCAACTGCCGGAGTCCGACAACCGCCGGGTCGTCCTTCAATCTGGCCGGAACGGACTTCAGCCGCCGGCCCTTCCCATTGCGGCAGACCACCGTGCCCGCCTCCAGGGCGACTTCGTAGTCGCCCGCAGGAACCCACCCCATGCGCTGTTCTCCCCATTGTTCCGGACGGCCGCCGAACCGGCGGCACGCCGATGAAACCCGTCCGGGGCAACGCACCGTGACGAGTGGGAGAGACTCTAAGCGGCGCCTGTGACAACGAGCCCGGCACCTCCGCCAGATCAGCACGCTCCCGGCGGGGCAGGGCGCGCTATCGGCCGGCGAGGCGGGTGGTGAGGTCCTCGTCGGTGATCTCGCGGACCACCCGGCAGGGTGTCCCGAGAGCGACCGACATCGGGGGGATGTCGCGGCTGACGACGCTGCCGGCGCCGATGACCGACCCGTATCCGATGCGCACACCCGGCAGGACCACCACGTTGCTGCCGATCCACACCTTGTCCTCGATGACGATCGGTTCGGAGAACCGCGCGAAGTCGACCCGGCGGGCGGGATGCACCGGGTGTCCCGTCGTGGCCAGTGTCACGCCGGGCGCGATCATGACGCCGTCGCCTATGCGGATGTCCACGTCGTCGACGAACGTCAGATTCACGTTCCCGAAGAAGTCGTCCCCGATGTGGACGTTGCTGCCGAACGCCGCGTGGAACGGCGGCAGCAGCACCGTACGTTCTCCGACCGAGCCGAGAATCCCGACCAGCAGCGACCGGAGTCTCGCCGCCTCGCGCGGGGGCGTGTGGTTGTAGTCGAAGATCTGCTCCGTCCGGCGCTCGGAGTTCAGGCAAGCCGCTTCCGACTCGGTGTAGATGAGCCCTTGGGCGATCCGGGCGAGCACTTCGTCCTCATGCACATGCGTCACAGCGGGACGTTCCCTTCATCCATCTGTTCCAGTACTGCGGCCTGCTTGGCGTACTCCTGGGCGATCGCCCTGTTCGGGGCGATCGACTCCGCCGTCCGGTATACCCCGGCCGCCTCACGCGCGCGGCCGAGCCGGCGCAGCGCGTCCGCGCGGACCGCGGGCACGGCGTGGTTCCCGGCCAGCTTCTTGGACGTGCCGAGAGCGTCCACGGCATCCAGCTGTGCCTGAGGACCCTCGTGCATCCCTACCGCGACAGCGCGGTTGAGTTCGACCACCGGGTTCGCACGCAGGGCGAGGAGCCGGTCGTACCACGTCACGATCGCCGCCCAGTCGGTCGCCGCCGCGCTCGGAGCGAGGGCGTGCTGCGCGGCGATGGCCGCCTGGAGGGCGTAGGGGCCGCCCGCCCCGACGGCCTCGCGGGCGAGGGCCACGCCCTCCGCGACGAGTGCGTGGTCCCACCGCGTGCGGTCCTGCCGGTCCAGCGTGACCAGCCCACCCTCGGCGTCGAGCCGGGCGGCGCGCCTCGAATGCTGGAGCAGCAGCAGGGCGAGCAGCCCCCGTGCCTCCGGCTCGTCCGGTGCCTCGGCGGCGACGAGCCTGGCGAGGCGGACGGCCTCCTCCGCGAGGCTGTCGCGCTGTGTGTTGCCGTCACTCGGTGCGTAACCCTCGGTGAACATCAGGTAGATGACGGCGAGTACGCCGCCCAGCCGTTCGGCGCGTGCGCCGGGCGGCGGCACCCGGTACGGGATGCCTGCCGCCGCGATCTTGCGTTTCGCCCGCAGGATCCGTTGCGACACGGTGTCCTCGCCCACCAGGAACGCGCGGGCGATCTCCCGCGTGGTCAGGCCGCTGACCGCCCGCAGGGTCAGCGCGACCCTGGATTCCAGGGGGAGCGCCGGGTGGCAGCAGGTGAACACCAGCCGCAGCCGCTCGTCCCCGGGCGGCTGCGGTTCACGGTCCGCCTTGAGCGCGGCGGCCTCGGCCAGCTTGCCGCGCTCGGTCGTCCCGCGACGCAGTACGTCGAAGGCGCGGTGCCGCGCGGCGGTCACCAGCCATGCCCCCGGCTTCTGCGGCACCCCTTCCCGCTCCCAGGCCGGCAGGGCGCGGGCGAACGCCTCCTGTGCGCAGTCCTCGGCCAGCTCCCAGTCGCCGGTCAGGCGCACGATCGTGCCGAACACGGCGCCCCACTCGCCCCGGTACGCCTCCGCGAGCGCCGCCCGCACCTGTGCCGGCCCGATGTTCACGAGAAGTCGCCCCAGAACTCGCGCAGTTCGACGCTTCCGGACCGCGCCATGGGACAGCGGGCGAGGTAGCGGATCGCTTCCTCCCAGTCGCCGTCCACGAACACGATCCCGGACACCCGTTCCGGCCCGTCCGTGTACGCGCCGTCGGTGATCAGCAACTCCCCTTCGCGGCGGCGTACGAGGGTGGCGTCCTGGACGGGACGCAGGTGCTCACCGGCCAGGTAGCGGCCGGAGGCGAGGCCGTCGCGGACCCAGTCGGCCACCGCGGCGGGCTCGGGGGTGAAGGCGGGCGCTTCCGGGTCCGTCCGCAGGATCGCGAGGAAGCGGGAGGCGGGCGCGTCGCCCTCGTGCGGGACGTTTCCGGTGCCGGGTCCGAGATCGAGCGGTTCGACCGGCCGGACCTCGATGCGTCCTGCGGTGGCCATCGGGTGCGAGGCGGCGACCTCGATCGCCTCGTCGAGGTCGGCGGCCTCCACGAGGTCGTACCCGGCGATCCACTCGGCCGTCTCGGCGAACGGGCCGTCGGTGACCAGGACCCGGTCCCCGCGCACGCGGACCGTCCTGGTCTCGTCGGCCGGCTTGAGCGGCATCCCCTCCACACGGACGCCTCGGTCGTTCCACTTCTCGACCCACGCCTGCACGTTCTCGTCGGCCGGCTCCCCTGCCGGGTCCGTGGCGATGAACAACACGTACTTCATGACCGTTCTCCTTTCGGACGCTTCATGAGGACGACGAACGGCCTTCGCGGAATCCGACAACGCGGCGCGGATTTCTTTTCCGGTTCACCCCTGCTCCCCCGCCAGGGCTTTGATGATCCGCTGTGTCGGCGTGAGCGATGAGTTCGGGCAGTGGATCGAGTCTGCCCTGGTATGACTCGTATCAGCGTCGACACCTCCGCCTCCGTCTCTCCCGACACCTCCGCCGCAGAGCGGCCCGACCCTGTCAGCACGCAGGAGATCTCCTTGGGAATCGAGTCGTTCGGTGACGACGACGCACCACTCGTCCTGCTCGTGGGCGGGACGACCATGCTCTCCTGGCCCGACGCGCTGTGCGAGCGCCTCGCCGGGGGCGGGCGCCGTGTGGTGCGCTACGACCTGCGCGACAGCGGGGAGTCGACGACGACGGACCCGCAGGCGCCCGCCTACACCCTGCGCGACCTCGCCGCCGACGCGGCGGCCCTTGCCGAAGCGCTCGGCGGGCGGCCCGCGCACCTCGCGGGGATCGGCGTCGGCGGGATGGTCGCCCAGGTGGCCGTGCTCGACCACCCGGGCACGTTCTCCGCGCTCACCCTGGCCGGCACCCGCCCGGTCGCCCCCGGCCCGCCCGACAAGGACCTCCCCGACCACGACCGGGCGACGATGAGCCGGCTGTTCGCGCGCCGGATGCCCGACTGGGCCGACCGCGAGGCGGTGGCGGAGTTCGCCGCCGACGGCGCGGAGATCCGCGGCGACGACCCCGCCGCCGCACGCGCGGTCGCCGGGCGCGTCTGGGACCGCACACCCTCCTCAGCGCCGCCGGTCCACCTGGCCAACCAACTGGGCATGGTGTTCTCCAAGCTCGACTGCACACCCCGTTGGCGCGAGCGTCTGCCCGGGATCGCGGTCCCCGCACTCGTCGTCCACGGCCGCCGCGACCCGTTCTTCCCCGTCGGCAACGGCGAGGCGATCGCGCGCGAGATCCCCGGGGCACGGCTGCTCGTCCTCGACGGGGCGGCCACCGCGATCCCCGACGCGGCCGTCGACGAGGTCGCGGAGGCGATGCTCACGCTCGGACAGATCGAATAGACCGAATAGACCGGACAGAGGAGGGCGGGCGCCGCGGGCAGGCGGAGGTCAGCGCAGTCCGGCGAAGAGATCGTTCTCGGGCAGGGCCGCACCCGTCGCGTCCTTGACGCGCACGAAGGTCTCCAGGCCCATGAACTCGCCGAACCTCTCCTTGCCCATCTTGAGGAAGAAGATGTTCTCGCCCTGGCTGGCGTGCGCGGCCAGCGCGTCGAACTTCTGACCGCTGAACGCGGTGGTGTCCACCCATGTGGTGATCTCGTCGTCGGGGAGGCCGATCTCGGCCATCGCGGCGGCCTCTGCGGGGTCCGGCTCGGGCATGTCCTCGTGGAACTCGCGCATGGTCTCCCCGAACCGCTGCATCATCGAGCGGGGCATCGTCGTCCAGTACACCTTCGGGGTCAGCGAGGTCATCTCCAGCGCCGCCATCGTGATGCGGTGCGCCTGGATGTGGTCGGGGTGGCCGTAGAAGCCGTTCTCGTCGTACGTGACGACCACATCGGGCCGGTAGTGCCGCATGAGTTCCGCGAGCCGGGCGGCGCCCTCCTCGACGGGGGTCTGCCAGAAGGATCCGGGGGCTTCGTTGCTCGGCCAGCCGATCATCCCGGAGTCCGCGTAGTCCAGCATCTCCAGGTCGCTGATCTTCAGGACCTCGCAGCTCGCCTCGAGCTCCTTGCGGCGCATCGAGGCGACGGCCGCCGGATCGTGCCCGGGGCCACCCGGCTTGACACCCCCCGGTCCGTCACCGCAACCGCCGTCGGTACAGGTCACGAGAACCGTGCGGATGCCTTCCGCCGCGTAGCGCGCGAGGATTCCGCCGGTTCCGGTGGCCTCGTCATCGGGGTGGGCGTGCACTGCCATGAGGGTCAACGGCCGGTCGGTCATGAAAAAGTCCTCCTGCGGAATGCTTCTGGTACGAGTGCGCGGCGGGCGTACCGCGATCCAGGGGGCCGCCACCCGGCGGGCGGTCGACACTGCGGTCGCCGCGAATCCCCGCCCGTACGGCGCCGGTCCCCCGGTTGATGCAACCGCACCGGCCGGACCGTCTGTTCCCGGCGGCAGCCGATCGGCCTTCGAGGCCTGTCGTCCTACACCTACCGGCCGACGTCACGCGCCACGAAGCGGAGGACGGCTGCACGCGGCAGCGGCTCTCCGACGGGGACACCGGACCCGCTCAGCGGCGCCGCGCATCTGTGTGATCAACGTTTGAAAGCGCCGACACGGTAAAGACGGTCCTTGACAGCGACTTTATACGACGAGGTAGGAGAGGCATTATGGGCATCATTGCTTGGATCATCATCGGCTTGCTCGCGGGCCTCATCGCCAAGGCCCTGATGCCGGGCAAGGACCCGGGCGGCATCATCATCACGATGCTCATCGGTATCGCGGGCGGTCTGCTCGGCGGCTGGCTCGGCAAGGTCATCTTCGGCGTCGACTCCATCGACGGGTTCTTCGACCTCTCCACCTGGATCGCGGCCATCGTCGGCTCGCTCATTCTCCTCGTGCTGTACCGCGTCTTCACCGGCAACCGCCGCCACGCCTGACCCCGTACGAACGTCACCGAGAATCGGCTCCGCCCTCCCCGGGCGGAGCCGTTTCGCGCTCATGGCGGCAGCGGAGCCGCCCACTCACCGGCGGGCGGGCCGTCGATGTTCCAGCCGTACCGGCGTACGCGGGCAACGGTGGCCTCTTCTCCCGGAGGGGAGGGACGGGCCAGCACGAGCGGGCCGGTCCGGGCGCCCCAGTACCTGCCGTGCAGAACGAGTGCCTCCTGGTCCCGGCCCGCCGCGTACACGGCTTCGGCCGCGCTCTTCAGAGCCCGGATCTCGCCCCGCCGCCAGGCCTTCTCGTACCAGGTCAATGCCTCACCGAAGCTGCGCGCGGCGGTCAGGGTGTCGGCGAACCATCGTTGGGCCTGTGCGTCCTCTGCCTCCAGCGGAAGGTCGACCACCTTGAACAACAAGTCACCGAGCTCCGCGACCAGCTCTCCGAACGCGAAGAAGACCTCCAGGCATCCCGAGCCACGAACCGCGAGTTGATGACCCAGCTCAACAGCGCCCCTCACCGCCCCCGCTGAGCTGGGAACCCAGATACCAACCGCTGGTCGATGGATCGCAGCCTTCACTTCGGGGTGCGAGCAGGTCGGTTCCGCCCGGCGGTCAGGCGGGAACGCCGGCCCGGTCCAGGACGGCGGCCATCTCGTCCTCGGGGAGCGCCGGGTTGGCACCCGCGCTGGAGGCCAGTTCGCGGACCAGGAGGGCCGCGCGGAGCCGGTGGAGCGGGAGGCGCGGGTCGCGGGCCGCCGCCTGACGCGTCCAGACGACGGGGTCGTGGCTGAGCCGTTCGATCAGCTCCGGCGTGGCGGCCGGATCCCGTACGGCCAGCCGGCGGTAGTTCCCGTCGGGGTGGTTCGCGTAGCGGGTGGCCAGGCCCTCGCGGGGGAACCGAGGGTGCGTCTCCGCCATCCAGGCGGAGAACGTCCCGCCCAGCCGCGCGAACACCCGCATCAGGACCTCCTCCGGAGTGTCGGGGTGGTGAATGCCCAGGAGGTTCTCCACCACTGGGTCCTCGACGCGTGCGAGCAGGCTCAGCAGGTCGGGCGTCAGATGGGGGCTTCGGGCGGCGGCGCGCTGGAGCAGCGGGTGAGCGGAGGTCGCGGCCCGGCGGATTACCTCGGGGGCGGCGAGCCCGTCGCATACCCACCGCACGCCGTCGCCCCTGTCGAGGTCCCCGACCGTGAAGTCGATGGCCATGCGCCGTGTCTCATCCAGCTCGGGCCGCAGGGAGACGGCGAGCCGTACGGCTTCGTCGGGGTCCACGGCGAGCCGCTCTACGAGGTCGGCGGGCAGCGACGGGTTCTCGGCGAGGGAGGCCAGGTGCGTCCGCTCGGCGACGCACCGCTCGGCGCCGGCACGGTCAAGGAGCCCGCGGCGCAGCGCCTCGGCGGCGGACTTCGGGTCGCGGAGGAGGTCGGCGGTCACGCGGGCGTCCCGCCGGCACTCCTGCAGCCCGGCGGCCCGCCGCACCTCGGGGTCGGGGTCGGCCAGCAATGCCGACCGCTCGCCCGCCGACAGGGCCTCCCATGCACGCACCGCTTCCCGGCGCGCTGCCGCACGGTGATGAGTGGCCGTCGATGCCACGAACGATGGCGCCAGATGGGGCGACTCCAGCAGGGCCGCGCGTACGGAATGATCGGGGTCGTCGAGCAGGCGGGCGCACACGGCATCCGGGAGCGGCGCGATCTTTGCGCGCGGACCGTACACCTCGGGTCCATGTGCGAGAGCTGCCCGCACCTTGGGAGAAGGGTCGTCCGCGAGCGGAGCCCGCTGTGCGGGCTCCGCCCTGGCACTCATGGCGAAATCGATCCGGGCTCCCGGGTTCGGATGGGTCAGGATCAGCGCGACGGCCGACTCGGGGAGTCCGGCCCGGTGAAGAACGTCACGGGGCGGACGGTCACCGTCTGCCCCGACGGCGAGCAGGCGCAGCAGCAGCGGCGTCGGCAGCGCCGGACTTCGGGCCACTCCGTCCAGCGCGGATGCGTGGAACGCCACCATGATTCCTCTACCCCCTGTGTCTTCCCCGATCGGTCCGCGCCCATGATCTCGTATGCCATGCACGACATCTGTCGACCACCGTTGCACCGGTCCTTGAGACTTTGACCAGCACAGATGCCTACCGAGGGGAGGCTCCTGGGTCACCAGCCCAACAGAAGAGACGTGTCCCGGGCATGCACCCCAGCCCCGCCGCGGGCTCACGCCGTCGGCGGCCTGGGCCGCCGACGGCGCCGCCTTCCCCTCGGCCTGCTGGGCGGTCTGCCCGATCACGTGGTCCGCGAGGTTGTGACCGACGGAGAGAACCGCCAACACCGCCCCGAAGGTCGCCAGGGTCGCGATCTGCGCAATGGAGGTCATCGGGCACCTCCTGCCGCCGCCAGGAGACCGTGGTCCAGAATCAACGCATGGACGTCCCCGAGCTGCTGGAAGCCGCCTCCCTGCTGGTCCCCACAGAGATCGCCACCGAGAACGACATCACGATCAACGACGTCTGGGACTACCTCGCCCACGACGAGTGGGAGGTGGCCCTCGGACTCCTGGAGGAACTGGCCGACGTCCACCCGCTTCCGCTCGAATTCTGGGAGGGCCTCGCCACGGCCGCCGGGCAGATGCGGCTGGAGAGAAGCGCGGCCTGGTGCCAGTGGCGCTGCTACGAATCCCGAAACGGGATCGTCCGCGCCGATCTCACGCTTCGGCCGGCCGGCGAGAGCCGACGGCAGACTCCGTTCTCCGGAGCCGGTGTTCTGCGGCCGATGTGGAGCATCGGAAATCGAACACCAACCGGTGAGGAAGCCGTCAACATCGCACGCCTGTGGGTCGAGTTCACCCCCGCCCTGGGGCCCGGCGAGCGTTCCTCGGTGCGACTTGCCCCCCTCGACCCCTCTCAGTGGCGACACCTCCAGCCCGGCCAAACGATCACGATGCACGAAGACCGGACCATCGGTGGCACGGCTGTCGTCCTGGAAGTCCAGGGGCCTACGGCCACGCCCGCCCCATAAATCCTGCCGCCCCTGGCTCCTGCCGTTGGCGCAGAGAGGATGGCTTCAGCCGCCCTGCCTCAACCACCCTGCCTGAACGACTCCGAGAGGCCATCATCGTGCCCACGCCCGCCGACTACCTCGCACTGGCGCATACGGAGAGAGACAGCCTGGTCCTGAGGCGTCTCGTGAAATGCCCGTACCCGTTCGTCCGGCAGGCTCTGGCCGTCAATCCCCATACCCCGCCCGAAGCTCTTCAGGAACTGAGCAGGACCCGCGACAGCGTCTGGAACGACAACCGGCTCCTCCATCTGCTGGCAGAGCATCCCCGTTCGGATCTCGTCGTCCTCCGAGCGGTTCTCGAAGCCGTCGCGGCGAGGCTCGACGAGGGTGAGCGACCGTACGCCGCCGTACTCGCCCTCGCCGGCCGGTTCGAGCTCGACGCGGATGAGGTGCGAAGGCTCGGCACCCTTCGGGGCGCCTCCGCCCGTCTGCGCCACCTGCTCGATCGGCGGCTGATCGTCCGCATCGAAGCCGTCTCCTGCGGTCAGGGGTGACGCCGGTGAGCACGGCATAGCCGCGAACCTCGTCGTCACCTGGTGAAGACGAGGCTGACGTTGTGTCCGCCGAACCCGAACGAGTTGGCCAGCGCGGCGGACCACTGCCCGGTGCGCGGCTCACCGCGCACCACGTCCAGTTCCACGCGGGGGTCGAGTTCGTCGAGGTTGCGCGTGGCCGGCACAGTGCCGTCCCTGAGCGCGAACAGAGCGGCGATGGCACCCACCGTTCCGGACGCGCCGATCATGTGACCGGTCATCGACTTCGTCGCCGTCACCGCGGCGTGACCGCCGATCACCAGGTTGATCGCCTCGGCCTCCGCGAGATCGCCGGACTCCGTCGAGGTGGCATGGGCGTGCACGACTCCGATGTCCGCCGGGACCAGGCCGGCGTCGCGCAGCGCCAGTCTCATGGCGGAGGCCTGGCCTTCCGCGTCCGACGCCGTGATGTGGCCCGCGCTCGAACCCACGGCGCTGCCGGCCAGCGTGCCGTAGACGCGTGCTCCACGGGCGCGGGCGGACTCGGCGCGTTCGAGCACCATCATCCCCGCGCCCTCGGCCATGACGAACCCGGACCGCTTGACGTCGAAGGGGCGGGACACCGTCTCCGGGTCCGCGGACCAGGTCGACAGGGCCTTCATCTGGGCGAACGCCGCGATGGTGAAGGGGTGCAGGCACGCCTCCACCCCACCTGCGACAACCACGTCGGCCCGGCCGCTGCGGATCAGGTCCTGCCCCAGGGCCAGGGCCTCGGCCCCGGACGCGCAGGCGCTCACCGGAGTCCTGGCGCCTCCCTTCGCGCCCAGGTCCATGCTCACCCACGCGGCCGGCCCGTTGGGCATCAGCATGGGGACCGCGAACGGCGACAGCCGGCGGATCCCGCCGCGTTCGAAGACGTCGTCCTGCCCCAGTGTGCTGAGTACACCACCGGTCCCGGTGCCGATGACGACGGCGAATCGTTCCGGCTCGACCTGCGGAGCCCCGGCGTCCTGCCAGGCCTCGCGCGCACCGAGGACGGCGATCTGCTCACCTCGGTCCAGCTTCCTTGCCTCGGCCCTCGGAAGCAGGGAGGCAGGGTCCACCGTGAGCCCGGCCGCCACGTGCACGGGCAGCTCCTCGGCCCATTCCTCCGCCAGGAGACGCACCCCGGACGTACCGGCCAGCATCCCGGACCAAGTCGACGGCGCGTCGGCTCCCAGTGGCGTCATCGCGCCGACGCCCGTCACCAGCACACGACTGTCATGGGTCATACAAGCCTCCTTGAACTGTATGAATGCTACAGAGCACCTGACCTGCCCTCATGGCGATCATTCCAGCGTTCAGAAGGGAAATCAGGGCAGGAGTCGACCGATCCGGAAGTGGGAAATTGTTCTGTCCCAACAATTCAGCCCGAACCGGGCGGGACGTCGGCGGCAGCTCTGCGAAGTGAGCTCCAGTTGCTGTCGGCACTGAACCGCCGCACCGCGCAACGGGACCTGCACCCGCACTCCGGCGCCTCGGGCTCGCTCCGCGCCAGAACATGGCCAGATCCCGCCGGGGCCAGGGCAAACATCACGCGGCCGCGATCATCGGATCGAGTTAATATCGGCGGATTTCCTTGGTCCGGGCGGCGGAGCGGCCATTACTGTTCCCCTGGATCTGGACGGATTCACCTTCGTATTCCATGTTTTCGTCCAGTTGTTCGGTGTGTTCGGATATGCCCCTCGCCTGCCCTGACCAAGGAGACCCTCCCCGATGACTGTTGACTCGAACTCGGAAGCACGGCTGGAACTGCCCAAACAGTCCAGTCTCGGGACAGCGGCTGCCCGTAACCTCGCCACCACGACCAAGTCCGCCCCGCAGATGCAGGAGATCACCTCCCGCTGGCTGCTGCGGATGCTCCCCTGGGTGGAGACCAAGGGCGGCGCCTACCGGGTCAACCGGCGCCTCGCCTACACCGTCGGGGACGGCAAGGTGGAGTTCGTCCAGGACGGCGCCGAGGTCCGGGTGATCCCCCAGGAGCTGGGCGAACTGGCCCTGCTGCGTGGCTTCGAGGACCTCGACGCGCTGACCGCCATCGCCGGCCGGTGCGTCCAGCGCGACTTCCGGGCGGGCGAGACGCTGGTCGAGCGTGGAGCTGCGGCGGACCGGATCCACCTCATCGCGCACGGCCGCGTCGGCCAGACCTCCGTGGGCAGTTACGGCGACGAGATCGCCCTGGACGTACTCGCGGACGGCGACCGGTTCGGGGACAACGCGCTGCTGGACGAGGACGCCCGGTGGGAGCAGACCGCTGTCGCCGAGACCTCGGGCACGCTGCTCACCCTGTCCCGCGCCGACTTCATGGCCGTGGTCGCCTCGGCCCCCGGCCTCCGCGACCACATCGAACAGTTCACCTCGCGCTCCCGCCAGGCCCAGAACCATCGCGGTGAGGCGGAGATCGCGATGTCGGCCGGCCACACCGGCGAGCACGCGCTGCCCGGCGCCTTCGCGGACTACGAGCTGAATCCGCGCGAGTACGAACTCTCGGTCGCCCAGACCATCCTGCGGATCCACACCAGGGTCGCGGACCTCTACAACGGGCCGATGAACCAGACCGAGGAACAGCTCAGGCTCACCATCGAGGCGCTGCGCGAGCGCCAGGAGCACGAGCTGATCAACAACCGGGAGTTCGGGCTGCTCCACAACGCCGACTTCAAGCAGCGCATCCAGCCGCACTCCGGCGCGCCGACCCCGGACGACCTGGACGAACTGCTCTGCCGCCGCCGCGGTTCCAAGTTCTTCCTCGCTCACCCCCGGACGATCGCGGCGATCGGGCGGGAATTCAACTCACGCGGGCTCTACCCGGACCATGTCGACCTCGGCGGCCAGCAGGTCCCGGCCTGGCGCGGGGTGCCGATCCTCCCCTGCAACAAGATCCCCGTCACGCAGGAGCGGACCAGCTCGATCCTCGTCATGCGTACCGGCGAGGAGAACCAGGGCGCGGTCGGCCTGCACCAGACGGGTCTGCCGGACGAGTACGAGCCGGGCCTCTCGGTCCGCTTCATGGGGCTCGACGAGAAGGCGATCACGTCCTACCTCGTCACCACCTACTATTCCGCGGCCATCCTCGTGCCGGACGCGGTCGGTGTGCTGGAGAACGTGCAGATCGCCAACTGGCCGAAGTAACCGGCCGGACCGCACCACGCGGTGCGGTGCGACGCCCCGGATCCGGCGGGCCGATCGCGCTCGCCGGGTACCCCTCGCCCGGAAGCCTCCGGACAACCGCCCACCCACCAAGGAGCCATGGATGCCCGCACCCGAGCTGCCACCTCCGCAGTCGAGCCTGCCGGAGGCCGCTTCCCGCTTCGGGGCTCACGTACTCGCCGAGGCCGCGTCCCGCGCCCGCGACATCGGCGCCGCCGCCGGGGGCCTGCCGCGCCCGCCGGTGCTGTCCGGTGCCGCCGCGCCCGCCCCGGCGGCACCGCCGAGCGTGATCCCGGCACCGTCGGCCGGAGCGTCGGCGCCCTCGGCCTCGGTATCCGTGCCCTCGGTACCGGCGCCGGGTGCCGGTTCGGGGCGGGTCCTGGGAGGGCCCACCGGCCTGGGCACCGCGAGCCTGCGCATGCTCCGGCGGGACGCGCCCCCCGCGCCCCCGGTAGCCACTGCGGAGGCCGGCGCGCAGGGAGGTGCGCAGGGAGGTGCGCAGGGCAAGGTGATCCCGGGCCTCTACTACCACCCGATCCCCGAGCCCGACCCGGTGCGGGTCGAGGAGGTCAGCCGGAGGATCAAGGCCTGGGCCCTGGACGAGGTCTCGCTGTATCCCGACGACTGGGAGGAGGAGTTCGACGGCTTCTCCGTCGGCCGCTACATGGTCGGCTGCCATCCGGACGCGCCCACCATCGATCACCTGATGCTGGCCACCCGTCTGATGGTGGCCGAGAACGCGGTGGACGACTGCTACTGCGAGGACCACGGCGGGTCGCCCGACGGCCTGGGCGAGCGGCTGCTGCTGGCGCACACCGCTCTCGACTCCCTGCACACCACCGCGGAGTACCAGCCGCAGTGGGCGGAGTCGCTCCACGCGGACGCGCCCCGGCGCGCCTACCGCTCCGCCATGGAGTACTTCGCCCGAGCCGCCGGCCCCTCCCAGGCGGACCGGCTCCGGCACGACATGGCCCGGCTGCACATGGGCTACCTCGCCGAAGCGGCCTGGGCACAGATGGACCACGTCCCGGAGGTGTGGGAGTACCTGGCGATGCGCCAGTTCAACAACTTCCGCCCCTGCCCCACCATCACCGACACCGTCGGGGGCTACGAACTCCCGGCGGACCTGCACGCGCAGCCGGCCATGCAGCAGGTCATCGCCCTGGCGGGAAACGCGACGACCATCGTGAACGACCTGTACTCGTACACCAAGGAGCTCAACGCGCCGGGCCGGCACCTGAACCTGCCGGTCGTGATCTCCGAACGTGAGGGGGTCTCCGACCGCGACGCCTATCTGAAGTCGGTCGAGATCCACAACGAGCTCATGCACGACTTCGAAACCGCCGCGGCGTCCCTGGTCGCGGAATCCCCCGTGCCGAGTGTGCAGCGCTTCCTGCGCGGCGTGGCCGCCTGGGTAGACGGCAATCACCACTGGCATCAGTCGAACACCTACCGCTACAGCTTGCCCGACTTCTGGTAAGAGAATGGATTCATCCGTGACCAACGCCGAACTCACCGCCACCGCCGGCTCCACCCGCGCGTCCGCCTCCCCCTCGCCGCGCATCCCCAGCCCCGCGACCCCGTACCAGGGAGACATCGCGCGCTACTGGGACGGCGAGGCCAGGCCCGTGAACCTGCGCCTGGGCGATGTCGACGGGCTCTACCACCACCACTACGGCATCGGTGAGATCGACACCGCCGCGCTCGCTGCCGCCGGGGACGGCGCGGGCGAGAAGGCGCTGATCTCCGAACTGCACCGGCTGGAGTCGGCGCAGGCCGAATACCTCCTGGGGCACCTCGGCGACATCGGGCGGGAGGACACCCTGCTGGACGCCGGCTGCGGCCGCGGGGGCTCGATGGTGATGGCGCACCAGCGCTTCGGCTGCAAGGTCGAAGGGGTCACGCTCTCCGCCAAGCAGGCCGAATTCGCCAACGGCCGGGCCCGCGAGCTCGGCCTTCAGGACCACGTCCGGGCCCGCGTCTGCAACATGCTCGCCACCCCGTTCGAGACCGGGTCCGCGGCGGCCTCGTGGAACAACGAGTCGAGCATGTACGTCGACCTCCACGACCTGTTCGCGGAGCACTCCCGTGTCCTGGAGGTCGGCGGCCGCTACGTGACCATCACCGGCTGCTGGAACCCCCGGTACGGCCAGCCGTCGAAGTGGGTCTCGCAGATCAACGCGCACTTCGAGTGCAACATCCACTCGCGCCGGGAGTACCTGCGCGCCATGGCCGACAACCGTCTGGTGCCGCAGACCATCATCGACCTCACCCCCGACACCCTCCCCTACTGGGAGCTGCGGGCCACGTCCTCGCTGGTGACGGGGATCGAGGACGCGTTCATCAACTCGTACAAGGACGGCTCTTTCCAGTACCTCCTCATCGCGGCGGACCGCGTCTGACCCGGCGCAGTCGTCCGCAGGACCCCCATCGGCACCGGCCGACGGGGGTTTCTCGCGTTTCGCGCCGGACCGGCACCGGCAACCGGGAGTGTCAGGGGGTGGCCGCGGACACGACGTACACGACGGGGGCCATCGGGTCGGTCATGTCGACGGTGATGTCCTGGGTGGGGCGCGGGTCCTTGTTGGTGTGCGTGGTTCCCGCCCACGCGACACCCTTGCCGAAGTACCAGCCCGCGACCTTCGTGTCGCGGGCGCCGACGGTGATCCTGCCCTCGGTCAGGGCCGCCCGGCCGGTACCGACGTTGGTCAGGAACCGGTCGAGGCCGTTGGACGACGTGCGGAACTGCACGTACATCCGGCTGGCCTTCCAGTTGTTCGTCTCGTAGTACTCGACGTCCTGGGCGTCCCAGGGGATGGGCACCTCGAAGATCCGGCGCAGCATCCGGGACGGCCAGCCCTCGCGCAGACCCTGCGCGGCGGCCTCCGCCGCCTTGTCCTGGCCGGAGCGGCGGCTCTGGCTCGCGGAGATCAGCAGATATCCGGCCGGGACGCCGATGAGCAGCACGATGATGGTCGCCGTGATCAGGCGCCGACGGATCGTTCTGCGCCGGTCCTCCGGCAGCCGCCCGTCGCCCTGCTCGGGCGGCGGGGACTGACGCGGCACGACGGGGTGCTCGGCTGCGTTCATGGCTCTGGGAGTCCCTAGGAAGTGCGGGTGTTGCGGGTGTTACGGATGGTGCTCGCCGCCTGGTCGTAGATCTGTGCGTACCTCTCGTACCGCTCGACGCGGCGGCGGTTGGTACGGCGGAACCTGCGGGCCACCAGTCTGGCGAGGTCGGCGGCGCCGACCATACCCGCCTCCGGGCCGAGCTGCGCCTTCGCGATCCGCGCCTCGGGTCGGTAGCCGCGGCCGGTGAGGTGGCGTTTGAAGGCGTCCCTGGCCGGTCCGATCAGCAGGTCGTCGGCGGCGCTGACGCCGCCTCCGATGACGAAGCAGGAGGGGTCGAGCGCGGCGGCCAGGTTGGCGATGCCGACGCCGAGCCACTGGCCGATGTCCTGGAGGAGTTCGATGCACATCGCATCGCCCTCGCGGGCCAGTTCGGTGATGAGCGGTCCGGTGATCTCGGGGATGTTGCCGTTGACCCGTTCGATGATTCCGTGGGCCACCGGGGAGTCCGCCGCGGCCAGTTCCCTGGCCTCCCGGACGAGTGCGTTGCCGGAGCTGTACTGCTCCCAGCAGCCTCGGTTGCCGCAGGGGCAGCGGTGGCCGCCTGGCACCACCTGCATGTGTCCGAACTCACCCGCTACGCCGTATTTGCCGCGCTTGACCTGACCGTCCTCCAGGATCGCGCCGCCGATGCCGGTGCCGAGCGTGATCATGACGAGGTGGTCCTCGCCGCGGCCCGCGCCGAAGCGCCATTCGGCCCAGGCGGCGGTGTTGGCGTCGTTGTCGACCATGACCGGGACGACCAGCCGGGAGGCGATGGCGTCGCGCAGGGGTTCGTCGCGCCAGGCGAGGTGCGGGGCGAACAGCACCTTGGACCGGTCCGCGTCGACCCAGCCGGCCGCGCCGATGCCCACCGCGTGCACGTCGTGCCGGTCCGAGAGGTCAAGGACCAGCTCGACGATGGTGTCCTCGACGACCTTGGGGCTCTTGGACTTGTCCGGCGTCTCGGTGCGCAGGGTCTCCAGGATGTTGCCGTCGGCGTCGACGACGCCGGCCATCACCTTCGTCCCCCCGATGTCGATGCCGACGGTGGGGACCCGGGGCGCGGTGAGGTGCGAGCGCCGCTCCCGGGTGCCTACGGTCCGCAGGACGGTGGCGCGGGCGGAGCCGCGGTGCGTGAAGTCGCGGTACGTGCTCATCGTCCCTGGGGGGTCGGGGGTGGCCGGGTCCGTGCTGATCCCGGCGGCGGGCGGCGCCCGTCGGCCCCGATTCTGCCACTGCCGGAGGAACGGGGCTGCCGGACGGGCGCTGCGGCCCGCCCGGACTACGGGGTGTCGTGCTTCGTCTCGGGGCCGCCCGACAGGTCGGGACCGGGGGTCCGCTCCAGCTCGTGGCTGAGCTCCTCCAGCTCGCTGCCGCCCGCCATCTGGCGGGTGAGCTCGTCCAGTGTGATGCTGCCCCGGGTGTGGCTGCCGGCCATCGCGCCGCGCTTGAGCAGCACGAAGCGGTCACCGACGAGGTACGCGTGGTGCGGGTTGTGCGTGATGAGGACCACGCCCAGTCCGGCGTCCCTGGCCGCCGCGACGTACTTGAGGACGACGCCGGACTGCTTGACGCCGAGCGCCGCGGTCGGCTCGTCCAGGACGAGCACCTTGGCGCCGAAGTGGACGGCCCGTGCGATGGCCACGCACTGGCGCTCGCCGCCGGACAGGGTGCCGATGGGCTGGTCGACGTCGCGCAGGTCGATGCCCATCCGCAGCAGCGCGGAGCGGGTCGTCTCGCGCATCAGCCGGACGTCGAGGCGCTTGAAGGGGCCCACGCCGGTCGTCGGCTCCGAGCCGAGGAAGAAGTTCCGCCAGACCGGCATCAGCGGGACGACGGCGAGGTCCTGGTAGACCGTGGCGATGCCCCGGTCCAGGGCGTCGCGCGGGTTGGCGAGGGTCGTCTCCTCGCCGTCCACGAGGAAGCTTCCGGCATCGTGCCGGTGCAGCCCCGCGATGATCTTGATGAGGGTGGACTTGCCGGCGCCGTTGTCGCCGAGGACGCAGGAGATCTCGCCCGCGTGCACCTGCAGCGAGACGTCCTCCAGCGCCTTGATGTTGCCGTAGTACTTGCTGACGTGGTCGAGCTCGACCAGCGCCCGCGGCGCGGTGTCCTTCGGCACGTCCGGTGCCTTGGGGGCCGTCATTTCGTCGCCTCCGCGCGCTTGCGTACCCATGCGTTGAGCAGGGTGGCCAGGAGCAGCATCGCTCCGAGGAAGAACTTGAACCAGTCCGGGTTCCACTCCGCGTACACGATGCCCTTGCTGGTCATGCCGAAGATGAAGGCGCCGACCGCCGAGCCGATGGCGGAGCCGTAGCCGCCGGTGATCAGGCAGCCGCCGATGACCGCCGCGATGATGTAGATCAGCTCGTTGCCGACACCCTCGCCGGACTGCACCACGTCATAGCTGAACAGCAGGTGCTGTCCGGAGACCCAGGCTGCGAAGGCGACCCCGAGGTAGAGCCCGATCTTCGTCCGGATCACCGGGACGCCGACCGCGCGGGCCGCGTCGGCGCCGCCGCCGACCGCGTAGATCCAGTTCCCGAAGCGGGTGCGGAGCAGGATCCAGGTGGCGACGGCGACGAGGACCGCCCACCACAGGATGGTCACCTTGAGCTCGACGCCGCCGACGGTCCAGTAGGAGGCGAAGAGCTTGCGGGCGGAGGGGAAGCCCTCCATGTTGCCGATGGTCTTCGTCGAGACCGTTTTGCTGATCAGCTTGGTGAAGCCGAGGTTCAGGCCGGTCAGCATCAGGAACGTACCGAGCGTGATGATGAAGCTCGGCAGTTTGGTACGGGTCAGCATGAAGCCGTTGAACGCGCCGATGGCGAGCGTGACCAGCAGCGAAACGAAGACGCCGCCCCAGACGTTCGCCGTCATCTGGTAGCTGAACATCGACGAGATCAGCGCGGAGCTGGTGACCATCACCCCCGCCGAGAGGTCGAACTCGCCGCCGATCATCAGCAGCGCCACCGGCGCGGCCATGATCCCGATGGTGGAGGCCGCGTACAGCACCGTGCCGAAGCTGGTGGCGCGCAGGAAGCTGTCGGCGACGATCGCGAAGAAGAGGAAGACGGCCAGCGCGCCGACGACCGAGCCCAGCTCGGGGCGGCCGAGCAGCTTGCGCAGCGGTGAGGTGCGCAGCAGCCGCTCGTCCGTCCCGGCGGGCGACGAGGATCCGGAGGCGGCGGTCATCGGGTTCCCCGGTCCGCGTACTCGGCGAGCTGGGCCGCGTCGGCGGAGGTGATGACCTGGGGGCCGGTGAGGACCGGGCGGCCGCCGCCGAGCACGTTGCGGTTGTAGCGGTAGAGCCAGAGCAGGTCGACGGCCTCGTACCCCTGGAGGTAGGGCTGCTGGTCGACGGCGAAGCCGAGGGTCTTGGCCTTCAGCTCCGCGGCGACCTTGGCGTTCAGGTCGAAGGTGTCGACCTCGGCCTTGCTGCCCGCCGTCTGCTTCGCCTTGACGGCGGCGTCCGCGAACGGCGCGCCGAGGGTGACGACCGCGTCGATGTCCTTGTCGGCCTGGAGCTTCGCCTCGATGGAGGCCTGGACGTCCGGCATGTTGGTGCCCTCGACGTACAGGTTCTGGATCTGGCCGTCGAAGGCCTTCTTCGCTCCGGCGCAGCGCTGCTCGTGGCCCACGTTGCCCTGCTCGTGCAGGATGCACAGGGCCTTCTTGCGGCCGCGCTTGTTGAGTTCCTCGCCGACGGCCTCGCCGGCGATGGACTCGTCCTGGCCGATGTGGGTGAGCGCGCCGAACTGCTTGGACTCCGCGACGCCCGAGTTGACCGTGATCACCGGGATGCCGGCCTTGGTGGCCTTGGCGACGACGTCCTTCATGGCGTCGGGCTTGGCGAGCGTGACGATCAGTCCGTCGACCTTCTTGTCGATGGCGGCCTGGACCAGCTGGGCCTGCTGCTGCGCCTCGTCGTTGTGCGAGTACAGGAAGTTGATGTTGTCCTTGTCCGCCGCCATCTTGGCGCCCTTCTGGACGATGTCCCAGAAGGTGTCGCCGTCGCCCGAGTGGGTGACCATGGCGAAGGTCCAGCGGGGCGTGTTCACCGCGGACCGGCCCTCGGCGGCGGACTGTGCCGCACGCTCCTCCGCCCGCTTGCCGCCGGTGCTGCTGCATCCCATGAGGGAAGCCCCGAGCACCGCCGCAAGCACGGCGCCCATCGCACGTACCCCTGTCCGAACCCTTGCCACGACTCCGTGCCCTTCTCGTGCTGCTCGTTGTGCTGCTGGTGGAGCCGGGGCCCGTACGGTCCCGGTCCGGCTGGGCAAGTATCCCCGAGCCGCCGCCGCCGTCACCCGGCAGGGCGCGGCGCGTGTGTCGGGACGGGGCGCGTACGGCGCCGGGGGCGGCCCGGTGCCTCCCCCGGCGCCGTACGAGAAGCCGGGAAGCCTCCGACACCGTACGGAAGTCGTGGGGCGCTGTCACCGTACGGGGCGGCGGGAATCGAAGGAGTGAGGCGGGGCCCCGGCGGGGCGGGTGCGGGCCGCACTCCGGCACTTGGCCGACTTTGTCAGGACATACAGTTGACAGCGTTGCCGGTGACCGGCACGTTGGGTCCATGCGCATCGGACTCATCGGCACCGGCCGGATCGGCTCCTTCCACGCGGGCGTGCTGTCCCGCCACCCCTCGGTGGACGCCCTGGTGGTGACGGACAAGGACCCGGCCCGCGCGGCGGAGGTCGCGCGCCGGACCGGAGCGGTCACCGCCGGCTCCGCCGCGGCGGTGTTCGACGCGGGCGTGGACGCCGTGGTGATCGCCTCGGCCACCGCGGCGCACGCCGAGCTGATCGGCCGGGCCGCCCGCGCCGGGGTGCCCGCGTTCTGCGAGAAGCCCGTCGCCCTCGACCTGGCGGGCACGCTGGCCGCGCTGCGCGAGACGCGGGAGGCCGGGAGCGTGCTCCAGCTCGGGTTCATGCGACGGTTCGACGCGGGGTACGTGGCGGCGCGCTCGGCCGTGCGCGGCGGGGAGCTCGGCCGGCTGCACACCGTGCGGACGGTGACCTCCGACCCGGCGCCGCCGCCCGCGGCCTACCTGCCGCTCTCCGGCGGGCTGTACCGGGACTGCCTGATCCACGACTTCGACATGGTTCGCTGGGTGACGGGCCGTGAGGTGGCCCGGGTGTACGCCACCGGCTCGGACGCCGGACCCGCGATGTTCCGCGAGGCCGGCGACGTGGACACCGCGGCGGCGCTGCTGACCCTCGACGACGGCACCCTCGTCACGGCGACGGCGACCCGCTGCAACGGCGCCGGGTACGACGTGCGGATGGAGCTCGCCGGGGAGCTGGACCAGCTCGCGGTCGGCCTGGACGACCGCACCCCGCTGACCTCCGCAGAACCGCAGGGCCCCGCCGCCCCGGCCAAGCCCTGGCCGGGGTTCCTGGAACGCTTCGCCCCGGCGTACGAGGCCGAGCTGGACGCCTTCGTCCGGCTGGTGCGGGGCGAGGCGGCCAATCCGTGCGACGGGCGGGAGGCCCTGCACGCGCTGCGGGTCGCGGAGGCGTGCGAGGTCTCGCGCCGGGAGCGCCGGCCGGTGGAGCTGGCGGAGATCCCCGGGGGCTGAGGGCGATCGCCCCGGGGCCTGAGGGCGGTCGCAGTGGTCACACGAAGGGGCACGTACAGGTCCGGCCGTCCTCACCACCGGACCGGCAGTGCCTCCGGCCCCCTGATGAGCATCCCCGTCCGCCAGGTCAGCGTGTCCGGATCGGTGTCGAGCGCCAGCTCCGGGCAGCGCTCCAGCAGTGATCCGACCGCCACCGCCGCCTCGATACGGGCCAGCGGCGCGCCCAGGCAGTAGTGGATCCCGTGGCCGAAGGCGACATGCCCCCGGGCGTCCCTGGTGATGTCGAACCGGTCCGGGTCCGGGTAGCGGTCCGGGTCGCGGTTGGCGTCGGCCATCGCGATCAGGACCAGCTCGCCGCCGCCCGGGACAACCGTGCCGCCGATGTCGAGCGGGCCGGTCGTGAAGCGGTACGTGGGGGTCTCGATCGGGCCCGCGTAACGCAGCATCTCCTCCACCGCGTTGTCGATCAGACCGGGGTCCGCCCGCAGCGCTTCGAGCTGCTCCGGGTGGGTGAGCAGGGCGAGCACCCCGTTGGAGATGAGGCTCACCGTGGTCTCGTGGCCTGCTACGAGCAACAGCCAGGCCATTCCCATCAGTTCATCGGCCGAGAGCCGGTCGCCGTCCTCGTCGGCCGTGTGGATCAGCGCGCTCATCAGGTCGTCGCCGGGCTGTTCGCGCTTGTCGTCGAGGAGCCCGGCCAGATAGCGGGACGTGTCGGCGGTCGCCGCGCTCCGCGCCGCCGCGTCGATGGAGGACACCGCGGTGTTGGACCACGCCCGGAAGGCCTGACGGTCCAGGAAGGGGACGCCGAGCAGTTCACAGATGACGGACATCGGCAGCGGGAACGCCAGTGACTCGACGAGGTCGGTACGGCGGCCGGGCAACGCCAGCATCGTGTCGAGCAGTTCGTCGGTCATTCGCCGCACACCCGGCAGGAGTTGCTGCATGCGGCGCGGCGTGAACTCCCGGGTGACCAGCTTGCGCAGCCGGGTGTGCACGGGTGCGTCCGTACTGAGCATGGACGTCCCGGAGGAGACCTTGCTCACGCCGAGGTCGGGCGAGGCCAGGGCCCACTGCTTGGAGAGCCGCTGGTCCGCGAGCGCGGCCCGGCCCTCCTCGTACCCGACGACGAGCCAGGCGGGCGCGCCCTCCGGGATACGGACCCGGTGGACGGGGCCGCGGGCCCGCAGCTCCGCGTACACGCTGTACGGGTCGCGGGTGAACCTGTCCCCCATCGCCCCGAGGTCGACTGCTTCTTCCGTGGTCAAGCCGGGCTCCTTCAGGACGACGCGGCATTCAGCACGGTGCCCTGGGCGACCGCGCACAGGGTTTCTGCCCCGCTCCCGTCCACGGTGAACAGATCGCAGCGCACCACCGCCTGCCGACGGCCGGAGTGGACGACGAAGGCGCGGGCGACGAGTCCGCCGCCGGTGGCGGGCCGCAGGTACTGGATCGAGAAGCCGCCGGTCAGCACGGCCGGGCCGAGTGCCGTTCCGGCGGCGAAGGTGAGCGCGTTGTCGGCGGCGTACGCGAGCACCCCGCCGTGCAGGAACCCGTTCTGCTGCTGGAGTTCCTCACGGCCGTCGATCTCCAGCGTGGCCCCGCCGTCCCCGAACGCGGTGATCCGCGCGCCGACGAGCCCGCTGAACGGCTGGCTGTCGAGCACCTTCTGGGCCATCTCCAGGTCGAGTCCGGTCATGACGGGTTCCTCTCTGTCTGCTGTCCTTCGGCGAGGCCTGCTGTCCCGCGGCGGGGTCCACTGTCCCGCGGCGAGCCCGCCTCACCAGCGCACGGGCAGCTTCCGCGTCCCCCGGATCAGCATGCCGGGCAGCCAGTCCGCTTCCCCGGCGTCCGGATCGAGCTCGAGTCCGGGGCACCGCTCCAGCAGCGCCCGGACCGCGATGCGGCCCTCCATCCGGGCCAGCGGCGCGCCCAGGCAGAAGTGCACCCCGTGCCCGAAGGCCAGGTGCCCCCGCGTGTCGCGGCGGATGTCGAAGCGGTCGGGTTCCGGGTAGCGGGCGGGGTCGCGGTCGGCGCCCGCGAGGATCACCAGGACCGTGTCACCGGCCGCTATGGCGGTGGAGCCGATCATGACGGGCTCCCTGGCGAACCTGAAGGTGGCGGCCTCCACCGGTCCGTCGTAGCGGAGCATCTCCTCGACCGCACCGTCGATCAGGCCGAAGTCAGCTTGCAAGGCGGCCAGTTGATCCGGATTCTCCAGCAGGGCCCGCATCCCGTTGGAGATCAGGTTGACCGTGGTCTCATGACCGGCGACGAGCAACAGGAAGGCCATGCCGACCAGTTCGTCGGACGACAGCGCGTCCTCGTCCTCGTACCGCGCGGCGATCAGCGCGCTCATCAGGTCGTCGCACGGCGAGCGGCGCTTGTTCTCGATCAGCCCGGCGAGATAGGCGCTCATGGCGCGGAACGCCCTGACCTCCTCCGCCGCGTTGACCGGAGAGACCACGCCGGTGGACAGCGCACGGAAGGCGTCCCGGTCCAGGTCGGGCACGCCGATGAGTTCGCAGATGACGGTGATGGGCAGCGGGAAGGCGAGGGCGTCCACGAGATCCGCCTGCCCGGCGGGCGCCATCGCGTCGAGCAGTCCGTCGGTGATCTCCTGCACGCGGGGCCGCATCGCCTCGATCCGGCGGGGCGTGAACTCCCGGGCGACCAGCTTGCGCAGTCGGGTGTGATCGGGTGCGTCCAGCTCCAGCATGTTGGCCCTGATCGGATCGCCTTCCATGCCCGCCTGGCCGGGCAGCGTCCGCCAGTCCTTGCCGAACCGCTGGTCGGCCAGGACGGCTCGCCCCTCCTCGTACCCGACGACGAGCCACACCCGGTCGAACTCGTCGGTCCTGGCGCAGTGCACCGGGCCCGCCGCGCGCATCTTCTCGTAGTACGGGTACGGATTCGCGGTGAAGTCCGCGACCCCGCGCAGGTCTACCTCGACATCGGACATGGGCCCACCCTCCCGGTCTGACTCGGTCCAGCCCCCCGGACCGGCCCGTTCAGCGTAGGGCGCCAGGTCAGGAGCCGACGGAGAGTTCAGGACAGCCCGGGGCCGTCGCCGTCGTCCAACAGGCCCGCATCGTGGACCAGCAGGGCGATCTGGACGCGGTTGTTGAAGTCGAACTTGGCCAGAATCCGTGACACCTGGGTCTTCACGGTGGCCACGCTCAGATAGAGTGCCGCGGCGATCTCGGCGTTGGAACGGCCGTGCCCGACGGCGATGGCCACCTCGCGTTCCCGTTCTGCGAGCGAGGCGAGCCGTCGGCGGGCCCCTTGCGCGCGGTCGGCCTTCTCGTCCCCGCCGGGGCCCGCGGCGCGGGCCATGAGCTGCCGGGTCACCGCGGGCGACAGGACCGGGTCACCGGCCGCCACCCGGCGCACCGAGTCGACGATCTGTCCGGGCGGGGTGTCCTTGAGCACGAAGCCGGCCGCTCCGGCACGGATCGCGCGCAGCACCTGTTCGTCGGCGTGGAAGGTGGTCAGGACGATGACCTCGGGTGCGTCCGGGCGGCCGCGCAGCACCTCGGTGGCGGTCAGCCCGTCCATGACCGGCATCCGGATGTCCATCAGGACGACGTCCGGGCGGAGCTGTTCGACGAGTCCGGGCGCCTCGCTGCCGTCGGCGCCCTCCCCCACGATGTCGATGTCGTCGGCGCCGCCGAGCATGAGGGTGAGCCCGGCACGTACGAGCGGGTCGTCGTCGACGATGAGGAGCCGGACGGGGCGTTCGGCGGGGGCGGGAGTCGGGGTGGTCATGACGGCCACGGTAGCCAAGCCCGGACCCCGAACCCGCCGCCAGGTTCCGGTCCGTGGTCGAGGCGGCCGCCGGCGAGGGTGGCCCGTTCGGTCAGCCCGATGAGCCCCTGCCCGGAGCCGGGCACCTGCTCGAAGGGCTCGGTGGGGGCCGGGTTGCGCACCTCGACGGTGATGCCCCGGCCCGGGCCGCCGCTGACCCTGACGGTGACCTCGGTGCCCGGTGCGTGCTTGCGGGCGTTGGTCAGGCCCTCCTGGGCGATGCGGTAGACGGTGCGGCCGGTGGCGGCGGGCGCCGCGTCCGGGTCTGCCAGGTCGTTGTCGAGGGCCACCTTCATCCCGGCCAGGCGGGATTCGGCGACCAGTGCGCCGAGGGTGGCGAGGGTGGGCTGCGGCCGGTCGCCCTCGCTGTCCCGTGGGCTGCGCAGCACCCCGATGATCTCGCGGAGGTCCTGGAGCGCCTCGTGCGCGCTGTCCCGGATGACTCCGGCGGCGCGGGCCACCTCTGCCGGGGGTGCGTCGGGCCGGAACTCCAGGGCTCCGGCGTGCACGGAGAGCAGGGTCAGCCGGTGGGCGAGGACGTCGTGCATCTCCCGGGCGATGTCCTCGCGGGCCAGCCGCTGGGCCTGCTCCGCGCGCAGTCCGGCCTCGGTCTCGGCGCGCCGGGCCCGTTCGCGCAGGGTGACGACGAGCTGGCGTCTGGAGCGTACGACCATGCCCCAGCTGAGCACCAGCAGGATCAGTAGGACGCCGATGACCGTGGACGCCGTGAACGAGGTGTTCGGGTCGGGGCGCAGGTAGGGCTGGAGCGGGGCGACGGCCAGGGCCCCCGCGCCGACGAAGGCGACGGGGCGGAACGGCCGGTGCACGGCCACGCTGAACAGGGCCACCAGCAGCGCCCCGGCCGCGACCGGTTCCACGGTGGAGAGCACCGTCAACGCCACCGCGAGGCCGACCGGCCACCGCCGCCGGACCCACAGCGCGCAGCAGGCGGCGGCGCCGGCCAGCGAGTCCACGAAGACGACGCCCTCGGGCGTGGTGGGGTCCGCCTCGATCGTCGCGATGGTCGCCAGGCCGATGCCCGCCGCGCAGAGGAACGCCGTGATGTCGACGATCCAGTCGCGCACGGTACGGCGGGATCGGGCGCCCCGGTCACCGGGCAGCTCGGGGTCGGCCATCGCCGAGGGCAGCAGCCAGGGGTACTCCGTACGCGTCATATCGACAAAGCTACGCAGTGGAATGAGGGCCTCCGGCGGTTCGGGGCCGGGAGGCGACCAAAGTCGCGGAACGGAAGACTTTCGGACGAGCGGCCCGGACCACCGGCCGATGCGGCGGCGGTGCCCGGCGCGCCAGGCTCACTCCCATGAAGAGACTCTGCGAGACGGTCGGCTTCCTGGTGTTCGCCCAAGGGGCCGCGGGGCTGCTCCACGAATGGTTCGGCTGGTTCCACTTCATCGGCCTGGTGCAACGGCTGCCGTTCGTCGGCGACTACTCGTTGTTCGTCAGCATCGTGCTGGTGGTGGCGGGGATCGCCGTCATGATCGCGTCGGACTCGGTCAAGGAGTAGCCGGGGCCGCGCCGCGGCGCCCCCAGGCGGTCCCCGCGAGCACCAGGACCGCGCCCGCCGCTCCGAGGACGCCGAGGCGTTCGCCGCCGATCGCGATGCCGACGGCGGCGGCCCAGAGCGGTTCCGTACCGAGCAGCAGGCTGACCCGGGACGGCGAGGTGCGGCGTACGGACCACATCTGCACGAAGAACGCGAAGAGCGTGCAGAAGACCGACAGGAAGAGCAGCCCGCCCCACTCGCGGACACCGAATCCGGCGGCGACCGACCACGGCGACTCGCCGGTGCCGGGGACGGCGGCCAGAGCTGCGAAGACGGCGACCGCGCTGCCGAGCTGGACGGTGGTCAGCGACAGCGAGTCCGCAGACCGGACGGACCTGATGCGCGCCATGAGCAGTACGTGGAGGGTGCGGGCCAGGGCGGCGACGAGCATCAGCAGATCGCCCCCGGAGGGGCTGGTGAATCCGCTGCCCTGGGTCAGCAGCACCACACCGGCCACGGAGAGCCCGGCCGCGGCGAGGAAGCTCCCGGCCGGCCGGACGCGGGTCGCCGCGGCTTCCGCGAGCGGGGTGAAGACCATGGTGAGGCTGATGATGAGCCCGGCGTTGGTCGCCGAGGTGTGGACGATGCCGTACGTCTCCACCAGGAAGATCCCGCTGAGCACCAGGCCCAGCAGCCCCGCGCCCCGCCACTGCGCCGCGGTCAGCGCCGACAGCCTGCGCCGTCCGGCGACCACCAGGACGGGCAGCACGACGGCGAACCTCAGCACCAGGACGGCGATGACGGTCTGCGCCGTGGTGATGCCCTTGGCCGCCAGGTAGCTGGAACCCCAGACGACGGCGACCAGCAGGACGGGCAGATCGGTGAGCCACGCCCGGCGCGGCGGGGCGAGGGCGGGAACGGCGATCGAGGACACCCGGATCTCCTGGTTCTCCACAGGCAGGATGCGGAGACCTCACTGGCTCGCACGCGGAACGATCACCGTACCGGTCGCCCTCCTACAATGGCGAGCCCCGGGACCGGTCCGACGTCGGCCGCCCCGCACCCCACCGAGCACGGAGTCGCCAGATGGCGGGAGCACGCCAGGACGGAAGGGTCGAACGGGGCAACCGCACCCGGCAGCTGGTGCTCGCGCACGCTGCGGCGGTCGCGTCGGTGGAGGGCCTCGAAGGCCTCTCGCTCGGTCGGCTCGCGACCGAGCTCCGGCTGAGCAAGAGCGGCGTGTTCGCCCTCTTCGGCTCCAAGGAAGAGCTCCAGCTGGCCACCGTGCGAGCCGCCGCCGCGGTGTACGACGAGCATGTCGTGCAGCCGGTACGGGCCGTTCCGGCCGGGCTGGGGCGGATCCGGGAGCTGTACGAGCGCTGGATCGCGTACTCGGAGCAGCGGGTGTTCCCCGGGGGCTGCTTCTTCTACGCGGCCATCGCGGAGTTCGACGCGCGCGAGGGCCCGGTGCACGACGCGATCGTGGCCGCGCAGTCCGGCTGGGTCGCCTTCGTGGAGCGGCGGATCGAGGAGGCGCGGGTGCTGGGCGAGATCCGGGCGGACTGCGATGCGGCCCAGCTGGCCTTCGAGATCATCGCGTTCCTGGAGCTGGCCAACGGCGACTCGGTGCTCCGGAGGAGCTCCGAGGGCTACACGAGGGCGGCGCGCGCGATCCTGGAGCGGCTGCGGGCGGTGGCGACGGACGCCTCCTCACTGCCCGGCACCGCGTAGCACCGGCGCACCTGCTGTCTGTCCGGCGGCGGCCCGCTCGAAACTAATAGCACGATCGTTCGTTCAGCTGTATGGTCGCGGTGATCCGTCGCGGAACTCCGCGACGGCCCGGCCGGACCACGCAGGGGGAAGGACAGCCCGTGCCGCACATCCTCTGGAGCACGCACTGGCGGGGCGGCCCCGCCGCCAGGACCGTGGAACCGGGGACCGAAGTGGTCGTCGGCGTCACCGAGTTCGTCACTCACCGCCCCTGGAGCACACCGTCCGTCGGGACCGCGGGCATGCGACTGCGCCGCACCTGGCCGGCGACCCCGGGCGCGGTCGGCATGTGGCTGTGGGTGGACGTGGGCCCCCGGATGAACCGTTCCGGGTCCATCACCGTCTGGACCGCCCACGAACACCTGATGGACTTCGTCGCCCGCCCCGACCACCGGCGGATCGTCCACGCCCACCGGGACCGGGGCACCCTGCGTTCCGCCACCTGGACGGCCCCGTTCACCTCCCCCGCCGCGCTCCGTGAATCCGCCTGGCGGCTGGTGTCCGGAGCGGCACCGTGGCCGACGACACCGACCTGACCTTCCAACACCACCAGGACCACCTGAACCCGCTGTACCGCCCGACGAAGGGAACCCCGACCGTGGACATCGTCCAGCTCGACCGGATCGCAGTGCTGGAATCCGTGCGCGTCGTGCGCAGCGCGGGCCCCGGCGACTGGGACCGCCCCTCCCCCTGCTCCGGCTGGACGTTGCGCCGCCTCGTCGAGCACATGGGTGCCCAGCACCTCGGGTTCGCCGCCGCCGCGCGGGGTCAGGGGGCCGGTGCGGCCGTCTGGCGGACCCGTTCGTACGCGGACGATCCGGCCGCCCGGTACCGCGAGGCGGCCGATGTGGTGCTGGACGCGTTCGCCGAACCGGACGTGCTGGAGCGGCGGTTCGCGCTTCCGGAGATCAACGCCTCCGCGACGTTCGCCGCATCCACCGCGATCGGGTTCCACTTCATCGACTACGTCGTGCACTCCTGGGACGCGGCGGCCTCCCTCGGGCTGCGGACCGGCTTCCCTGCGGACGTCGTCGAGGCCGCACTGCCCATCGCCCTGCGCGTCCCCGGCGGCGAGGCGCGCGTGCGGCCGGGTACGGCCTTCCGGCCCGCCCTGCCGGCCGGTGGGGCGGCGGGGTCCGGCAGCGCGGACGCCTTCCGGCTCGTGCTGTCGGCGCTCGGCCGTTCGCCGGACTGGAGCCCGCCGCACGGCGGCTGACCGCGCGGGCCGTTCACGTACCGGTCGTTATCTGCCGGTCGTGCCGGTCGTTATCGGCTGATCGTGCCGGTCGTTCACGTGCCGTCGGGGATGGAGCCGAACTCGGCCCGGCCGGTGGGCCGGTAGGTGTTGATCGCGATGCCGTTGGGCGTCGTGCGGGCGCCGGTCAGCTCGAAGGCCGTCGGCAGTCCGCCGTCCGTGAACAGCCGCTTGCCGGCGCCGAGCACGACCGGGTGGACCAGCAGGTTGTACTCGTCGATCAGGCCGTGCGCCATCAGGGACCGGGCGAGCACACCACTCCCGTAGATCTGCACCTCGCCTCCCTGCGTGCGCTCCTTGATCCGGGCGATCTCCGCGGCGACATCGGTGGAGATCACGGTGGTGTTCTCCCAGTCGGCCTTCTCCAACGTGGTCGAGACGACGTACTTGGGGTACCGGTTGAGCCGGCCGGCGATCGGATTGTCCGGATCGGTGATCTCCGGCCAGTACCCCGCGAAGATGTCGTAGGTACGCCTGCCCAGCAGGAAGGCCGCCGAGCGGTCGAACAACTCCGCGACGAACCGCCCGCTGTCCTCGTCGATGACCGGGGCCTGCCAGCCGCCGTACTCGAATCCTCCGCTCGGGTCCTCCTCGGGGGCGCCGGGGCCCTGCATGACGCCGTCGAGGGTCAGAAAGGTGATGAGGGTCAGCTTCGCCATGGTCCTGCTCCTTCAAGGCTCGGGAATGGCCGCGCATTCCGCTTCCATCTGTTCTGACCCCCGCGCGGGCCGCAACTCATCGGCCGGCCGGCCGACGTAGCGGAGTGTGCGTCCGTTTACCGCCGGTCTCCGGTCCGCGGAAGAACTTTCCTTGTCCCTGTCAGCCAACCGGCGACACCACCACCGGCAACCGGACAGGACCCCTGATGAACAGCACGAGCACCAGCAGCACCGGCTCCGACCGCGTCGCACTCGTCACCGGCGGCAGCCGCGGCATCGGCGCCGCGACCGCCCTGCGGCTCGCCCGGGACGGCGCCGATGTGGCGCTGACCTACGCCAGGGACGAGGCCGCCGCCCAGGAGACCGTGCGGAGGATCGAGGCGTGCGGCCGCCGCGCGGTCGCCCTGCGCGCCGATTCGGCCGATCCGGAGGCCGTCCCCGCGGCGGTGCACCGGACGGCGGAGGAGTTCGGCCGGCTCGACGTCCTGGTCAACAACGCGGGCATCGGCGTCCTCGGCCCCATCGGCACCCTCAGCACCGCCGATGTGGACCGGGTACTCGCGGTCAACGTGCGGGCCGTGTTCCTGGCCTGCCGGGCGGCGGCCGAAGTGATGGAGCGCGGCGGCCGCATCATCACCCTCGGTACGGCCCTGAGCCGGTTCGCGGGCGGACCGGGCGGCACGCTCTACGCGATGAGCAAGTCGGCGCTGTCGGGACTCACCAAGCCGCTCGCCCGCGAGCTCGGCCCGCGCGGGATCACCGTCAACCTGGTCCAGCCCGGTCCTGTGGACACCGATCTCAACCCGGCCGACGGCCCGTTCGCCGCCGGGCAGCGGGCCGCGACCGCGCTGGGCCGGTTCGGCACGGCCGGTGAGGTGGCCTCGCTCATCACCTACCTGGCCGGTGCCGAGGCCGCGTACATCACCGGAACCGAGGTCGTGGTGGACGGTGGCCACGCCGCCTGAGTTCCGTGGCAGGGTGGGCGGACGATTTCCGTCCGTCCACCCACCCGTCCGCCCATCCGTCCATCCGTCCATCCGTCCGGGGGAGGCACCCATGTTCTGGTCACGAGGGTCACGCGAGTCACAGGGGTCGCAGAGGTCGAACGACGCGTACGAACACCCGCTGTACGAGGAGTTCGGCTTCACCATCGCCCGGCGCGGATACGACCGCGATCAGGTCGACGCCTACATCACCCGGCTCCGCGGCGGCACCCCGCCGTCCGAAGTCGCGGCCTTCGAGCTCGTCCGCCGAGGCTACGAGCGGAGCCGGGTGGACGAGGTCATCGCACAGTTGCGTCGCGAGGCCAACCGGGAGAAGTGAGCCGGGCAGACCTAGGCTGGCCGGGCAGGCAGCCGTCCGACGAGAGGAACCGACCATGACCGAGACCCCGTCGCGCAAGCTGAACGACGGCCGAACCGTGCCCTCGGTCGGGCTCGGCACCTGGCCGCTGGACGACGACGCGGCCGAGGAAGCCGTCGCCGGGGCCCTGGGCCTCGGCTACCGGCTCGTCGACACCGCGCTGAACTACGGCAACGAGACCGGCACCGGGCGCGGGATCGCCCGCAGCGGGGTGGACCGGGAGGACGTCTTCGTCACCACCAAGGTGCCGGGCCGCCACCAGGGGTACGAGAAGACGCTGGCCTCGTTCGAGGAGTCCCGGCGCAACCTCGGCCTCTCCTACGTGGACCTCTATCTCATCCACTGGCCGCTGCCCCGCGTCGATCTGTACGTGGACACCTGGAAGGCTATGATCCGGCTCCGCGAGGAGGGGCTCGTACGGTCGATCGGGGTCTCCAACTTCACCGCGGACCACTTGGACCGGCTGGAGCGGGAGACGGGGGTGCTGCCCGCCGTCAACCAGATCGAGATGCATCCGCGGCTGCCGCAGGAGGAGCTGCGGGCCGTGCACGCCGCCAAGGGCATCGTCACGGAGAGCTGGAGCCCGCTGGGGCGGGGCCGCGACCTGCTGGCCGACCCCGGTCCCGTCGCCGTCGCGCGGGCGCACGGGGTGACGCCGGGACAGGCGGTGCTGCGCTGGCACACCCAGCTCGGGGCCGTCCCGATCCCGAAGAGCGCCGATCCGGGACGGCAGCGCGAGAACCTGGACCTCTTCGGCTTCGAGCTGACGGCCGGGGAGCTGGAGCGCATCGCGGCCGGGCCGCGGCAGCGGTTCGGCGGGGACCCCGAGACCCACGAGGAGTTCTGAGCGGCCGGGCGGGCCCGGCGCGCGGGCCTTGGCTCGCGCGGACCGGCCTCCTGGCCCGGTTCAGCTCGTACGCGGCTGGAGCTCGGCCATCCGGGACCAGCCCTCGCCGGGTACCTCGACGTTGATGATCTCGGGTGTCTCCGCCACCAGGTCCGCCATCCGGTCCATGGCCGCGGCGAAGTGCTCGGACTGCACATGGGCCGCACCCGCCTCGGCGGAGGCGAACGCCTCCAGCAGTACGAACTGGTCCGGGTTCTCGACACTGGACGACCAGTCGAAGAACACGTTGCCCGGCTCCCGGCGGGTGGCGACGGTGAAGTCCTCGACGGCCGGGAGCCAGTTGTCGCGCTCGGTGCTGCGGACGGTGAACCTGACTGCGATGAAGATCATGACGACTCCTGCTCGGGCGTGCGGCAACCCGGCCAGGCCCCCGCATCACCACCGTATCCCCCGAATACGGACAGCCACCTGCGGGCCCCGGCCGGCACCCAGCGGACGGGACCGCGTGCGCGTCGCCGGTCGGGCGCGCCCCGTTCGGCGCCGTGCTCAGCGGTTCCGTTCGAGGAGGCGGCCCGTGGGAGCGTCCAGCACGCCGTCCGACGCGATCCGTACGCCGCGCAGCCAGGTGGACCTGACGACACCGTGCAGGGTCCGGCCGGCGTACGCGGTGACCTGGTTGCGGTGGAACAGCCCGGCCGGGTCGACGGTGAAGGTGGCGTCGGGGGCCAGGACCGCGAAGTCGGCGTCCCGGCCCGCCTCGATCGCACCCTTGTCGCGCAGCCCGGCCAGCTCGGCGGGGGCCGCCGACATCCAGCGGGCGACGTCGTCGAGCGAGTGGCCGCGCCTGCGGGCCTCGGTCCAGATGGCGGGCAGACCGAGCTGGAGGGAGGAGATCCCACCCCACGCGGAGGCGAAGTCCGGCGTCTTGAGGTCTGTGGTGCAGGGCGAGTGGTCGGAGACGATGCAGTCGATGGTGCCGTCCGCGAGCCCCTCCCACAGCGCGTCCTGGTTGGCCGCCTCGCGGATGGGCGGGCAGCACTTGAACTCGGTGGCGCCGTCCGGGACTTCCTCCGCGGTGAGGGTGAGGAAGTGCGGGCAGGACTCGACCGTGACCCGCACCCCCTCGCGCTTGGCCGCGGCGATCAGCGGCAGCGCGTCGCTGGAGGACAGGTGCAGTACGTGGACGCGGGCGTTCAGCCGCTTGGCGTGGGCGATCAGCCCCTCGATCGCGGTGTTCTCGGCGTCGCGCGGCCGGGAGGCCAGGAAGTCCGCGTAGGCGGGGCCGCCGCGCTGCGGCGCCGCCGCCAGGTGGTGCGGGTCCTCGGCGTGCACGATCAGGAGCCCGCCGAATCCGGCGATCTCCGCCATCGAGCGGGCCAGCTGCTCCTGGTCCAGCTCGGGGAACTCCTCGACGCCGGAGGGCGACAGGAAGCACTTGAAGCCGAAGACCCCGGCCTCGTACAGCGGGCGCAGGTCCTTCACGTTGGACGGGATCGCACCGCCCCAGAAGCCGGTGTCGATGTGCGCCTTGGGTGCGGCCACCCGCTGCTTGACGCGCAGGTGCTCGACGGTGGTGGTCGGCGGGAGGGAGTTGAGCGGCATGTCGAGCAGGGTGGTGATCCCGCCGGCCGCGGCGGCGCGGGTGGCGGTGTAGAAGCCCTCCCACTCGGTGCGGCCGGGGTCGTTCACATGGACGTGGGTGTCCACCAGACCGGGCAGCAGGACGTCGTCACCGAAGTCCTCCAGCCGGGCGCCCTCGGGCACCTCCGCGTCGTACGCCACGACGGCGTCGATCTTCCCGTCGGCGACGGCGACCGTCGCAGGCCGCGTCCCCTCAGGAGTGACGACGCGCGTCGAGCGCAGTACCAGCTTCACGTCCGTAGCGGACACCCGTGCTCCCCACTTCCAAAAATTCAACGAACTGTTGAAGGAGTCTTCACTCGCGAAAGCGGCCCGTCAAGACCCCCATTCTGCGCGCCGGCCACTCAGCGGACCATGCGGGATGTCGACTGGAGATTTCCACAAAGTAAAAGACTAATTTCACAGAGCGGAACGTAGAATAAGCCGGAGACCGTGTCCCAGAACCGTCCGGCCGCCGGCGGACACCCGGACAAACGGGCCCTGACCGGCCAGGACGCCGCCCCGGAACAGTGGGCCGATCGGGAAGCGCCCGGTAGGCTGCTGCCTTGCTCTTCCGCTTCGAAAGGACCGTTGACGTGCCGCCGTCCCACGCCAGCACATCCGACTCCAAGCCCGCCGGACCCAGCGGTGGTGTGCAGTCCCTTGAGCGCGCCTTCGATCTGCTGGAGCGGATGGCCGACGCGGGGGGCGAGGTCGGTCTGAGTGAGCTCTCCGCGAGCAGCGGGCTGCCGCTTCCCACCATTCACCGGCTGATGCGCACGCTCGTGGTCTGCGGATACGTCCGCCAGCAGCCCAACCGGCGCTATGCGCTCGGCCCGCGCCTGATCCGGCTGGGCGAGTCCGCCGCACGGCTGCTCGGCACCTGGGCCCGCCCGTATCTCGCGCGGCTGGTCGAGGAGACCGGCGAGACCGCGAACATGGCGCTGCTCGACGGCGACGAGATCGTGTACGTGGCGCAGGTGCCGTCCAAGCACTCGATGCGCATGTTCACCGAGGTGGGCCGCCGGGTGCTGCCGCACTCGACCGGTGTCGGCAAGGCGCTGCTCGCGCACACCCCGCCGGACGAGGTACGGGCGCTGCTGGCCCGCACCGGGATGCCGGCCGCCACCGAGAAGACGATCACCACCCCCGAGGGCTTCCTGGACGCGCTGGAGCAGGTCCGCCGGGCGGGCTACGCGGTGGACGACAACGAGCAGGAGATAGGGGTCCGCTGCCTCGCGGTCTCGGTGCCCAACTCACCGACCTCCGCCGCGATCTCGATCTCGGGTCCGGCGGGCCGGGTTACGGAGGCGGCCACCGAGCGGATCGTCCCGATCCTCCAGCAGGCCGCCAAGGAACTCTCCGAGGTGCTGGCCAGCAGCGGGACGTCCGGCGGCTGAGCGGGCTCAGGCCAGTGCGGGGCGGCCGTCAGGCCAGTGCCGGGGCGAGCGGGCTCAGGCCAGTGCCGCGGCCGTCAGCCGGCCGTCCCGCATCGTGACCGTCACGTCCATCCGGTCCAGATGGGTCCGGTCGTGGGTGACCATGACGGTCGCCGTGGACCGCTCGCGGGTCAGCGTGACGAGCAGGTCCAGCACGGCCGCCCCCCGTTCGTGGTCCAGCGCGCTGGTCGGCTCGTCGACGAGCAGGACCGCCGGGTCGTTCATCAGGGCCCGCGCGATGTTGATCCGCTGGCGCTGGCCCCCGGAGAGCTGGTGCGGCCTGCGGTCGGCCTTGTCGGCCAGGCCGACCGCGTCGAGCAGTTCCAGCGCCCGGGTCCGGGCGGCCCGGGGGGCACCGCCCGACAGATGGGCCATGACCTGGAGCTGCTCCGCGGCGGTCAGCGACGCCAGCAGGTTGGGCTGCTGGAAGACGATGCCGATCCGCTCGCGGCGCAGCGCCGCCTTGTCCGCGCGGCTGAGCCCCACCGTGTCCGTCCCCGCGACGACGACGGCGCCCTCGTCCGGGGTGACCAGGGTGGCGGCCACGGCCAGCAGGCTGGACTTGCCCGAGCCGGAGGGGCCGACGACGGCGGTGAGGGTGCCGGCGGGCACGTCGAGGAAGACCCGGTCCAGGGCGGTGAGCCGCCCCTCGCCGTCGGGGTAGGTGAGCGTGACATCGGTGAGCGTGAGGGTCATCGGGCACTCCCGAGTGCGGTGAGCGGGTCGACGGCGGTGATCCGCCGGATGGACAGGGCCGCCCCGACGGCACCGAGGGCGATCATGACGGCTGCCGGGACGAGGACGGTCGACGCCTCCAGGACGAACGGCACGGCGCCGCCGCTGACCAGGGCGCCGATGCCGGAGGCGAGGGCGGTGCCGATCCCCGTACCGATGGCGAGCATCACCACGGCCTGTCCGAGTGCGTCCCGGAGCAAGTAGGGCGTGGAGGCACCGAGTGCCTTGAGGACGGCGACGTCGCCGCTGCGCTGGATCGTCCAGACGGTGAAGAAGGCGCCGATGACCAGTGCGGAGATGGCGAAGAGGAATCCGCGCATCAGCTGGAGCGAGCCGTTCTCGGCCTGGTAGGAGCCGATCGCGGTGAGCGAGCCGTCCAGGGTGAGCGTGCTGGTGCCGGCCGCGCGGTCGCCCGCCGCCAGGTCCGCGCCGTCGGTGGTGGTCAGGGCGATGACGGTGGCGCGGGCCGCGCCGTCGGCCCCGAGCCGCTGCCAGTCGGCCAGCGCGGTCCAGACGACCGGGGTATGGCTGTACGAGGCGTCGCCCGCGACCGCCGCTACGGTGACCTCGGCGCCGCCGAGGCGCAGCCGGTCGCCGGTCCGGGCGGAGAGATCATCCGCGGCCTGCGCGGAGAGCACCACCTTTCCCGGTCCGACCGGGGTGCCGGAGGGCGCCGGGCCGCCGTCCGGTTCGACGCCGAACGCGGAGACGGCCGCCGTCCGCTCCCCCGCCACCGCGGCGGCGTCGATCGTGCGGATGCCGAGCGGCTGGGCCTTCTCGACGCCGGGCTGCCCGGCCCAGCTCCGCCAGGCACTCTCCTTGACGGTGGAATTGGTGAAGGACACCGACTGGCCGTCGGGCGGGGCGGCGAACGCCAGGTGGTCGGCGCTCAGCCCCGTGACGGCCGAGGTGTTCTCCCGGGCCAGTCCGGCCGTGAGCCCGGACAGCAGACCCACGAGCAGCGTGATCAGCACCACGACCGTGCCCATGAGCGCGAACCGGCCCCTGGCGAACCGAAGGTCTCTCCATGCGACGAACATGACTCCAGCGTCGGTCCGGGCGGCCCGGGAAACATCGCCCGCGGGCTGGGCCCGACATCAACCTTTCGGTTGACCGGCCCCCGGCACCGCCCGCCTACGCTGGACGAATCATGGAAACACGTGTTCATCCGCCGGTCGCAGCCGCGCTGCGGCTGTGTCTGCACGCCCTGCTGCTGGGACTGCTGGCGCTGGCGGCGGTCAAGGCCGTGAGCGCCGGGGATCCGCACGCCGCCGCCGTCGTCGTGGTGTCCTGCGTGCTGGCCTCGGTGTACGCGGCGGGTGCGCTGGCTCCTGTCGTCCAGCCGGGGACCCGGGCGGGGGCGGGCTGGCTCGCCGTGCTGGGGGCGCTCTGGCTGGTGCTGCTGGCGCTGTCGCCGGACGGGCTGTGGGTGGCGTTCCCGCTGTACTTCCTCCAGTTGCACCTGCTGCCGATGCGCTGGGGGCTGCCCGCAGTCGCGGTGACCGCGGCCGCCGCCATCACCAGCTTCCTGGTGCACGGGCAGGCGGTCACGCCCGGCACCTTCATCGGCCCGGTGCTCGGCGCCGCGGTGGCCGTCGCGACGGTGCTCGGGTACGACGCGCTGTTCCGGGAGAGCGAGCGGCGCCGCGAACTCATCGAGGAGCTCGTCTCGACCCGGGCGGAGCTGGCGGCGGCCGAACGCACCGCCGGCACGCTCGCGGAACGCGAACGCCTCGCGCGGGAGATCCACGACACCCTCGCGCAGGGCCTCTCCAGCATTCAGCTGTTCCTGCGCGCGGCCGAACGCACCCTGGAACCGGACGCGCCCGCCACCCCCCATGTCCGCCAGGCCCGCGAGGCCGCCCAGGACAACCTCGCGGAGGCCCGCCGCTTCGTCCGCGCGCTGACCCCGCCCGACCTGGAGAACGGCTCACTCGCGGCCGCCCTGGAACGGCTCTCGGACCGCAGCACGGACGCCGCTCTCACCGTGCAGTTCGCCGTCAGCGGGACCCCGGTGGAGCTGCCCACCCCGTACGAGGTGGCGCTGCTGCGTACCGCGCAGTCGGCGCTGGCCAACACTGTGCGGCACGCAGAGGCGCGGCGGGCCGAGATCACCCTGAGCTTCATGGACACCTCGGTCGCGCTGGACGTGGTCGACGACGGCCACGGCTTCTCGCCGGACACCGTCCCGGCCGGCGGCAGCGGCACCGGGACCGGTGGCTTCGGGCTGCCCGCCATGCGGTCGCGGGCCCGTTCGCTGGGCGGCACCCTGAGCGTCGAGTCGGCCCCCGGCCAGGGCACGGCCGTCGCCCTCACCCTGCCGCTCCCCGCCGGTACGGACCTGCCGCTCTCCGCCCGCACGAACGGACAGGACTCCGCATGACCACGCCGATCAGACTGCTGCTCGCCGACGACCACCCGGTGGTCCGGGCGGGGCTGCGGGCCGTTCTGGACACCGAGCCGGACTTCCACGTCGCCGCGGAGGCCGCCACCGCGGAGCAGGCCGTGGCCCTGGCCGCGACCGGCGAGTTCGACGTCGTCCTGATGGACCTGCAGTTCGGCCCCGGTCTCCACGGCTCGGAGGCCACCGCCGCGATCACCTCGGTGCCGGACGCGCCCCGGGTGCTGATCCTGACCACCTACGACACGGACGCCGACATCCTGGCCGCGGTCGAGGCGGGGGCCGCCGGCTATCTGCTGAAGGACGCCCCGCCGGAGGAGCTGGCCGCCGCGGTCCGTACGGCGGCGGCCGGCCGGTCCGCACTCGCCCCGGCCGTCGCGCACCGGCTGATGGACCGGATGAGGACCCCCGCGGAGGCCCTCACCAAGCGCGAGCTGGAGGTCCTGCAACTGGTGGGCGAGGGGCTGTCCAACCTGCGGATCAGCAAGAAGCTGTTCCTGAGCCAGGCGACCGTGAAGTCCCATCTGGTGCACATCTACGCCAAGCTGGGCGTCGACTCACGCACGGCGGCGGTCGCGGCGGCGACGGCCCGCAGGCTCATCCGCCGCTGAACGTGGGCCGTCGCCCTCCCCCGGACGTCCGGGGGAGGGCGACGGCCCGCAGGTTCAGCAACTGCGGCGGCTCCGGATCAGCGGCGCGGCGGCTCCCCGAAGAGGTCCACGGCGACCCGTACGTCCCTGAGTGCCGACGCCAGCGCGCTGACCGAGCCGATCGCCCCCGCGATCAGCAGCAGCGAGCGGCGGAGCCGGGGGATCTCGGGCGCGCCGCTGACCGCCATCGCGTCCAGCGCCGCCAGCTCGTCCTCGGCGATCGCGCGGTCCGGGAACTCCGCGGGATGTCCGGCCAGCTCGCGCCGGAGCCGGGAGACGGCCGTACGCAGCTCCGTCACTCTCGGGTCCTCGTTGCTGCTGGTCACCCGCGCCTGCCCCACGCTTTTCAACAAAGCACTCCCCCTCGCACATCCTTGTGCTGGTGTTTCGACCGAGTCCCGGACCGTGGTCAAGTGTCCGGGGGTGCGGGCAAGTTAACGCCATGAAAGGTGCCGGGCGCCACTCCGCGGACGGAACCCGGTGTGTCCCGCGCGATCACAGTCGGTTGCAGAAACGGTCCGTCTGTGCAGGATCCCGGCTTGTGAGGTATCCAGGCCGCATGACAAGCACTCCGCTCCATTCCTCCCCCTCCGTCAACCCGGCCGTCGCCGGGCTACTCCTCGCCGCGGGCGGCGGCCGCCGGCTGGGCGGCCGCCCCAAGGCGCTGCTGGAACACCGCGGCGGCCTCCTCGTCGACCACGCGGTACGCACCCTGCGGGACGGCGGCTGCGGCCCGGTCCATGTGGTGCTCGGTGCGGCGGCCGACGAGGTGCGGGCCAGGGCGGAGCTGTCAGGCTGCGCGGTGACCGTCAACCCGGAGTGGACCGAGGGCATGGGCTCCTCGCTGCGGGCGGGGCTCGCCGCCCTCGCCGGGACGGGCGCGGACGCCGTCGTCGTCCTCCTGGTCGACCAGCCCGGCATCGGCGCCGGGGCGGTGGCACGGGTGCGGTCGGCGTACCGCTCCCGTACGAGCCTGGCAGCGGCCTCGTACGCGGGTGAACGCGGCCATCCGGTGATGTTCGGGGCCGATCTGTGGGCAGACATCTCGGCGGGGGCGGTGGGCGATCAGGGGGCGCGCGCCTATCTGCGGGAGCACCGCGATGCGATCACGCTCGTCGAGTGTTCCGATGTGGCTCAGGCGTACGACATCGACACGGCGGAGGACCTGTCCCACCTTGAGTGAACGCACTGGCACGCTGCGCCAACGAAGGCCCACTTCTGTCGAACCGGAGAATCTCGACATCAACAAACCATTGAACTTCCACCATGAGGAAACTACTATCCACTGGTCAGAAGCCCTCTGCACCCCAGACGGCGGCCACGGCCGTATCCCGGAGCCATGGCACGCCGTGCCATCTCAGGCGACCCGGCGGCCGTGAGACGCCGTCCGCACCGCCCGCTGAAGGAGTGACAGCTCATGTCCGCACCAGCGCCGTCCTCGCTGGCCATCGTCGATGCCGAGCCCCTGCCCCGGCAGGACGAGGTCCTCACCCCCGCGGCCCTCGCGTTCGTGGCCGAGCTGCACCGCCGGTTCACCCCGCGCCGTGACGAGCTCCTCGCCCGCCGCGGCGAGCGCCGCGCGGAGATCGCCCGCACCTCCACGCTGGACTTCCTGCCGGAGACCGCGGCGATCCGTGCGGACGACTCCTGGAAGGTCGCTCCGGCCCCCGCGGCCCTGAACGACCGCCGGGTGGAGATCACCGGTCCCACCGACCGCAAGATGACCATCAACGCCCTGAACTCGGGCGCCAAGGTCTGGCTCGCCGACTTCGAGGACGCGTCCGCCCCCACGTGGGAGAACGTCGTCCTCGGCCAGCTCAACCTGATCGACGCCTACAACCGCGCCATCGACTTCACCGACCCGAAGTCCGGCAAGTCCTACGCCCTGAAGCCCGCGGACGAGCTCGCGACCGTCGTCACCCGTCCGCGCGGCTGGCACCTGGACGAACGCCACCTCCAGCTCGACGGCGCCCCGGTGCCCGGCGCACTGGTCGACTTCGGCCTCTACTTCTTCCACAACGCCCAGCGCCTCATCGACCTCGGCAAGGGCCCGTACTTCTACCTGCCGAAGACGGAGTCGCACCTGGAGGCCCGCCTCTGGAACGACATCTTCGTCTTCGCCCAGGACGAGCTGTCCATCCCGCAGGGCACCGTCCGTGCCACGGTCCTGATCGAGACGATCACCGCCGCCTACGAGATGGAGGAGATCCTCTACGAGCTCCGCGACCACGCCTCCGGGCTGAACGCCGGCCGCTGGGACTACCTCTTCTCCATCGTCAAGAACTTCCGTGACGGCGGCGCCAAGTTCGTCCTGCCGGACCGCAACGCGGTGACGATGACCGCCCCGTTCATGCGGGCGTACACCGAACTCCTCGTCCGCACCTGCCACAAGCGCGGCGCCCACGCGATCGGCGGCATGGCGGCCTTCATCCCGTCCCGCCGCGACGCCGAGGTCAACAAGGTGGCCTTCGAGAAGGTCAAGGCCGACAAGGACCGCGAGGCCGGCGACGGCTTCGACGGCTCCTGGGTCGCCCACCCCGACCTGGTCCCGATCGCGATGGCCTCCTTCGACGCGGTCCTCGGCGAGAAGCCGAACCAGAAGGAACGCCTGCGCGAGGACGTCTCGGTGGCGGCCGGCGATCTGATCGCCATCGACACCCTGCACGCCAAGCCCACCTACGACGGTCTGCGCAACGCCGTCGCGGTCGGCATCCGCTACATCGAGGCCTGGCTGCGCGGCATGGGCGCGGTCGCCATCTTCAACCTGATGGAGGACGCGGCCACCGCCGAGATCTCGCGCTCGCAGATCTGGCAGTGGATCAACGCGGACGTGGTCTTCGAGAACGGCGAGCACGCCACGGCGGACCTGGCCCGCAAGGTCGCGGCCGAGGAACTCGCCGCGATCCGCACCGAGGTCGGCGACGAGGCCTTCACTGCCGGCAAGTGGCAGCAGGCCCACGACCTGCTGCTCCAGGTCTCCCTGGACCAGGACTACGCGGACTTCCTGACACTGCCCGCGTACGAGCAGCTGCGCTGACGCCGCACGTACCCGCCTGCAAAGGGTGACGCCCCGCCGCCGGAACGCTCGGCGGCGGGGCGTCACCGCGTGGTCGCCGGGCCCTCGCCGCCTGTGCCGGGCATCCCGAGCGGCGCCACCGCAGCCGCGGTTGCCCGCCCCGGTCTCGGCAGCGACCACGTCAGAGCCGGACGGACAGCGACTCGTCGCGGCGAGGGTCCCACAGCTACAGCGATCTCACTGCCGGCCCGCACCACGGCTCAGCAAACAGCGTGTGACGTAGGTGAGGTGCTGGATGTGCCCCATCCGGCTCCATGTCTCCGGACTGCCCGAGCCTCTGGAGCCGACGCCCTCGGCACAGGCCTCCCACCAGTCCTCCGCAGAACTTCGGTCCGCGCCCGAACTGCGGAAGGCCTCGTCCCGCACGATCCACCGAGCGAGGGCTCTGACCCGGTCCGTGCGGTGGTTGCCCCGCGTGGGAGCCCTGGCGACGAGGAAGTGTCCGGGGCCGGTGTAGCGAAGCAGACCCCAGGGCGGGCCTTGTCCCGCGAAGCGGTCCTCGGCGAGGTTCGCGCCGAGGGCGTGCTCCACGGAGTAGTCCCCGTACACGGGCGCCTGCTCCGGGCGGGCCCGGCGTATCCATTCGTGCAGGGCCCAGTCGTGGCGCTCCGGCCTGGAGGTGGTCGCTGACGCGGCTCCCGCCTCGAACGTCTCGGCGGCGCGGGGAAAGGCTCCCGCCGTCAGGACGACGGTGCGCCACGGCAGGAGCGATCCGAGGAGGTCGAGGGCGGCCACAGACCGCTTCCCGGACTCGTCCACATCTCTCACCTCGCCGGCGTCCAGAATGAGGTCGAGGTGCGAGGGCGGCATACGCAGCCGGTCGACGAGAGCCAGCAGCTCCGTGGACCGGGGCTCGTCGGGCGGTTCGTCGACGGCCATCCGGACGGCGAGTCCCCGGCCGCTGAGGAAGGCGAGGTCCGCCGCGTATCTCTGGAGCGTCCGGTCGCGCCCGGGAGCAGTGACCAGAACCATGCCGCTTCGGGTGATCAACCGTTGCACTGCGACGGCGGATCCGTGCAGCTCCGACTCCACATGACCCGCGTCCACCCACCCGGGGTTCCCGTCCATCGCCTCGATGAGCCGGTCGACACGGGGCGTGAGCCAGGCGTTCATCGCGTGTCCGTCGGCTTCCGGGTCCGGCGGTGGTGACGCGCCGCGTGTGCGCTCGGGACCGGTGCGCGGTGGCAGCGTCCACAGTGGCGCGAGCCGGTGACGTATCGCGGGGCTCAGCCGGAGGTAGGCGGTCACAGCGCCTCGCCGGACCGGCAGGACCGGCACGTACAGCGGCTCGACCATCGCAGCTCCCCACACCACGGCTCCGTCTCGTCCCTGGTCGCAGGGTGAAGGCATCCCGGGTACGGACGAAAGAGCGCGTATCCGGCCAGTGTTGAGGTCCCGGCGCCCCCGTGCTGTGTAGTTAGGACAACGGCCCCTACAGCTATCTGACCCATCTGACCCTGACCGTGCGCCCCTGGCCGGCGGGCGAGGAGCTGCCCGCCGGGGACGAGGACTGTCTGCGCCTGGTGCGGGACCACATCATCCTGTGACGCGGCGGGGGGGGTCCGTACGCCTGATGGAAGACGCGGACACTTGCCGGGCCCCGGGCTACGCGCGCTTCAGACGATGCGGATCGACGTGGCCTCGTGGACGGCTGCGGAGCTCATCGCCGGGCCGTGGCAGGTCAGCTGGTGCGGTGGGGCGCGGTGGGCCCGTACCTCGACGTCGTAGGCCGTCGGGCGGGGCCGGTGACCGATGACCCGGATCAGCCAGTGGGCGCCGGCGTGGGAGGTTCCGGCGACCGTGTAGTCGTGCCGGCCGGCCGGGCCGTAGCGCCCGAGCAGGGCTGCTACAGCCGCCTGCTGGGGCGGAGGGAGATCCGTGTATCCGCGCAGATGTTCCGCGTGGATGCGTCCGGCCAGGTGTTCGCCGATCACTTCGACGGATGACCCGGCGTCGAGACCCCCGTAGTAGACGCCGTCGGGTGCGACGACGATATTGGCGGCGAACCGGTCACCACCGACATGCGTGCACTCCCACACCAGGTCGGGCCAGCGCTCGTTCAGGGCGCGACCCACGGGCCGTCCGCGCACCGCGCAGCAGGTGTCGTGCTGGCCGTGGGTGCAGACGAGCACGACGGGAGGGAGGCCGGTTTCTCCCGGAGCGCCGGGCTCTCCCGGGGTGCCGAGCGCTCTGGCGACCTCCGCCAGGTCCTCGTCCCGGCTCCACGTGCCCCATTGCTGGCGATGGGCGCCGGAGCCGTCGTAGCGCAGCACCGCCCAGCGCTTCGGGCCCTCGCGCCTGCGGCGTCCGTGGCGCCTGATCAGAAGAACGCGCGCCCTCACCGCCTGGGCGGAGGCGAACAGGAGCGCTTTGACGCCGGGCGCCAGATCGAGGCCGTCGAAGCCGTTGACCGGCCATCCGCCCCGGTACTCGATGAGGACCCAGACGAGGCCGTACGGGGCCGTGCCGATGATGGGGTCGCCGCGGTCGCGGGCGGCATCGGCGCAGAAGAAACGCTCCGTATCCCTCACTCGGTCACCGGTCACCGCGGCGGCGTCACGGTCCGGCGGGCATGAGTACACCCGCGTGCAGCAGTCTCCCGGCGAGCTCGACGCCGAGATCCCCAGCCGTGCGGACCTCGCCGTCGAGCAGCCGGGTCAGCGACGGCAGATCCTTCTCCGGCACGTCGAGCCGGCCCACGCGGGTGATCAGACACCCGCCCTCCAGCCGTGCTTCCAGTGCTTCCCGGAGGCTGACGGGAGTCCGCGGGCCGAGGCCGTCGACGGCCGCGAGCTGGGCCAGTGGACCCAGCGGCGCGGGCCGTCCCCGCGCCCGCCGCGCGCGGTGGAACAGCGGAGCGGCGTCGGACTCCTCGACCGCCGCGACGAGGCGTTCGCGCACCAGGTCCATCTCGCCGGCCGGCCCGTCCACGCCCAGGGGCAGGGAACCGCGCATACCCGGGTCGTCGCGCAGCGTCGCGAGAGCGGCCTGGGCCAGCTGTTCCGCCAGCTCGTAGCGGGTCCAGTTGTGGATCCCGAGCGTCAGGTGGATCGAGACCTCGCCCCGCGCCTCGGCGGCGTGCAGCCAGCCCCGGGGCAGGTAGAGGACATCACCCGGTGCGAGCACGGTGTCGATGTGGGGCTCGCCCTCTGCGGCCTCGGCGACGGCGGAGCGGTGATCGGTCCAGGGCTGGTCACGCAGCGGGTCGGGGTGGACGGGCCGGTGGACGATCCAGCGCTTGGTGCCCTCGATCTGGAGGACGAAGACATCGTGGACGTCGTAGTGGTCGTCGAACCCCCGGTTCTGGGGCGGGGTGACGTACGCATTGGCCTGTACGGGATGTCCCAGCTCCCTGCTCAGTGCGGTGCTGAAGTCCGCGACCGGGCCCCAAGTGCGCTGCAGGGCCTGCAGGACGAGTGTGGCGCCGTCGGCGAACTCGCGCCACAGAGCGGTGTCGTCGAGCTGGTCGGAGATGGTGGCGCCCACGCCCGCGGAGGCGGTGAACGAGGACGCGGGAAGCGTGTCGCCGTTCTTGGCGACGCGGAGGAAAGGGGTACGCAGTCCGCGACGCGAGATGAGTTCGTCCACGGCGTCGGCGGAGAACAGGTCCGAGAAGTCGTCGGCGCGACGGGTGAGCAGCGCCGTGCGCGCCCAGACGTCACGGGCGAACTCCTCCCGGCGCAGCCGGGTCAGGCGTGTCTCCAGGACCCCGGCGCCCGCCGTCGCGGCACCGGGGTCCTGGAGCTCGGTCCGGGACGTGCTCAAGAACCGTTGCCGGACTGATCCGCACCGCCGTCCGCACCGCCGTCGGCGCCACCGTCCGCACCGCCGTCGTGGACACCGGGCGTACCGGCCGCGCCACCGTCCGCGGGACCCTCCGCACCGGCGTCAGCGCCGCCATCGGCACCACCGTCGTGGACACCCGGCGTACCCGCCGCGCCACCGTCCGCGGGACCCTCCGCACCGCCGTCAGCGCCGCCGTCATGGACACCCGGCGTACCGGCCGCGCCACCGTCCGCCGGACCTTCTTGCTGGTTCGGGTCCTGCTCGGGGTTGGTCATGGTTCCTCCCGCGCATCGATAGGGCTGGGGCCGGGCCCCCGTCCTGGGGGCCGTATGTCAGGCAGGGTGACCCTTCATGGGCACCGCGAACAGCGTACCGCTATGCGTGGAAACTATCGATTTGGCGTCATACGTACAGGAGTGGGCTCGCAGGCTCGCGGAGTCCCGGCGAGGCCCCGCGAGCCGATACGCGTCCTCCCGGCCGGCTACTTCAGCCCGGAATCGAGTGCGCCCAGCAGGGTGCCCTGTGGGGTGTCACCCGACATCTCCCAGACCATGACGCCCAGCAGGCCCTTGTCCTTCACGTAGGCCGTCTTCTTGCCGATGGACCAGGTGTCGTCGAAGGACCACCACTGGTTGCCGGTGTAGCCGTACGTGGAGATGGACTGCTCGTCGTGATGGACCGCCATCGTCGGGTAGGCGCCGATGAGGTTGGAGTAGCCGCGGGTACCGGCCTCCTCGGCGAACTGGCCCGGGGCGGCTCCGCCCGCGGACTGCCATTCGCCCGCCGCGCCGCCGTCGGTGACGTTCTGCCAGCCACGGCCGTAGAACGGGATGCCCAGGGTCAGCTTGCGGGGTTCGACGCCCGCGTCGGTGTACGCCTTGATCGCGGTGTCCGCGCTGAAGTGGAAGTCGTACGGGTCCTGCTCGTCGTTGTAGAGGTTGGCCTGGTGACCGGTGCGGTCCGGTTCCCAGGAGTTGTCGCTGCCGGAGCCGTGGAAGTCGTAGCCCTGGACGTTGGCCACGTCGAGGGAGTCGAAGACCTTGCCCAGGTCCCAGCCGTCACCGATCTTCTGGGGGTCGGCGGGGGTGAAGGCGGTGAGCAGGCGGTGGCCGCCGCCCAGCGCGTCCAGTTGCTTGCGGAACTCGGCGAGCAGCAGGGTGAGGTTGTTCTTGTCGTTCGGCGAGTAGTGGTTGCCGGGGTGTCCGGTGCCGGTGCCCGGCCACTCCCAGTCGATGTCGAAGCCGTCGAAGATGCCGGCCGCCGTGCCGGGGCCGCCCGCGCCGCCGTACTCGGGCAGGTTGCCCTTGATGTACATGTCGATGCAGGAGGAGACGAACTTCTTGCGGGCCGCGTCGCTGGCCGCCACGTCGGAGAAGTACTTGGAGTACGTCCAGCCGCCGAGCGAGACCACGATCTTCAGGTTCGGGTGGAGCTTCTTCAGCTTCTTCAACTGGTTGAAGTTTCCGCGCAGTTTGCCCCAGCCGTCGTCCGCGACGCCGTCGACCGACTGGGCGGCGCTGAACGGGCGGGTGTAGTCGGCGTCCGCGTCACCGGCGCCGGTGCCCTGCTCGGGGTCCTCGGGGTCGGCGGTGGTGCCCTTGGTGACGCCGTTCAGGCAGGTGAGGTTGTTGGGATCGATGTTGGCGAAGGCGTAGTTGACGATGTCGAGCTTGCCGGCGGCCCCGGAGTCCTGGAGGTTCTTCACGAAGTACTGGCGGCCGTAGATGCCCCACTGGACGAAGTAGCCGACCTTGGCGTAGTTGCCGGCGCCGACGATGTCGTCGGTCTTCACCGTGAGGGTGTTGCTGGCCGACGAGGAGTTGTCCGCCGGGTCGCGGGCCTTGACCGTGAAGGCGTACGAGGTCGAGGGGGACAGTCCGCCGATGGTGGCGGTGGTCGTGGTGCCGGAGACCGTGGTGGCCAGGGCGCCGCCCTTGTAGATGTCGTACGTGACGACCCGCTGGTTGTCCGTGGCGGCGGTCCAGGCCAGCGTGACGGACGAGGAGTCGGTCGCGGTGGAGTGCAGCGCGCCGGGGGCCGTCGGCGGGGAGGTGTCGGTGGCCGGGTCGACGGTGGTGACGGTCAGCGGCGCGCTCGCGGCGGACATGTTGCCCCGGGTGTCCTTGGCCCGGACGGTGAAGGCGTAGGCGGTGGCGGGCGTCAGGCCGGTGACCGTGGCGGAGGTCGCGGCGGTGGCCGAGCCCATCACCTTGCCTCCCGCCAGGATGTCGTACGAGGCCACGGGGAAGTCCCCGGCGGTGGCGGCCGTCCAGGACAGCGAGGCGGTGCGGGCGCTGACGTCGGTCTTCTTCAGCCCGGCGGGCGCGCCCGGCGGGGCGTCCGCGGAGCCGTCGCACTTGTCGCCGTTGATCCGGCAGCCGGTGGGCGCGGTGATCGGTCCGGTGGCGACGAACCAGAAGCTGTACGGCTCGGTGGTGCTGTGTGCGGCGACCGTGCCGTTGTAGTGGGCGTTGACCGCGGTGATGTGGCTGCCCTGGGTGGTGACGGTGCCGTTGTAGGAGCTGCTGATCGCGACCCCGGACGGCAGGTCGAATTCGAGGCTCCAGCCGGTGACGGCGGCGTCGGTGTCGTTGTGCAGGATGTACGTCCCCTTCCACCAGGGGCCGTTGTCGGCCGAGGTGAACGTGGCCGTCAGCTTGCCCGCCGCGTGCGCGGGCGTGGCCTGGAGGGACAGCAGGGCGAGTAGGAGGGCGAGTGCGGCGACCAGTGCGGTCGCCGTTCTCCGTCTGAGAGGCATGTGCTCGAACATGGTTCTCCCTTGTGGCAGGGACCCGTGAGGAGGTCCTGAGGGGGGAGCTGGTGTCCTTCGTTCCATGGAGCACAGGGGAAACTAATTGGTCTGGACCATCGCGTCAATAGGTTCAGACCAATAGGTACAGACCACTTATGCCTCGCCGGCCATCACCGCGCGGGCCCCGCCCTCACGCCCCTCTCACGCCTCCCCCGCACCCCTCGCGCACCTCGCATCCCTCATGTCCCTACCGCTCCCATCGCCACGAACGCGCAGATCAGCACCGCCAGGACGGCGAGCAGCGGCCAGACGAAGCGCAGGTACTTGTCGTAGCCCACCTTGGCCAGCGCCACCCCGCCGATCGTCACCGCCGTCGTGGGCACCCACAGGTTCATCCAGCCACTGGCCGCCTGCCAGGCCGTGACGACGACGGCGCGCGAGACGCCCGCGAAGTCGGCCAGCGGGGCCAGAATCGGCATGGCCAGGGTCGCGTGCCCCGAGGTGGACGGGATGAGGAAGGCCAGCGGCAGGTTGACGACGAACACGACGACCGCGAACACCGCGGAGGAGGTGCCGGAGACCAGGCCCTCGATGGAGTGCAGGACGGTGTCGGTGATCCGGGAGTTGTTCATGATGACCGTGACCCCGCGGGCCAGCACGATGACCAGTGCGGGCGAGATGAAGTCGGCGGCGCCCTGGACGACCGTCGCGCTGATCTTCTGCTCACCGAACCGGGCGACGATGCCGACGAGAACGGCCGCCACCAGGAAGAGCGCGGCGAGCTCCGGGAAGGACCAGCCCAGCTCGAAGCCGTACGGGGTGGCGTCCGCCTTGCCGGTGAGGGCGCTGGACCACGGGACCACGGAGAAGATCATGAAGGCGAAGGTCAGACCGACCAGGACCAGGACCAGGCGGTGGAGCGAGGTGAGTTCGGGCGGCTCGTCCGTCTCCGCCGCCGCGTGTTCGCGGTCGCCGGGCAGGAAGCCGGAGAGCGAGCGGTCCGGGTCCTTGCGCACGCGGTTGGCGTACCGGATGACATAGCCGATCGTCACCGCCGTCAGAACGACCCACATCACCGCGCGCAGCACGATCCCGTCACCCAGCGAGATGTCGGCGGCGGCGGAGGCGACCCCGGTGGCGAACGGGTTGACCGTGGAGCAGAGCACGCCGACGCCCGCGCCGAGGATGATCGTGCCGGTGGCGACCATCCGGTCGTAGCCGAGGGCGAGCATCAGCGGGACGATCAGTCCGTAGAAGCCGAGGGTCTCCTCCGCGAAGCCCTCGACCGTGCCGAGCAGTGAGAAGACCAGCATCACGCCCGCGATGAGCAGTGCGCCGCGCTCGCGCAGCCGGTGGGCGAGGCGGCCGATCCCCAGGTCGAGTGCGCCGGTGGCGAAGACGACGGTGATGAAGGCGCCGATCGCGATGACGAAGAGGAACACGCCCGCGCTGCCGTACAGTTCGCCGGCCAGGTCCGGGCCGACCTGGCCGGTCTTGACGTCCTGCACCCCGTACAGGCCGTTGACCGGGGAGAGGAAGAGGTCGTTCAGCCGGTCGACGACGCTCTGGCCGGAGGGGACGCGGTGGTACGTACCCTGGATCGGCGCACCCGCCTTGGTGCGGTCGTACGCGCCGGACGGAATCAGGAAGGCCAGCGCCCAGACGGCGAGCGTGACGACGACCAGTACGGTCAGGGCACTGGGAAAGACGAACTTCCGCCCCTGTGGCGGCTTCTCCTCCGTCGGGGTTCCGGTGTCCAGGGTGCTCACGCGGCGCTCCCGTCGCGGTGCGCGGCGGCGTACTCCCGCAGGAACGCGGCCTCCGCGATGACGGCGGAGCGGAGCTCGGAGAAGAGGACCCGCTCATTGGGGGCGTGCGGATTGCACATGCTGTACTGGGCGCCGAAGAGCAGGATCTCGGCGCCGGGGACGGCCTTGGCGAGGCCGTTGACGAGCGGGATCGAGCCGCCGCTCGCGACGTACGCGGGTTCCTTGCCCCAGCCCTCGCGCAGGGAGGTCAGCGCGGCCCGGTAGGCGGGTCCGCCGGTCGCGGGCTCGAATCCGGGGCCGGTGTCGCCGGGGGTGACGGTGAGCGGGATTCCGAACGGGCGCAGTGCCTCCAAGTGGGTGACTAGTGCCGCGTCAGTCGAGGTTTGCCCGTAGAGGCGCGGCGTCCGGTGCGTGCTCTCGGCGTGCCGGCCGGAAGCCCTCGTACTGGATGTACTTGGGCTTTCGGCCGGTGCGCCGAGAGTGTGTGCCGGGCGTCGCGACGGGGCGAACCTCGACTGACGCGGCACTAACAGCCCGAGCGCCTCCTCCGGGTCCTGCTGGGGGTGGAATCGCAGGTTCAGATTGGCGATGACCATCGCATCGCAGGCGAAGCGGTCCGGGTCCGTGGGCGGGTAGTCGTCGAAGGCGCTGCCGTACTCCTCCTGGCCCTCCAGGACGATTCGGAGGCCGGTGGGCGGCCTGCCCTCGTAGGCCCTCAGTACGCCGAGGTGCACGATCAGGTTCGACTTGTCGTCCGCGATGCCCCGGGCGCGCAGTCCGACCGCCACGGGGGTGGGTTCGAAGGGCGGTGAGAGCCACAGGCTCTCGTCGCCGGGGGGCTGTACGTCGTAGTGGCCGTAGAGCAGCACGGTCGGGGCGTCCGGCGTCGGCGGCGGGACCTCGGCGACGATGACCGGTGCGGTGTCCGGCAGGTCGAGCCGTTCGACGCCCGCGCCGCGCAGCAGGTCCACGAGCAGGTCGTGGGCCTGCCGCACGGGTTCGGCGGGGAAGCCTGGGAGCGCGACGGACGGGATGGCCGTCAGCCGCTGCAGGTCCGCGGTGAGCCCGTCCATCAGCGTGTCGACGCGGGAGCCGAGATCCATCGCCCATCCCCTGTTCCTCGTGGAGCCCGTCAAGGAGGTTCGGGGTCAAATGGATCATATGGGGCGGACGCTCGCACGGCTGAGGGCCGGTCAGCCGCCCAGTACCACCGTCCGCGAGGCGGAGAAGTCCCCCCATTTACCGTCCGGGAGCTTGGCGCGGAGCTTCATCGCGTAGCGGGTGCCGCGCGGGTCGCTGACGGTCAGCCGGTAGCTCGCCCGGCCTGCGGGCGGCTTGCCTCCCCAGACGATCGTGGTGGTCAGCCGGCCGTCCAGGTAGAGCTGGTAGGCGGGGATCTCGCCACCGGTCCTGGGCTGCTTCCAATCCAGGTCGACGGCGTACTCCTTGCCCTGGGCGGTGCTGGTGATCCGCAGGTCCGTGGGGGCGGTGGAGGCCGGCGCGCCGGGGGCGGACGCCGTGGTGAGGTCGAAGGAGTCGCTGTCCTTCGACGAGGTGTCGGCGGCGTCCCGGGCGCGGACGGTGAAGGTGTAGACGGTGCCGGGCCGCAGCCCGGTCAGGCGTGCCGTGGTCTGCGTGCCGGGCACGGTGTGGATGCGCGAGCCCTCCTGGTAGATGTCGTACGAGGTGACGCCGATGTCGTCCGTGGAGCCGCCCCAGGACAGTTTCGCCGCCCGACTGCCGTCGGCCTTGCCGCGCAGCTGCACCGGCCGGGTGGGGGCCTCGTGGTCGGCCGGGGTCGGGGCCGGGGTGGTCACGGAAGCGGCGGCGCTGGGCTCGGAGAGGTTTCCGGCGGCGTCGCGGGCGCGGACGGTGAAGCTGTAGGCGGTCGAGGCCGTCAGCCCGTCGATGTCGATCATCACCCTGGCGGCCGGGACGGTCTTGACCTTCTTGCCCTTGCGGTAGATCTCGTACGCGGTGACGGCCTTGTCGTCGGTGGCCGCCTCCCACATCACGTGCGCGGAGGTGGCGCTGCCGGCCTGCACCGTCACCCCGTGCGGCGCCGTGGGGCTGCTGGTGTCGGCCTCGGCGTCGGAGCCGCAGGCGGTGAGGGTGGCGAGGAGCAGGGCGGCTGAGCAGGCCAACGCGGCGGTTGCGTGGGGGCGTTGCACGGTCTTGCCTTCCGTCCGGCAGCAATGGTCCAGACCTGTATCGCACGGTGCGGGGGTTCCCGACAAGGGGACGGAGCGGAACCTTCCGCAATGTGCCGGTGTGCACCGCGCCCCCACCGCTCCCCGGCCCGAGGGTCCCGGAATCCGGCGCGTCGCCGGGCGATGAGTTCGGGGCGCCCGGGGAGTCTGCACTGTATGGACAACGAGACGAAGACCGCTCCCCCGCAGGACCTGGCACCGGCGGCCCAGCAGATCGCCGAGCTGCTCGACGCGGTGGACGACACCCGGCTGTCGGCACCGACCCCCTGCCCCGGCGTCACGGTGAGCGCCCTGCTCGCCCACATCGGCGGGCTCGCCGTGGCCTTCCGCGATGCCGCGCACAAGGAGCTGGGGGCGACGACCGACACGGGGCCCTCGGTGGAGGAGATGGTGCTCGCGGACGGCTGGCGCGACACGCTGCCGCAGGCGCTCGACGAGATGGTCACCGCCTGGCGCTCCCCGGAGGCCTGGCAGGGCATGACCCGGGCGGGCAGTGTCGATCTGCCGGGCGAGATCGCGGGCATGGTCGCGCTCAACGAGCTGGTGCTGCACGGCTGGGATCTGGCGCGGTCGACCGGGCAGCCGTTCCGGGCCGAGGAGGCGCACCTGGACTCCACGCTGGCGCTGCTGGCGGACCTGGGCGACAACCCGCCGGCCGGCTCGCCCTTCGGCCCGCCGGTCCCGGTGCCGCAGGACACACCCCTGCTGAACCGGGCCGTCGCGCGCAGCGGCCGGCGCCCCGACTGGCAGCCGGGCGACTGACGCTCCGGCCCCGGGGCACGCTCACCTGACCGGCTGACGAACGCCGCGAACGGGACGTACCGCCCCCGCGGCCTGGCAGGCTGGAGCGGTGAAGCTCAGCACACGCTCCCTGATCGCATCGGCCGCCGCCCTCGCCCTGGCCGCGGCCGTGCTCTCCGGCTGCTCCGGGGCCGGTCCGGACGCCGCGTACGGCAAGGGGTCCCCGGCGGCCGGACTGGACGATCCGGCGAAGAAGGACATCGCCATGCGGCTGGTCTCCAGCGCGGAGAACTCCACCCTGGACTGGAAGTCCCAGTACAAGTACATCGAGGACATCGACGACGGCCGCGGCTACACCGCGGGCATCATCGGCTTCTGCTCCGGCACCGGCGACATGCGCCGGGTCGTCGAGCGGTACGCCGAGGCCCGGCCCGGAAATCCGCTGGAGCGGTTCGTTCCGGCGCTGCGGAAGGTCGAGGGCAGCGACGCGCACACCGGGCTCGGCCGCCGCTTCACCGAGGCCTGGGCGGACGCGGCCGGTGACGCCGCCTTCCGCTCCGCGCAGGACACCGAGCGGGACGCGTCCTACTTCGGCCCCGCGGTCGCACAGGCGAAGGCGGACGGACTCGGCGCGCTGGGCCAGTTCATCTACTACGACGCCTACGTGATGCACGGTTCCGGCGACGCGGAGGGCACGGTCGGCTTCCGCACCATGCGCCGCCGCGCGCTCGCCGAGGCACGTCCCCCCGCGCGGGGCGGCGACGAGAGGGCGTATCTCGACGCGTTCCTGGACGTCCGGGTCGCGGCGATGCGCGAGGAGGAGCCCTCGCACGCCGACACCAGCCGGGTCGAGACGGCCCAGCGGGTGTTCCTGAGGAAGGGCAATCTGAACCTGGACCCGCCGCTCGACTGGAAGGTGTACGGGGACGACTACCGGATCGACGGCCCGTAGCCAGGCCGCTCCGTCGGCACGAGCGGCCCACGAACCGAATTCCGGGACACGCACAACTCGTATGCGTCACAGGGGTGTACGACACTCGTTCGACTCTGATAGGAAAGCTTCCTAACAGAAGAGTCGGAACGACGAACTCCCTTGGAGGACTGGTGAACGCTCCCCACAAGCGCACCGCACGTCGCAACACCCGTACGCTGCGCGTCGCGCTCGTCGCGCTCGGGCTGACACTCACGGCTGTTCCCGCCACCGCATTCGCCGGCACCTCCGCACCGCCGGCCGTTCACCACCAGGAGGCCGCCGCGACCGGGCTGGACGATCCGGCGACGAAGGACATCGCCATGCAACTGGTGTCCAGCGCGGAGAACTCCTCGCTGGACTGGAAGTCCCAGTACAAGTACATCGAGGACATCGACGACGGCCGCGGCTACACCGCGGGCATCATCGGCTTCTGCTCCGGCACCGGCGACATGCTGGACCTCGTGGAGCTGTACACCCAGCGCGAGCCGGGCAACCCGCTCGCGAAGTACCTGCCGGCCCTGCGCGAGGTGGACGGCACCGACTCGCACGACGGGCTCGACCCCGGCTTCCAGGCCGCCTGGAAGAAGGCCGCGGCCGACTCGGCGTTCCAGCAGGCGCAGAACGACGAGCGCGACCGGGTGTACTTCGATCCGGCGGTCAGCCGGGGCAAGAGCGACGGACTGGGCACGCTCGGCCAGTTCGCGTACTACGACGCCATCGTCATGCACGGCGACGGCGGCGACAGCACGAGCTTCAGCAGCATCCGCAAGCGCGCCCTGGCGAAGGCGAAGCCGCCGGCCCAGGGCGGCGACGAGGTCGGCTACCTCAACGCCTTCCTGGACGCGCGGGTCTGGGCCATGCAGCAGGAGGAGGCCCACTCGGACACCAGCCGGGTGGACACCGCCCAGCGGGTCTTTCTGAAGAACGGCAATCTGAACCTGGACCCGCCGCTCGACTGGAAGGTGTACGGCGACAGCTTCCACATCGGCTGACGGTTCCGGGCACGGCTGTGGCGCGTACGGCTCCCCCTCGCGGGCGGGGCCGTACGCGCCACAGCGCTGTGACGGTACGTCAGTGCACGTTCACCGGAGCCGCGTTGGCGAGCTCCTCGGTCACCGTCTCGGCATCCTCCTCCTCGTCCGGCTTGCGGCCGAGGTGGTTGAAGGCCAGGTTGAGGACGATCGCCACGACACATCCGGTGGATATCCCGGAGTCCAGCACCACGAGCAGGTCCTTGGGGAACGCGTGGTAGAAGTCCGGTGCGGCGATCGGGATCAGGCCTATGCCGACGGCCGCGGCCACGATCAGTGCGTTCTCGCCCTTCTCCAGGGCGGCGGTCGCCAGGGTCTGGATGCCGCTCGCGGCGACAGAGCCGAAGAGCACGATGCCCGCGCCGCCGAGCACCGGCAGCGGGACGAGCGCGATGACGGACGCGGCCACCGGGACCAGTCCGAGCACGATGAGGATGCCGCCGCCCGTGGCCACCACGAAGCGGCTGCGGACCTTGGTCATCGCGACCAGCCCGATGTTCTGGGCGAAGGCGCTGCACATGAAGCCGTTGAACAGCGGGCTGACGGCACTGCCCAGGGTGTCCGCGCGGAGCCCGCCCTCGATGGTCCGCTCGTCGGCCGGCCGGTCGACGATCTTGCCGAGGGCCAGCATGTCCGCGGTCGACTCGGTCATGCAGACGAGCATGACGATGCACATCGAGACGATCGCGGCGATCTCGAACTGCGGTGCCCCGAAGTGGAACGGGGTGGGGAAGCCGACGACGTCGGCGTCCTTGATGGCACCGAAGTCGGTGATGCCGACCGGGATCGCGATGAGCGTGCCGATGATGAGTCCGAGCAGGATCGCGATCTGCTGGAGGAAGCCGCGGAGCAGCTTCCTCAGCGCGAGGACGATCACCAGGGTGACCGCCGCCATGATGATGTTGGTGGTGGAACCGTAGTCGTCGGCCGTGGCGTTGCCGCCCTGGGACCAGTTGAAGGCGACCGGCAGCAGGGAGACACCGATCAGGGTGATGACCGTGCCGGTGACGACGGGCGGGAAGAAGCGGACCAGCTTGCAGAAGTACGGCGCGAGGACGAAGCCGAGGAGGCTGGCGACGATGATCGCGCCGAAGATGACGGCTATGCCGTCGTGCCCCCGGTCCTTGCCGATCGCGACCATGGGGGTGACCCCGGCGAACGAGACGCCGTTGACGAACGGCAGCCGGGCGCCGATGCGCCAGAAGCCGAGGGTCTGGAGCAGGGTGGCGATGCCCGCGGTGAACAGGCTCGCCGCCACCAGGAAGGCGGTCTCCTTCGGGGTGAGCCCCACAGCGGGGCCCACCACCATGGGCGGGGCCACCACACCCGCGTACATCGCGGCCACGTGCTGAAGGCCGCTGGTGAACATCCTCAGTGGGGGAAGGGTCTCGTCGACCGGATGAGTGCGGTCGGGCTGGGCCGGCTCCGATATGTCGGGGTCGGATGCTGCGTCTGCGTCATTGCGAAACCTGGGCGTAGCTGCCACGGCGGTTCCTCCGGTCGGGTACACGTCTGCGGTGACGTGGGTATCAGGGAGGTGGAGCGTTGGTGCAGTTCGTGCAGCTGGTGCGGGCAGCTTTGGGTTCAGCGGTACGGGGGACGCGTACGTATGGGTACGCGCCTCCCGTACCGGTTGCCGTGGGCCCCGCTCGGGTCCACGGCGGCCGGTCGAGGGCCGTCCCCCTCGGCCGGCCAGTCGGGGGGCGCCGGGCGTCAGGCCCCGGCGGCGATCTGGGCGAGGCGGCGGGCCTCGTCGCGGGTGGCGCGGGCGATGGTGTCCTCGTCCACGGTGGTCAGGTGGTTGCCCTCGACGACCGGCTTGCCGTCGACGAGCGAGAGGGTGACGGGGGCTGCGGCACCGAACACCAGGGCGGTCACCGGGTCGGCGATGGAGGCGTGGGCGATGGTGTCCAGCTTCCACAGGACCAGGTCCGCGAGCTTGCCGGGCTCCAGGGAGCCGATCTGGTCGGCGCGGCCGAGGACCTGGGCGCCGCCGTACGTGCCCAGGCGCAGCGCCTGACGGGCGTTCAGGGCGCGTTCGCGGTGCGGGCCGAGGCGGTTGATGAGGAGGGCGTTGCGCAGTTCGGTGTGGAGCTCGCCGGACTCGTTGGACGCGGTGCCGTCGACGCCGAGGCCGACCGGGACGCCGGCGGCGAGCATGTCCGGGACCCGGGCGATGCCCGCGGCGAGGCGGGCGTTGGAGGACGGGCAGTGCGCGACGCCGGTGCCGGTGCGGGCGAAGGCGGCGATGTCGGAGTCGTTCATGTGGACGCAGTGCGCCATCCACACGTCGTCGCCGAGCCAGCCGGTCGACTCGAAGTAGTCGGTCGGGCCCATGCCGAACAGCTCGTGGCAGAACTTCTCCTCCTCCACGGTCTCCGAGCCGTGGGTGTGCAGCCGCACCCCGCGACGGCGGGCCAACTCCGCTCCCTGCCGCATCAGTTCGGTGGACACGGAGAACGGGGAGCAGGGTGCGACGGCGATCTGGGTCATCGCGTCGAAGGAGGCGTCGTGGTGCGCGTCGATGGTGGCCTCGGTGGCGGCGAGCGCGCCTTCGAGGGTCTCCACGGCGAAGTCCGGCGGCAGTCCGCCGTCCTTCTCGCTGCGGTCCATGGAGCCGCGGGCGAGGGTGAACCGTACGCCCATCTCGCGGGCGGCGCCGATGATCGCGCCGGACAGGTCGCCGGAGCCGCGCGGGAACACGTAGTGGTGGTCCATCGCGGTGGTGACACCGCCGCGGGCCAGCGTGGCGAGCGAGCCCTGCGCGGCGGCGCGGGCCATCGGCTCGTCGATGCGCGCCCAGGTCGGGTACAGCGCGACCAGCCACTCGAAGAGGTTGTGGTCGGTCGCCAGGCCGCGGGTGATCCACTGGTAGAAGTGGTGGTGCGTGTTGATCAGGCCGGGCGTGACGAGATGACCGGTGCCGTCGATCCGGCGTACGACGTTGTCCAGGCCCTCCGGCGCCCGGCTTGCGCCGACCGACTCGATCCGGTTGCCGGCGACGACGACATGGCCCGAGGCGTACTCGGTGTCGTCGGCGTCGACGGTGGCGATCGAACAGTTCTCGATGACGATGCGTTCCACGCGCTCGGTCGCTGCCTGTGCTGCCATGGTGCTTCCTTCTCTCATCAGCGATGTGGGCACGGCAGGACCCTAGGAGGATTTGAGTGCCACGGCCGAGCGGCTGTGGGTGCCGAGATGGTGGAAGAAGAGATTGAGCAGGACCGCGACGAGCGCTCCGGCGCTGATGCCGGAGCCCAGGACGGTCTGCGCCCAGGACGGGAATCCCGCGTAGAAGCCGGGCGCGGCGAGCGGGATGATGCCCGCGCCGAGCGCCACGGCGACCAGGATGATGTTGGAGCTGTCGTCGAGCCCGGCCTCGGAGAGCGTACGGATGCCGCTCACCGCGATCGAGCCGAACAGGACGATGCCGGCGCCGCCGAGCACGGGCATCGGGACGAGCGAGACGACCGCGCCGAGCACCGGGAAGACGCCGAGGATCAGCAGGGCGCCGCCGGCGGTCGCGACGACGTACCGGCTCCGTACCCCCGTGAGGGAGACGACGCCGACGTTCTGGGCGAAGGCGCTCGTCGGGAAGCCGCCGAAGACCGGTCCGACGAGGGTGGCGATGCCGTCGGTGCGCAGTCCGCGGGTGATGGTCCGGCCGTCGGTGGGCCGGTCGCAGATCTCACCGAGTGCCAGCATTCCGGCGGACGACTCGGTCATCAGGACGAGCATCACGATGCAGAGGGAGAGGATCGCGGCGGGCTGGAACTCCGGTGCGCCGAAGGCGAAGGGGGTGGGCAGTGCGGCGAGCGGAGCGGAGCGCAGGGCCGAGAAGTCCGCGAGGCCGAACGGGATGGCGGCCAAGGTACCGATCAACAGCCCCATCAGCAAGGCGACTTGCTTGAGGAAGCCGCGGCCGAACCGCTGGATGACCAGGATGACGGCCAGGGTGAAGGCGGCCAGCGCGAGGTACTTCATCGCGCCGAAGTCGGCGGCGGTCTTGTCGCCGCCCTGCGCCCAGGAGACCGGGACCGGCATCAGCGTGACGCCGATGAGCGTGATGACGACGCCGGTGACGAGCGGCGGGAAGAACCGGAGCAGCCGTCCGAAGAACGGCCCCACGAGCAGGCAGAACACGCCCGCGACGAGCACCGCGCCGTAGATCGCCGGGAGTTGGTGGCCCGGCGCGCTGGTCTCCGCGATGGCGAGCATCGGCGCGATCCCGGCGGAGGAGGCCGCGTTGACGAACGGCAGCCGGTTGCCGGCGAAGCCCCCGATGCCGAGGGTCTGCAGGATGGTGGCGCAGCCGGCTATGAGGAGGCTGGCCGCGATCAGCCGGGTCAGCCCCGCCGTGTCGAGGCCGACGGCCTGTCCGATGATGAGCGGAGGGGTGACGACGCCCGCGTACATCGCGGCGATGTGCTGGAGCGCGGCGGGCAGGAGCCGCGACGGGGCAAGCTTTTCGTCCACCGGATGGATCGGGCCGTCCGGTGGGGTGGGACATGGACCTTCTGCTGCAGCAGGCCCAAGTGCAGGCTGTGCCATGGGAGTTCCCTCCGGCCCGGCCGGTCCCCGTCCGCTGTGGACGGACGGGGACCGGCGCGGCGCCGCGTCAGAGGTTGGTCAGATCGACCGGGATCTGCGGCTCGATGCCGTCGCGCAGCACGGTGCCCTCGATGAGCCCGTAAGGACGGTCGGCGGCGAAGTAGACCTCGTTGTCGTTCTTGAGGCCGAACGGCTCAAGGTCCACAAGGAAGTTGTGGTTGTTCGGCAGCGAGAACCGGATCTCGTCGATCTCGCTGCGGCTGTTGATGATCCGCGAACCCATCTGGTAGAGGGTCTGCTGGAGCGAGAGGGAGTACGTCTCGGCGAAGGCGTGGAGCATGTGCTTGCGCGCCTGCTCGTAGGACTTCTCCCAGTTCGGCATCCGCTGCTCGTCGCTGGTCCAGTTGTAGCGCCAGCGGGCCGAGACGTCGGTGCACAGGATGCGGTCGTACGCCTCCTTGAGCGTCGTGTACTTGTCCTTGACGTAGCCCCAGAACTCGGAGTTGGTCGAGTTCATCACCGTGAGGTCCTTGAGACCCGAGATGACCTGCCACGACTCGCCGTCGTAGGTGATCTGAGCGGTGCGGATCTCCTGGTTCTTGCGGACGAAGGAGTGCTTGACCTCGTCGGCACCGATGAACTGGGAGTTGCCGCCGGAGGTCGCGATGCGGTCCCAGGCGTACTCCTCGATCCGGATCCGAGCGATCTTGATCGGCTCCTGGCTCGTCACGAAGTGACGCGCCAGGTGGATGCCGAACTGCTCGGCGGACTCGATGCCGTGCTCCTTGGCGAACGCGAACACCGTGTTCTTGGTGGTGTCCGTGGGAAGGACGTTCGCGTTCGAGCCGGAGTAGTGCACGTCCTGCATGTCACCCGACAGGGCGACCGAGACGTTCAGGTCCTTGATGTGGTGGGTGTCGCCGTCCCGCGTGATCTTGACGACGCGGTTCTCTGCTTTGCCGTACTGGTTCTGGCCGAGAATCGTGGGCATGTGTCTGCTAGCTCCCTCGGTATACGGAGTAGCCGAACGGGTTGAGCAGCAGCGGTACGTGATAGTGCTCGCCCGGGGTGACGGCGAAAGTGATCGCCACCTCCGGGAAGAACGCACCGCTGTCCCTTACGCGGGGGGCGTCCTGCTGCGCCTCGGCTTGCTTCTTGCTGGCGAAGTACGGCTCGGTCCGGAAGTCGAGCCGTACGTGGGTGGTGCCCTCCGGCAGGGCCGGCAGGTCCTTGCAGCGCCCGTCCGCATCGGTCGCGGAGCCGCCGAGGGACACCCACTGCGCGTCGCTGCCGGTGCGGGCCTCGAGCGAGATGGCGACGTCCGCGGCGGGGCGGCCGATGCTGGTGTCCAGGATGTGCGTGGACACCGATGCGGTGGCGAAGGTGCTCAAGACCTTCACTCTCCTTCGGTTGCGGGTCTTACGCGTCTTCCGTGACGAGACGGGTCAGCCTGATGCGGTTGATCTTGCCCAGTTCGGTGCGCACGTGTCCGCGCTCCTCCTCGGGCGAGTTCCCGGACCGGGTCTTCAGCGCGTCGCGCATCTGCTCACCGGTGGCCCCGGTGGCGCAGATCAGGAAGACGTGTCCGAACCGCTCCTGGTAGGCCAGGTTGAGTTCGAGCATTTCGGTCTTGAGCTCCTCGGTGGCGCCGGCCATCCCCCGCTGTTCGCGGGAGGAGGTCGGGTCCCCGGGCTTCGGGCGGCCGATCGGCGGGTGGCCGGCCATGGCTTCGGCCAGGTCCTGCGCGTCGAGGGCCGCCGTGGCGGTGTCGCTCGCACGGAACAGGGCTTCGGCGGTGGCGTAGGGGCGCCCGGAGAGGATCGCTCTCCCCCAGGCCGCACTGGCACAGACCTCGTGCAGTGCTGCGGCCGCCTCGCGGTCCGCCAGGGTGTTGAACCGGGCCAGGCCCGGTGTGGAGCTCGAAGTCACGGGAGCCTCCGTGGCTGTTTTTCGCTGTGCGTCGGTCGGGCTGCGGATAGCTAACGCCCTCCACAACACCACGTCAACACTTTGTTGAAATTACGTTCATGTAAAAGGCCGTCGCCCGATGATCCGGACGACGGCCTTCCATGACGCTGCGCGGACCGAAACCGTCCACGCACCCAACTACTCGCTCTTCGGGCCGATATCCCTGTTCAGGTAGTTGTAGACGGTGAACCGGCTGACCCCCAGGGCCCCCGCCACCGTCTCCACACCGTGCCGCACGGAGAAGGCACCGCGTGCCTCCAGGGTCCGGACGGCCTCCTGCTTGGCCCTGCGGTCCAGCTCGGCGAGCGGCATGCCGTGCCGGCGCTCCATGGCGGCCAGAATGTGATCCAACGAGTCCGAGAGCTGCGGCAGCCGGACCGCGATGACGTCCAGGCCCTCCCAGGCCAGCACGACGTCGTCCGGGAGCGCCTGCTCCGGACCGAGCAGCTCGGCGCCCATGGCGTCGACGAGCGGCTTGACCGCGGCGACGAGGGGGTGGTCCGCGGGCTCGGTCACTTGGAGTCCTCCCCGATCACGTTGACCTGGAGGGAGACCCGCGTGGCACCCGATGCCAGGGCCTCGCGCAGGAGGGAGTCCACCGCGGTGAGCACCTCGTCGGCGCCGCCCTCGGCCGTATTGCCGAAGGGGCCGACGTCCACGGCGTCCAGATCTGCCGACTGGACGATCTCGCGGGCGACGACGGCGTGCGCCGGCGCCTCGTCGAGATCGAAGGGCTCGGTGGTGAACTCCACTCTCAAGCGCACGGTGCCTCCATGGTGCGGGTCGCCGCGGCGGGGAACCCCCGCAGCTCGGGCACGACCCTAACGGACGGACACCGCCGCACCCGTCTTCAGAGCGGCAGCACGCAGACCGCCGCCGGGGCGGCGAAGGGCGTCCCCACCGACTCCAGTGCGCCGCTCTCCGCGTCGACCCGGAACACCGTGACCGTGCCGGACTTCTGGTTGGCGGCCAGGAGCAGCGCCCCGTCCGGGGAGAAGGCGATGTGCCGGGGGAAGTCGCCGCCCACCGGCACGGTGTCCAGCAGCCGCAGCGTGGCCCCGTCGTCCTCGACGGCGTACCTGGTGAGGCTGTTGTGCCCCCGGTTGGCCAGGTAGGCGAAGCGGCCGTCCTCGGTGACCAGCAGCTGGGCCGGGTAGCTGGTGCCGCCGCCCGTCCCGGTGGACTGCGGGGCGCCCGGGGTCAGCACGCCGGTGGCGGGGTCGTAGCCGCAGACCACGACCGTGTTGTCGACCTCGCAGGCCAGGTAGGCGTACCGGCCGCCGGGGTGGAAGGTGAGGGCGCGCGGTCCGGCGCCGGGCCGCAGCGCGGCGTACGAGAGCTGCTCCAGGGTGCCCCGGTCCTCGTCGAGCCGGTAGGTGTACACCGTGTCGTTGCCCAGGTCGACGGCGAGGATGTGGCCGCCGTCCGGCGCGGTGATGATCTGGTGGGCGTGCGGCCCGTCCTGGCCCGGCCCCGGCGCGGGTGCGGTGTGGGCGACCAGGTCGGTGCGCTCCCCCGGTGTGCCGTCGGCGGCGAGGGGGTGCACGGCGACGCTGCCGGAGGTGTAGTTGGCGCTGAACAGCCACTTTCCGCCGGGGTGGACGGAGAGGTGGGCGGGTCCGGCGCCGCCGGTGTCCCGCGTCCCCAGCACCCGGAAGGTCCCGTCGGCGGCGAGCGCCACCGCCGTGACGCCGCCCTGCTGCTGCTCGTCGACGGCGTAGAGCGTGGAGCCGGTGGGGTGCAGCGCGAGGTACGAGGGGTTCTCGACGCCGGTGACGACGGTGCGGTCGGTGATGGTGCCGGCGGCCGGGTCGTACGAGGCCACGCCGATTCCGGTGCCTCCCGGCGTCGTCGAGGTATAGGTGCCGAGGAAGAGCGTCGCGGTCCTGCGCGCCCCCTCCCCGGTGGAGCGCGGCGCCCGCCCGGAATGTCCGGAGCGGGGCAGCGAGGGGGCGGCGGCGAGCGCGCCGCCCGCCAGGAGTGCTCCGAGAAGGGTGCGGCGGCTGGTGGGGGTGGTCATGCGAGGCACCTCGTGGGGTCGGCTGCGTCGGATGTGTCAGCCACAGTGGCCTGCCCCGGTGACCGGCGCAAGACGCGCACCGGTCATTGCGCGGGGCGCAACGCGCATGCGGGCCGCACCGCGCATGCGGGCCGTGCGGCATCAGCCGCCGGACCGGATGTCGCCGCTGGTGGACGAGGTGACCGGGTCCTGGTGGGCGAAGTCGCCCGGCGGGATCCCCGGGTGGCGTCCGCCTTCCCGACGCGCCGGGCAGGACCGTCGTGCTCCGCGGCCCACGGTCAGCCGGAGGCGGCTTCCCGGTCGCAGGCCGACGGGTGGGACTTCCTGAGCTCCGCGAGGATCCGGGCGCGGTCGTGGGCGATCTGCTTCTCGCCTGTGCTCCAGAGGTCGGGGCTGGTCGCGTGCCCGGGGATGGCGATGAGGACGTGGTCACCGACCCGAAGGCGGGGGGAGACGTCGTGGTCCATCGGAAAGGTGATCCGGGCGGGGCCCGTTCGTGGCTTGTAGCGGCGCTCCACGGCCACTTCGATCCGGTCCTGCGTGGTCCCGGGCAAGGGGCCGGCCTGGGTGACCGTGCCCTCGACGATCAGCCGCGCGCAGGCCACGTACCCGCCGGTGGAGACCTTGCCCTCGGCGGCGTCACCGGTCGGACCCGTCCCGGTTCGGCCCACGGCGAGGAACCATGTCAGCCCCGCCACCGCACAGACGACCAGGGCCGCCACGAGGCGGCCCGCCGCGACGGCCCGGCCCCGACGCGCCCGGCGGGGCGGCCTCGACCGCTGCCGCTGTCCGGCCGCATCCCTGCCGGGGAGCTGCGCCGGCTCCTGAGCGGTGAGCTCGCCGGCGATGAGGGTGAGTTCTCGGCGGAGCGCGGCGAGGTCGGCGCGGGCCGCACGGTACTCGGCCGTACGGCCGGCGTCGCAATACGCGGCGCGGGGCATCGGTCCGTCCAGGATCGCGGCCATCAGCGGGTCCGCCTCGCCCTGGCCGCCGGCCGACGTGTGTTCGGCGGTCACGTCATACCACCTCGTCCTCGTGAAGCCGTTCGCGCAGGGCACGGACGGCGGTGTGCAGCCGGCTCTTGACCGTGCCCTCGGGGATGCCGAGTTGCTGGGCGATCACCCGGACGGGCAGGTCGGCGTAGAAGCGCAGCACGAGGACCTGCCGCTGTGTCTCGGGCAGTTCGTCCAGGCCCTGGGCGACGGCGAGCGAAATGACCCGGGTGTCCTCGCCGGAGGAGGTCTCCCCCTGCCGCAGCGAGGCCAGCCGCTCGCCGAGGCGTTCTTGACGGTGCTTGGCGCGGTGCCAGTCCATGGCGAGGTTGGAGGCGACGACCGCGGCCCACGCGGAGACGTTGTCCGGCGCCTCCCGGCCGCTCGCCGCCCGCTCCAACAGCCGCAGGCGGACCTGCTGCACTCCGTCCGGCAGGTCCGCCTGCGGCACTCCGCCGAGTGCGAGTACGGCCCGCACCCGGCGCTCCTGGGCCGCGTCCAGCGGATCATCGGCACCGCGGCCCGTCCCCCGGCCGCGGCTCGTCCTCATGCGTAGCAACACGCCCTCCCCTCCCGCCTCTCCTCACCCGTTTCCCCTACGACGCCGCAGCGGTGCGGAACGTTCGACGCGGGCGCGTACGGCATCCGATGTCGCCCGGCCTGCCTGGAACGGCCCGGCGCGACGATGCGCGACAGCGGGGAGCAGCACCTGACGGGCCCGAATTCCGGGCACCCCCTTGACAGCCCGCCCGCCCTCCGGGCAATCTTCCGTTAAGCAGAAACTAACTTCCGCAATACGGAAGGAGCGCCGAAACCCTCATGGGCTACCCGGACCAGCGCTTCGATGTAAACCTTTCGATCCTCTTCACGGAACTCCCGCTCCTGGAGCGTCCCGCGGCAGCCGCCGCGGCGGGCTTCACGGCGGTCGAGCTGTGGTGGCCCTGGATCGAGACCCCCACCCCTCCGCAGGCCGAACTCGACGCCCTCAAGAAGGCGCTCGGCGAAGCGGGCACCGAGCTGGTGGGGCTGAACTTCTACGCCGGACAGCTGCCCGGCCCCGACCGCGGCGCGCTCTCCGTGCCCGGCACGGAGTCGGACCGCTTCCGCGCCAACATCGAGGTGGCGGCCGACTTCGCCGCCTCGGTCGGCTGCAAGGCGCTCAACGCGCTCTACGGCAACCGGATCGACGGCGTGGACCCCGGCGTCCAGGACGAACTCGCCCTGGAGAACCTGGTCCTCGCCGCCCGTGCGGCGGACCGGATCGGGGCGATCCTGCTGATCGAGACCCTGAACGCGCCGGAGTCGCCGCGCTACCCGCTGGTCAGCGCACCGGCCGGGATCGAGGTCGTCGACCGGATCAACGCGGCGACGGGCCTCGGCAACGCGAAGTTCCTGATGGACCTGTACCACCTGTCGATGAACGGCGAGGACCTCAGCGAGGTCATCACCGCGTACGCCGGCAAGACCGGTCACGTCCAGATCGCGGACAACCCGGGGCGCGGCGCGCCCGGCACCGGCGCGCTCCCCCTGGAGCAGCTCCTGGACGAGCTGACGAAGGCCGGTTACGACGGCTGGGTCGGCCTGGAGTACAAGCCGGGCGACCGGCCGAGCGCCGAGTCCGTCGAGTGGCTCCCGGCCACCGCGAGGCCCGCCCGCCGGTAGCGGCGGACCGTCACTCGTACACACGTTTATCGGAAGGCACCCTCATGAGCAACAACCTCCCCAAGGTTGCGTGGATCGGGCTCGGCATCATGGGTTCGCCCATGTCCGAGAACCTGATCAAGGCCGGTTACGACGTCACCGGTTACACCCTGGAGCAGGACAAGGTCGACCGGCTGGCGGCGGCCGGCGGCACCGGCGCGTCCTCGATCGCCGAGGCGGTCAAGGACGCGGACGTGGTCATCACGATGGTGCCCGCCTCCCCGCAGGTCGAGGCCATCGCGTACGGTCCCGACGGCATCCTGGAGAACGCCAAGCGCGGCGCGCTGCTGATCGACATGTCCTCGATCACCCCGCAGACCTCCGTGGACCTCGCGAAGAACGCCACCGAGAAGGGCATCCGGGTCCTGGACGCCCCCGTCTCCGGCGGCGAGGCCGGTGCGATCGAGGCCGTGCTGTCCATCATGGTGGGCGGCGAGCAGGCCGACTTCGACACCGCCAAGCCGGTGCTGGACGCACTGGGCAAGACCATCGTGCTCTGCGGTCCGCACGGCTCCGGCCAGACGGTGAAGGCCGCCAACCAGCTGATCGTCGCGGTCAACATCCAGGCCTGCGCCGAGGCCGTCGTCTTCCTGGAGAAGTCCGGGGTCGACCTCGCCGCCGCGCTCGACGTCCTCAACGGCGGACTGGCCGGCTCGACCGTGCTGACCCGCAAGAAGGCCAACTTCCTGAACCGGGACTTCGCCCCCGGCTTCCGGATCGACCTGCACCACAAGGACATGGGCATCGTCACGGACGCCGCCCGCAATGTGGGTGCCGCGCTGCCGGTCGGCGGAGTCGTCGCCCAGCTCGTCGCCTCGCTGCGCGCGCAGGGCGACGGCGGCCTGGACCACTCGGCGCTGCTGCGCTCGGTCGAGCGCCTCTCCGGTCAGCCCGTCCAGGACTGATCCGATGCGGCCGGACCCCGCGCGGGTCCGGCCGGCACCACCCGCCGGGTGACCTTCTCCCCCGGCCCACAGACTTCCGGGCGGCGCAGGCGCTGACACCTGTCCTGTCGCGCCCAGGCGCCGGCGCCGCCCGGAACACCTCCTCACCATGAATTTCAACAAACTGTTGACGACGGGTTCGGAGCGTACTTACGCTCCGGGGGCGTGTCCGCAAAGTGTCGTCGTCCGCCCGGAGGGCGGGGCCGGCGGTGTCTGGTGCGTGCTCTCGCAAGGCGCCGGAGTGCCCTTGTAGCGGAGCTACTCGGGCACTTCGGCAACGCCGCGAGAGCGCGTGCCAGACACCGCCGGCCAGACGAGACTTTGTGGACACGCCCCCGCCCCAGGGACGTCGCAGTTCAGCAGCTCCCCGTACGGAAGGTCGCCCCGACACCATGACGCAGCGTGTGCTTACGACCGAGTCAGGCGCCCCGGTCGCCGACAACCAGAACTCCGCCACCGCCGGCGTCGGTGGCCCGATCCTCCTCCAGGACGGTCACCTCCTGGAGAAGCTCGCCCGCTTCAACCGGGAGCGCATCCCGGAGCGCGTGGTGCACGCCCGCGGCTCCGGCGCGTACGGCTACTTCGAGGTGACCGACGACGTCACCGGCTTCACCCGCGCCGACTTCCTCTCCGAGGTGGGCAAGCGCACCGAGACGTTCATCCGCTTCTCCACGGTCGCAGACTCGCTCGGCGGCGCGGACGCGGTACGCGACCCGCGCGGTTTCGCCCTCAAGTTCTATACGGACGAGGGCAATTACGACCTGGTCGGCAACAACACCCCGGTGTTCTTCATCAAGGACCCGATCAAGTTCCCCGACTTCATCCACTCCCAGAAGCGCGACCCGTTCACGGGCCGTCAGGAGCCGGACAACGTATGGGACTTCTGGGCGCACGCCCCCGAGGCGACGCACCAGGTGACCTGGCTGATGGGCGACCGGGGCATCCCCGCCTCGTACCGCCACATGAACGGCTACGGCTCGCACACCTACCAGTGGACGAACGCCGCGGGCGAGGCCTTCTTCGTCAAGTACCACTTCAAGACCAACCAGGGCGTGCGTTCGCTCTCCGCGGACCAGGCCGCCGAGCTCGTCGGCAAGGACGCCTCCTCGCACCAGACCGACCTGCTGCAGGCGATCGAGCGCGGCATGAACCCGTCCTGGACCCTGCACGTACAGGTGATGCCGGCCGCCGACGCCGCGGACTACCGGTTCAACCCGTTCGACCTGACCAAGGTGTGGCCGCACAGCGACTACCCGCTCCAGCGGGTGGGCCGGCTCGTGCTGGACCGCAACCCGGACAACGTCTTCGCGGAGGTCGAGCAGGCCGCGTTCTCCCCGAACAACTTCGTGCCCGGCATCGGTCCCTCCCCGGACAAGATGCTCCAGGGCCGCCTGTTCGCCTACGCGGACGCGCACCGCTACCGCCTCGGCGTCAACCACACCCAGCTGCCGGTGAACGCCCCGCGCACCGCCGTCGTCGACAACTACGGCCGCGACGGGCTGCACGCCACGCGTCACGGCGCGCGGCACGACAAGAACTACGAGCCCAACTCGTACGCGGGCCCGGCCCAGACGGACTCCGCGTTCTCCGCGCCGATGGCCGTCCAGGGCTGGACCGGCACCCACGAGGCGCCCGCCCACAACAAGGACGACGACTTCTTCCAGGCGGGCGAGCTGTACCGGCTGATGTCGGACGACGAGAAGGGCCGGCTGATCGCCAACATCGCGGGCGGCCTGTCCCAGGTCACGCGCGACGACGTGATCGAGAAGAACCTCGCCCACTTCCACGCCGCGGACGCCGACTACGGCAAGCGCGTGGAGGAGGCCGTCCGCGCCCTCCGCGAGGACTAAGCCCTCTCGTTGGGCCCCAAGCCCTGCTCGCGTCGTCGCGCCCGCCCGGATGAGGGGTTGCGCGGGGCGCGGGCAGGACGGGGGTGCCTGGCGGATACCCGCCGCGACGCCGCGGGGATCCGCCAGACGCCCCCGGGGCCGCGGCGGATGTGCGACGCCAGTGCGGTGGTGCGGGTGGGGGTCCCGTCTCCTGACCTGAAGGAGCCGGAACTCCCCGCCCCCGTCACACGCCCGCCGCGGCCCCTGTCACTCCCTGAACCAGGGCGTGGAGTACGGATTACGGTCCCGTGCTCCACGCCCTTTTCGGGATCAGAGGACGGACCTCGTGGCCTCCAGCAGCACGGCGGTGCTTGCCTCGGGATCGTGGTTCATGGTGAGCGACTGGTGGGGTAGCCGGGTTAGGCGACTGACGAGATCCTCTGTCGAGGTTTCGGAGGGCAGGAGCCCGAAGACGTCCGGGTACCGGTCCTCTGTGGCAGAGCTGAAGAAGTCGGCATCGGTCACGCCCCGGGCCGCCGTGGTCAGTGCTGGTTCGGCCTCCGGAGCGATTTCCGGGAAGAGGATTCCGACCGCGTGCCCTTCGGTGGCCGGTGTCAGCCCGAGCCAGATTTCCAGCTGATCGGGGAAGAACTGCGGCTTCATCTCCGCTCCCGACCTCTTCCACAGCGGGGTGCGGTCACCGGCGAGAAGCGCGTCGGTCACCGCCTGCTTCTGGGTGGGATGCATCAGTTCACCGGCCCGGACCCGGCCGCGTACGGGCTCGTACCAGCCGAGGGCGTCGAGCAGGCCGAAGCCGATGGCCGCCGCGCTGGTTCCGGTCGCCCGGTCAGCACGCGGGCTCCGAGCTCGGTGTGCTGTTCCTCGTCGACGTCGGCACGGATCACCGGACCGATCGCAGTGCACGGGTCAACGTTCGCAGCCGTCCACCACAGGCCCAGGTACCGGCTGACCCAGTCGGTGATGGCCGAGGTCTGGCTGACGACGGTGACCGATTGCCTGTCCGCCGTCGTGATACGGGTCGCGAAAGTCATGAAACCGGCATCTCCTTGAGTGTGGAGCAGAGGTGGTAGTAGGCGGCCTGCAACTCGACCTCTGCCTCAGCGAGTTCGCGTTGCTCTTCGGCGCCCAAGCGCGGGAGACACACGGTGGGGTGCCCGGAGGTGAAGTGCAACGGCATTCCGAGATACGTGCCGTCCCTCGGGGCTGACAGTTCGATGACGCCGTCCGTGACGTCCAGAGCACGGGCGAGCGCGGCCACGGTGGCAGCGGCGGGACCGGAACGGACCCGGCCGATACCGGCGGCGATACGGCCGGGCCGGGCGGCCATCTCGGCCCGGATCGCCTGGACGGGGATGCGGGCAGCCCGACCGTTGACCGTGGTGGAGGAGGCGCGGATAACCGCCAGGTCTCCGTGCTCGCCGATCACATGCCCGTGCACGGCCCGGGTCGGCACCCCCGTCGTCCGGGCCAGGATGAGTCCGTAGCGGGCGGTGTCGGTACTTGAGCCGATCCCCCACACCCGTGTGCTGCCGGACGCCTCCGCGTGCAAACGGGTCATGACGTCCACGGGATTGGTCACCACGACGACCGGTCCGGTGAACCCGGCCAGTTCCTGGGCGAGGTGCCGGATCGTCGCCCCATTGGCGATGAGGCCGGCCATGCGGATGTCTGTCGTGTGGTCGTTGGCGAAGGCAGCTCGGGGGCAGAGGACGATGGCATCGCACGACTTCATCCGGGCAGGGTCGACCCGGTGCGCTCGACCGGGTTCAGCGAACGGCCACGGTCCCGCCATGCGGTGATGACTAGGGACCTTCCAGTCGCCTGGTCACTGTGTCGAGCGTCGGCCAAGGAGGCCCCTCGCGCAGCAAGCGCAGGAGTTCCTCGCCGAACCGCCTCCCATTCGGAAACTGGTCGCCAAGCTCCCAACGCCATGCGGCGACCATCGCGATAACGAGCTGTCGGCACTCGTCCAGCAATCCGTGGTCAACGCTCGGGTAGTGCTCGCAGACCGCCTCGGGAACATGGGCGAGGTCGAACTCGACGGGACCACGGCAACACGTCTCAAGGTCGATGAACAACGAGCCGTTCTTCGTGCTGAGCACATTGCCCGGATGCGGCTCGCCGTGGAGCAGCTGCTCCGCGGCGCCGCGGTCGTCGATCGCTCGTCGCAGGCTTGCCAGCCTGCCGCCCAGGAACACGCGGTCCGTGTGGGCGAGCTCCGGTGAGCGATCCGGGTCGGCGACAACTTCTTCCGCCTCCGTGATCCGGTCCGTGAACCTCGGGCTCGGCACGTCGACCTTGCGCATGCCGACGTGCAGCTGCTCCAGCGCCTTGGCGTAGTCGACCGGTGAGGTATGAGGTGTCACGGGCTCGTAGTAGGTCCACAGCGTCACTGCGAAGCCGTCGCGCGTGTACACACGAGGGTCCACCCGCGGCTCCAAGGGGCACACCGGGCATGCGACCTCGACGAGCCGCTGGGCGAGATCGACTTCGAACTGCGCAACCTCTTGTCCCACAAAGGCGACCCGGGCAAAGACGTCGCACGGCGTCAGCCGCAGTGCCAGCTTGTTCGAGTTATGCAGAACGACTGCGTCGTTGGCCGGCAAGTCGAGCGATGCGGCGATCGAAGTCGCAGCCGAGATCGCACGCGTGATGTCAGTGATCTCCACCCCCGAATCTTGGCATAGAGGAACGAGGACGGTGCCAGGCAGCCAACTACCTCGGCTCGGCACAGTTGGCATCGAACCCAGATGAGCAACGCAACAGGCGCCATGATCAGGAAAATGAGTGGGCCCGACCGGTACCGAGCCCTCGGAGGGCCGTCCGCCCTGCGCATCTCACACTCCACGCCGGCGCTCGCCCACAAGCCCGGTCTCGTAGGCGACGATCACGAGCTGGGCGCGGTCCCGCGAACGCAGCTTGGCGAGTAGCCGCCCGATATGGGTCTTGACCGTGGCGAGGCTCAGATGGAGGTGCTCTGCGATCTCTGTGTTGGACAGCCCCCGCGCGATCAGACCGAGCACCTCCAACTCCCGGTCGGTGATCCCGTCCAGCGAGCGGCTGGGCGGGCGCGCGGGCTCGGGACGGCGGGCGAACTCCGCGATCAGGCGGCGGGTCACCGAGGGGGCGAGGAGTGCCTCGCCCGCGGCGACGACTCCGATGGCGGTGAGGACCTCGGCCGGCGGGGTGTCCTTGAGCAGAAATCCCGCGGCACCGGCGCGCAGGGCGGCGTAGACGTACTCGTCCAGGTCGAAGGTGGTGAGGATGAGGACGCGGACGCCGGACAGGACCGGGTCCGAGCAGATCCGCCGGGTCGCCTCAATGCCGTCGAGGCCCGGCATGCGTACGTCCATCAGCACGACGTCCGGCCTCTCGCGGCGGGCGAGTTCGACGGCCTCCGCTCCGTTCGCGGCCTCGCCCACGGCCGTCATGCCGGGCGTGTGGTCGACGAGGACCCGGAAGCTGCCGCGCACCATCGCCTGGTCGTCGACGATCAGTACCCGGACCGGGGTCACGTCGGTCATGGTCATCGGTTCCCTTCGGCGGGCAGGCGGACGGACACCGCGAAGCCGCCTTCCGGCCGAGGCCCCGCCTCGCAGCTGCCGCCGTACATCATCGCCCGCTCCCGCATGCCCAAGAGGCCATGCCCGCGCGACAGTTCGCGGTCGGCCTGCCCGCGTGCGGACGGTGGCCCCTCGTCCGTGATGTCGATGCGTATCTCGCGCGCGTCCGCCTCGACCGTGACCTGGCAGCGGGTCGGGGCGGCGTGCCGGACCGCGTTGGTGAGGGCCTCCTGGACGATCCGGTAGATGGTCAGCCGCGTTCCCTCGGTCAGGCCCTCCGTGGCGCGCACCGTCAGGTCGACATCCACCCCGGCCCGGTGTGCCTGTGCGGCGAGCGGGCCGAGGCCGTCGAGATCCGGTACGGGGCCCAGCGGCGCGCCCTCGATACGCAGCACACCGAGCGTGCGCCGCATCTCGGCCAGTGCGGAACGGCTTGTCTCCTCGATGACCTTGAGGGCGGCCCGCGCCTCCCTCGGGTCGGCCTCCGCCACATGCCCGGCGACACCCGCCTTGACGGCGATCAGGCTCAGGTTGTGCGAGACGATGTCGTGCACCTCACGGGCGATCCTCAGACGCTCCTCGTCCAGTGCGTGCTCCGACCGGCGCCGCTGTTCCCGGGCAGCCTCGGACCGGCGGCCGCGCACGGTGAACCCCGCGCCCCAGGCCCCGCCGATCACCAGGAGCACGAGCCCGGCCACCCCGACGGCGCCCCGCCAGTCCTCGGCGGGAGTCACCACCGCCTCGCCGAGATAGACGGCACCGCACGCCACCGGCAGCGTCACCGCGAGTGCGAGCACGGACCTGCGGGCGGGCTCGGCCAGTCCGACGAGGTAGGCCGCAAGCCCGGCGGCGACGTAGGGCTCACGGGGGATGTCGAGGAGCGATGCCGCGGACAGGGAGGCCAGCACGGACGCCAGGACCGCGAGCGGCCAACGACGGCGTACGGCGATCGGCAGGCCGACCGTGGCGGCAATCAGCCAGCCCAGCCAGACCGGTCCGGTGTAGACGGGCTGGCCGTCGTCGGCGGTGAGCCGGGCGAAGCCGACGTACACGGTGGTCAGGGCCAGGGCCGCGCTGACGTCGAGGGCGTAGAGATGGCGCTGCCCCTTGGGCTTCATGACCCGACCGTACCTGTACGCGTCCACTCAACCGGCCTGTCCCAGCAGCACCATCAGCCCGAGCGTCACCAGGGTCAGCGGCACCCAGCGCAGCACCGCCGCCCGGCCGGGACGGGGCGCTTCACGCAGCAGCGCCACGCCCAGCGGCACCAGTGCCGCGCACAGTCCGGTCAGGGCCACCAGCGACACAGGGGTGGTTCCCTTCAGCACCCCGAGGGGCAGTGCCGAGGTGAGGCCGAGTGCGGCAGCGCGGACCGGGCCGAGCACCCGGGTGCGCCAGGAGCCCAGCGCGAGGACCACCCACCCGGCGAGGATGGCGAGGTTCAGCGTGGCGAAGACATGAAAGGCCCCGTAGCCGGCAGAGACCGCTTCGGTGGCGGGCCCGACTCCCTGGGAACGCACCAGCTGAAAGGCCAGATGGTCCACGCCCGCGTGAAAGGCGCGGGCGAACAGTCCCAGCATGACCAACACCCCGCCCCACAGCCCCCATCCGGCACTGCGGGACCCGATCCGTGCGGCCACAACGGCCACGGCGGGCCAGAGCAGCAGACTGCCCGCGGCAAAGAGGCTGTACGCGGTGGCCATCAGGGTGGGGTGCCGCTCGTACGCCGCGAGTTGGTCGGGGTAGAAAAAGTGGAAGCGGGCCCGCAACAACGCGCCGGTCAGCATCAGGAGCGGGCCGAGCACCATGGCGGTGCCACCCACCCAACGCCCGGGGAAGCCGGTCCCCTCCAACCGCTCCACAGGCAGCGCGGCACGTAGTCGGGCGCCGGTCGTTGCGACCGCCGTGGCCATGGATGTCGTCGGGTTCGTCATGTTGACGACGATGCCTGCGCCGTCCCCGCAGGGCGTCGGACCAGGAGCTGAACTGCGGGGTCGGACCTGGGTATGACCCGTCGGGACGCCCGAACAGGCACCGCTTCCAACCTGCTGCACGAGCGATGTGAAGTCGAAGCTCCTGAAGCGGGTGTCGCAGGTTCGAATCCTTACGGAGTGCAAGCCCGAAGAGCACCTACGGATCTCCGTAGGTGCTCTTCGGGGACGGTGCCGCAGGCCCTACAGGATCACGCCTGCGCGAACGGCCGGATTGCCGTAGGCGCGTGGCCCGGCTCCGACGCCACGTCCTCGAACTCGTTGACCGAGGCGATGTCCGTGCCGCTCATCGAGATGTTCGTGATCCGCTCCAGGATCGCCTCGACGACGACCGGCACCCGGAACTCCGCCGCCAGCTTCTTGGCCTCCTCGAAGGCCGGCAGCAGCTGGTCCGGCTCGGTGACGCGGATCGCCTTGCAGCCGAGGCCCTCGACGACCTTGACGTGGTCCACGCCGTAGGCGCCCAGCTCGGGCGAGTTGATGTTCTCGAACTCCAGGTTGACCTGGAAGTCGATGTCGAAGTTGCGCTGCGCCTGGCGGATCAGCCCCAGGTAGGAGTTGTTCACCAGGACGTGCACGTAGGGGATGTTGTGCTGCGCGCCGACCGCGAGCTCCTCCAGCATGAACTGGAAGTCGTAGTCGCCGGAGAGCGCCACGACGGAGCCCTCGGGGTCGGCCGTCGCGACGCCCAGGGCGGCCGGGATCGTCCAGCCGAGCGGGCCGGCCTGGCCGCAGTTGATCCAGTGGCGCGGCCGGTAGACGTGCAGCATCTGCGCGCCCGCGATCTGGGAGAGGCCGATGGTGGTGACGTACCGGGTGTCGGGGCCGAAGGCCCGGTTCATCTCCTCGTACACCCGCTGCGGCTTCAGCGGCACGTTGTCGAAGTGCGTACGGCGCTGGAGGGTCGCACGGCGCTCCTGCGTGGACGCGGCCCACTGCGAGCGGTCCTTCAGCTTGCCGGCCGACTTCAGCTCGCGCGCCACCTCGACGAACAGCTCCAGCGCCGCCTTGGCGTCGGAGGCGATCCCGAGGTCGGGGGCGAAGATCTTGCCCAGCTGGGTGGGCTCGATGTCGACGTGGACGAACTTGCGGCCCTGCGTGTAGACGTCCAGCTTGCCGGTGTGGCGGTTGGCCCAGCGGTTGCCGATGCCGAGGACGAAGTCGGACTCCAGGAAGTTCGCGTTGCCGTAGCGGTGCGAGGTCTGGAGGCCGACCATGCCGGCGTTCAGCTCGTGGTCGTCGGGCAGGATGCCCCAGCCCATCAGGGTCGGGACGACCGGGACGCCGGTCAGTTCGGCGAACTCCACCAGGAGTTCGGACGCGTCGGCGTTGATGATGCCGCCGCCCGCGACGAGCAGCGGGCGCTCGGAGTCGTTCAGCATCTCCAGCGCGCGCTCGATCTGCTTGCGGCTCGCGGCGGGCTTGTGCACCGGCAGCGGCTCGTAGAGGTCGGGGTCGAACTCGATCTCGGTGAGCTGCACGTCGATCGGCAGGTCGATGAGGACCGGGCCGGGCCGGCCGGTGCGCATCAGGTGGAAGGCCTGCTGGAAGACGCCGGGGACCTGCGCGGCCTCCAGGACGGTGGTGGCGGCCTTGGTGACCGGCTTCGCGATCGAGGCGATGTCGACGGCCTGGAAGTCCTCCTTGTGGAGGACGGCGGTCGGGGCCTGGCCGGTGATGCACAGGATCGGGATCGAGTCGGCGATGGCGGAGTAGAGGCCGGTGATCATGTCGGTGCCGGCGGGTCCCGACGTACCGATGCAGACGCCGATGTTCCCCGGGCGGGCCCGGGTGTAGCCCTCCGCCATGTGGGAGGCGCCCTCGACGTGGCGGGCGAGCGTGTGATGAACCCCGCCGGAGGCCTTGAGGGCCGCGTAGAAGGGGTTGATCGCCGCGCCCGGCACACCGAACGCGTTGCTGACGCCTTCGCGCTTGAGGATCTCAACTGCCGCTCGGGCAGCGGTCATTCGAGGCATTGAGTGCTCCTGCTCGGACCTGGGTGGAGTCGGGCTCTGTCGCGCCACCTGAGAGCACCAATTCCGTATTACGGAAGTTTGATTCTGCTATACGGAAGCAAATCTAAAGCGCGCCCGGACAGCCGTCAAGGGAGGCGGCCCGGCGCGGTCCTGCGGAAGCGTTTGGCCGAAGTGGCTCAACTCCCTCCCCCGGACCTCGCTCTTGGTGGAGCATGGGGGTACGGAGCGGAGTCGGCCCGGAATCCGGGCCGCCCGCGGTCCGTGCGGCGACGGGAGGCCACGGGTGGAGTCAGTGCCGGTACGGTGCCCGGACTGCCGCCGCGACCACGTGTACGTCACGGCCGCCTACCCCTGTCCGTGCGGCGCCCCGACCGCCCCGCCGCTGCTGCGCGGCGCCGCCGTCACGGCGATCACCCACCGCACCTGGAACGACGACTGGGTGACGGTGCGCTGCCGCGCCTGCGGGCGGCACGACCAGTGGCCGCAGCCCGAGCTGTGCTGCCCGTGCGGTGCGGTGCTGCGGATCCCGGTCCGCCCGGTGGCGTCCCTGGGCCGCACGCCGGACGGCGGCCCCCACCCGGGCGACCCGCCGGTGCGGCCGTCCCACATCCCGCTGCCGCGTACGGCCTCGGCCCCCAGACCCGCGTTCCGGCCGCTGACGATCCGTACCGCGCGCGACGCGGTCGGCGCCGCCGCGCTGTACCTGAAGTGGCTCGGCTACCACGAGGTCGTCCAGCCCGCCGAACGCCCCTCGTCCCGGATCGACCTGCGGGCGGCGGGGCTGATCGCCCAGGTCGACTCCACCACCAGGACGACCGCGCTGCGTGATGTCGAATGCCTGTGGCTCAACGCGCTGAGCACCTCGGTCTCCGCGGTGTTCTTCTCGCTCGCCGGGTACGCGCCGGACGCCAGGGAGCGCGCGGACGGGCTGGCCATCCCGCTCTTCGTCATGGACCTCACCGGGACCCCGCAGCCGGTGAACAGCCCCGCGGACGAACTCGTCAGCACGGGCGCCTGAGCGCCGCCCCGTACCGCTCGGCGGGCGGATCACTCCATACTGGAGTATGCGCATCCGCCCTGCCCGCCGCCCGGATCTCCCGCTGCTTCAGGACATCGAGCGTGCCGCGGGAGAGCCCTTCCGCGCCGTCGGCATGTCCGGCGTGGCCGACGACGAGCCGCCGTCCCTGGACGTGCTGGACGACTACCGCCGGGCCGGCCGGGCCTGGGTGACCGTCGGCGCCGACGACCGGCCGCTGGCCTATCTCGTCGCGGATCCGGTCGACGGCGCCGCCCACATCGAGCAGGTCTCGGTCCACCCGGCGGCCGCCCGGCGCGGACTGGGCAGCGGCCTCATCGGCCATACGGACCGCTGGGCGGCGGCCGAGGGCCTGGCCGCGCTCACCCTCACCACGTTCTCCCACGTCCCGTGGAACGCGCCGTACTACGCCCGGCTCGGCTTCCGCGTGCTGACGGAGACGGAACTCACCGACGGGCTGCGCAAGATCCGGGCCGAGGAGGCGGAGCACGGACTCGACCGGTGGCCGCGGGTCTGTATGCGCCGCGACGTGCCGCACCTCACAGAAATCAACCGGCCACAGTGAGTGCTATCGGTCACGTTCGAGCCAGGGGCCACAGATGTTCGGCAGGTTGTCGGCGGGGGGCCTTACAGTGGGGCGCATGGCCTTAACTCCACGGCACTCTCCACCGAATGCGCCGGCGTACGCCCCGCAGCCCGCACACCTCGCCCAGCCGGCCCACCCCGCCGCCGTCGAGGCGAACGAGGCGATCCGCGCACTGGTCGACGCCCGCGCCGGGCAGGACTGGTCCTCCGTGGAGTCCGCCGCGTACGAGGTGCTCCTGATCGAGTGGGCCGCCGCCACCCGGGCCGCCGCCACGGGCGACATCATCGAAGCCGCCTGACGGCGCCCGGTCCCTACCGGCCGTAGTTCTCCCGTAGTTCGATCTTCCGGACCTTCCCGCTGACCGTCATCGGGAAGGATTCGAGGATCTCCAGCAGTCGCGGCACCTTGTAGTGCGCCAGCTGTCCGCGGCAGAACGCCGCCACCTCCTCCAGGGCCGGCGGGTCCGCCGGGTCCACGGGGATGACGCAGGCCAGGATCTCCTCGCCGTACCGCTCGTCCGGCACCCCCACGACCTGCACATCCGCGATCTTCGGGTGTCCGTAGAGGAATTCCTCGATCTCGCGCGGATAGACGTTCTCGCCGCCGCGGATGATCATGTCCTTGATCCGGCCGACGATCTGCACGTAGCCGTCCTCGCGCATCACCGCGAGGTCCCCCGTGTGCATCCAGCGCCCCGCGTCGATCACTTCGGCGGTCCGCTCGGGCTGCTCCCAGTAGCCGAGCATCACGCTGTAGCCCCGGGTGCAGAGTTCACCCGAGACACCGCGTTCCAGCGTCACGCCCGTCGCCGGGTCGATGACCTTGACCTCGATGTGCGGCATCACGCGGCCGACGGTGCCGGTGCGGCGCTCCAGGTCGTCGTCGCGGCGGGTCTGCAGGGAGACCGGTGAGGTCTCCGTCATCCCGTAGCAGATGGACACCTCGTCCATGTGCATCTCCGCGACGACCCGCTTCATCACCTCGACCGGGCAGGGTGATCCGGCCATGATGCCGGTGCGAAGCGAGGAGAGGTCGTACGAGGCGAAGCCGGGGAGGTTGAGCTCCGCGATGAACATCGTGGGGACGCCGTAGAGCGAGGTGCAGCGCTCCTGCTGGACCGCGGCGAGCACGGCGGCGGGCTCGAAGGCGGGGGCCGGGATCACGATGCAGGCGCCGTGCGAGGTGGCGCCGAGGTTGCCCATGACCATGCCGAAGCAGTGGTAGAAGGGCACCGGCAGGCAGACCCGGTCCTGTTCGGTGTAGGCGACCAGCTCCCCCACGAAGTAACCGTTGTTGAGGATGTTGTGATGGGAGAGGGTGGCCCCCTTGGGGAAGCCCGTGGTGCCGGAGGTGTACTGGATGTTGATCGGGTCGTCGCAGGACAACTCGGCCTCACGCGCGGCGAGTTCTTCCGGTGTCACTGATCCGGCGGCCGCCGTCAGCTCCTCCCAGCTGGGGTCGCCGATGTAGTGCACGGCGCGCAGCGCGGGGCAGTTCGCCCGGACCTCCTCGACCAGCGCGCGGTAGTCGCTGGTGCGGTGCGAGAGCGTCGCGGCCAGGAGCGAGACGCCGGCCTGTTTCAGCACGTACTCCAGCTCGTGCGCCCGGTACGCGGGGTTGATGTTGACCATGACGGCGCCGATGCGGGCGGTGGCGTACTGGACGAGCACCCACTCGGGGCAGTTGAGCGCCCAGATGCCGACCCGGTCGCCCTTGGCCACCCCCGACGCCATCAGCGCGCGGGCCAGCTCCTCGACGTCCCTGCCGAATTCGGCGTAGGTCCAGCGCCGCCCTGAGACCACGTCGACCAGCGCCTCGCGCTCGCCGTACGCCTCGATCGTCCGGTCGAGGCCGCGTCCGATGGTGTCGCCCAGCAGGGCGGTGGCGCCGGTGCCGTGGGCGTAGGACGGCTCGGTCATGCCAGGTCCCCCTCGGCGTACTCGGCGCCGGTGCCCCGGGCCGTGGCCTCACGCAGTTCGATCCGGCGGATCTTGCCGGAGACGGTCTTGGGCAGCTCGGCGAACTCCAGCCGGCGGATCCGCTTGTACGGGGCGAGGACCGCGCGCGAGTGGGCGAAGAGCACCTTGGCCGTGTCGGGGCCCGGCTCCCAGCCCTCGGCGAGGACGACGTACGCCTTCGGGACGGCGAGCCGGAGCGGGTCGGGGGCCGGTACGACCGCCGCCTCCGCGACGGCCTCGTGCTCCAGCAGGGCGCTCTCCAGCTCGAACGGCGAGATCTTGTAGTCGGAGGCCTTGAAGACGTCGTCCGCGCGGCCGACGTAGGTGATGTAGCCGTCCTCGTCGCGGGAGCCGATGTCCCCGGTCCGGTAGTAGCCGCCCGCCATGGCCTCGGCGGTGCGGTCCGGGTCGCCGTGGTAGCCGGTCATCAGGCCGACCGGGTGGGCGGAGAGATCGAGGGAGATCTCTCCCTCGACGGCGCCGGGCTCCCCGCTGACCGGGTCCAGGAGCACCACCTCGAAGCCGGGGCTCGGGCGCCCCATCGAGCCGGCCTTCAGCTTCTGGCCGGGGGTGTTGGCGACCTGGACGGCCGTCTCCGTCTGACCGAATCCGTCCCGGATGGTGACGCCCCACGCGCGCCGGACCGACTCGATGACCTCCGGGTTGAGCGGTTCGCCCGCCGCGACGACCTCGCGGGGCGGGGTCTTCAGCTGGGAGAGGTCGGCCTGGATGAGCATCCGCCAGACGGTGGGCGGCGCGCAGAAGCTGGTGATCTGCGAGCGGTCCATCTCGGCCATCAGCCGGGCCGCGTCGAAGCGGGTGTAGTTGAAGATGAAGACGGTCGCCTCTGCGGTCCACGGCGCGAAGAGGTTGGACCAGGCGTGCTTGGCCCAGCCGGGCGAGGAGATGTTGAGGTGGACGTCGCCGGGCTTGAGCCCGATCCAGTACATCGTCGAGAGATGGCCCACGGGGTAGGACACATGGGTGTGCTCGACGAGCTTGGGGCTGGCGGTCGTGCCCGAGGTGAAGTAGAGCATCAGCGGTTCGTCGGCGTCGGTCTCCCGGTCCGCCGTGAAGGTCTCCGGCTGCTGGTCAGCCCCGGTGTACGAGAGCCAGCCCTCGGTGTCCGCGCCGACGACGATCCGGCCGTAGCGGCCGGGCACCTCGTCGAACTTGGCGGTGTCGGCGTCCCGGACCAGCACGTGGCGGACCCGGCCGCGCTCGACCCGGTCGCGCAGGTCGGCCGGGCCCAGCAGCGGGGTCGCGGGGATGACGACGGCGCGCAGCTTCATCGCGGCGAGCGCGGTCTCCCACAGCTCCACCTGGTTGCCGAGCATGACGAGGATGCGGTCGCCCTCGCGGACGCCCTGGGCGCGCAGCCAGTTCGCGGCCTGGTTGGAGCGGGCGGACATCCTGGCGAAGGACATCTCGGTACGCCCGCCGTCCTCCTCCACGATGTGCAGGGCGGTGCGGTCGTTGTCCCGGGCGATGACGTCGAACCAGTCCAGCGCCCAGTTGAAGTGGTCGCTGCGCGGCCAGCGGAAGCCCTCGTAGGCCGCGCTGTAGTCCTCGCGGTGTCGCAGCAGAAAGTCCCGGGCGGCCCGGAACGTCTCCGTCGCACTGGTGGCCGACATATGCCCTCCTCATTGCGGTCCGGACCGGTCACTTAACATCATGTAAACAGTGACCCAGGTCTCACTACCCCCGAACGGGGGTACGGGGGTGCGAGCCGGCGATGCCGCGCCCCCCGGAGCCGGGCAGAGAGGCGGCGTCGTGCCGGAATCCGTCGATGCGGTGGAGATGCAGGCCGCGCTGTTGCGGCTGCGCCGGACGAGCGGGCTGCCCGTGGCGTTCGGCGGGCTGCTCTCCGACACCCGCCATGCCAGGATCGCCGAGCTGAACGGGGCGCACACCGCGGCGCTGCGCGGGCTGGTGATCTCGGCCGGCAGCGGTCTGGGCGGCAAGGCGATCGCCCTGTCCCGGCCGTGCGCGGTGACCGACTACCACTCCTCGCGCCACATCAGCCACGAGTACGACGTGGCCGTGGCGGCGGAGGGCCTGCGCTCGGTCGTCGCGGTACCCGTCGTCGTACGGCGCAAGGTGCGCGGCGTGCTGTACGGGGCCCTGCGCGAGCCCCTCACCCTCGGGGACCGCACGTTCGACGCGGCGGTGGCGGCGGCCCGCGACGTGGAGCAGGCGCTGGCCGTCCGGGACGAGGTGCAGCAGCTGCTCGCCGTGACCCGCGAGGAGGTGACCGATCCGCGGGCCGCCCCGGAGGCCTGGGAGGACGTCAGGTCGGCTCACCGGGAACTGCGCGCCCTGGTACCGAAGGTGCTCGACCCGGCGCTGCGCGACGAGCTGCTCGCGGTGTGCGGGCGGCTCGCCTCCGCGGCCGGTGCGCGGGTGCCGAAGGCCCCGGAGGTGCAGCTGGCGCCACGCGAGCTCGACGTCCTGGCCTGCGTAGCGGCGGGTGCGACGAACGCGGTGGCGGCGGGCCGGCTCGGGCTGCGCCCGGAGACGGTGAAGGGGTATCTGCGCTCCGCGATGCGCAAGCTCGGTGCGCACACCCGGCTGGAGGCGGTCGTCGCGGCCCGGCGGGCGGGGCTGCTGCCGTAGTCCGCGCACGCCTGCGCCCGCATGCTCACCCACCGCACTCCCCTCAATCACGTCACTCACCTCATTCATGTCACTGACCTCATTGACCTGATTGACCTCACTCACCGAAGTCGATGAACGAGGCGAACCTGATGTCGTAGCCGCTGCCGTCCGTGGCCGCCTCCGTCATCACGGAGAGCAGCGCGACGGCCTCCTCCGTGACGGCGTCGCGCCCGGCCGCACCGAGCGGGCGCAGCTCCTGCACGGTGACGGTGGCCGGTGCGCCGCCCCGGCCGGTGTCCAGCTGCCACAGGGCGGCGAGGAAGCCGTCGAACAGCACGCTCCCGTAGCTCTGGTTCCCCACTCCGTTGCGCCCCCTGAACCGGGGCGGGACGATCCGGGTGCGGTCCGCGTGGCCGAGCAGCACGTTGTCGAACTCGGGCAGGAAGCGCGGCGGGGCGGGGGTGTCCTCGGCGGGACGCGGGGCGTCGGGCAGGTCGAACAGCTCGACGCCGTTCTCGTCCCGGAAGGTGGCCAGTCGCGGACGGAGCCGGTCGAAGACCTCCGCCAGCCGGGTCAGTCCGGCCCAGGACTGCATGTCCCGCACCGACGCCGGGCCGAACGCGCCGAGGTAGCGGAGCACGGTGGCGTCGGGCGCGGGGACCGACTCCGCGGGGCGGGCGAGCCAGTGCTCGACGGTGGTCAGCGCCACCCGGCCGCTCCTGCCCCACACCCCGCGCGGGGTCACCTGGACCAGCGGGAGCACGCAGCGGGCCGCCGTGCTCAGGGCCTGCGGATCGGCGTCCGGCCACACGGTGAGCAGCCGCTCGCGGATCTCCTTCGGGGTGCGGGGCGCCTCCTCGACGTACTCCCGGCTGATGTCCCGGAGCCGGTCCAGATCCACGCCCACGAGCCGGTTCCGGAAGATCCTCAGCTCCCGGTCGCGGGCCTCCTGGACGAGGGGGCGCAGGGTGAGGGCGTCATCCGCGGTGTGGGTGTGGATGGTGGAGCGCAGGGTGACGATGCGGACGACTTCGCGCGATTCCATCAGCGCGGCGAGTTCGGCCGGGTCGAAGCCCTCCAGCCGGGCGAGCAGCTGGAAGTAGGGCGGCCGGGGGTTCTGCGCCTGGAGGCCGACGAGGTGCCGGATCGCCTCCTCGGCCGTCATCCCGGCGCGGCGGAGCAGCAGTTGGCGTTCCAGCGTCGCGCGCCCCAGTGCCCGGGGCGAGAGCACCGCGGGGGCCGGGGCGGAGGTCTTCTTCTTCTCGGCCATGGCGGCACGGTACGCGGCCATCAGGACGGATTCCGTCCTGATGGCGCGGCTTCGCGTGGCCCTTCGCGTGTTCGCCGGGCCGCCGGGCGCGGGTACCGGGCGCCGGCGGCCCGCCGCCCGCATCATGGACCGGTGATCAGTGTCCTCTTCGCCGTCCTGACCGCGCTCAGCAACGGGTCCGCCTCCGTCCTCCAGCGCCGCGCCGCCCTCGATGTCCCCGACCGGGAGTCGATGCGGATGTCATTGATCGGCCATCTGCTGCGCCAGAAGGTGTGGCTCGCGGGGATCGCGCTGGTGATCGTCGCGGCCGTCTGCCAGGCCGTCGCGCTGGCGACCGGGCCGATCGCGGTGGTCCAGCCGATCTTCGTGATCGAGCTGCCGGCGACCCTGCTGCTCGCGGGGTTCGTGATGCGGGTGCGGGTGCCCCGGCGCGTCTGGCTCGGGGCGGCCGCCGTGACGTTCGGGCTGGCCCTCGGCATGGCGTCGGCCGCTCCGGGGGGCGGGAGCGAGACGGTGCACGGGGCGGCGTGGGTTCCGGCGCTGATCCTCACCGGTCTCTTCGAGGCGGCGCTGATCGCGGGGGCGCGGGCCACCCGGGGCAACTCCCGGGCCGCGCTGCTCGGCCTGGCCGCCGCCTGCGGGTACGCGCTCACCGCCGCCCTGATGAAGGACGCCATGGCGCGGCTCAGTGACGGCGACGGGGTGGTGGTGCTCTTCGAGTCCTGGCAGCTCTACGCCACGGCCGCGGCGGGCGTCGGCGCCCTGTTCCTTCTCCAGAACGCGCTCCAGGCGGGCACGCTGGTCGCGGTGCAGCCGTGCCTGACGCTGGGCGACGCCCTGATCAGCGTCCTGTACGGGGTGACCCTGTTCGGCGAGGAGCTGCACACCGGCTGGTGGCTGCTCCCGGAGCTGCTGGCCCTGGCCCTGATCACCGCGGGCTGCGTCGAACTGGCGCGGTCACCGCTGGCGGCCGGAAACCCGACGTCCCCGTCCCGCGCGCGCCGGGTGGACTGAACACCACCGCGCATGCGGGACGGGAACGCCGTCCTCCAGGAACACGCCCCGGCTGCCCGCCGGTTACTTGCTCACGGCGAAACGCATCAGGGCCTGCTCGGTGCCCTGCTTGATCTTCCCCGTCTCGTTGATCACCTCGAGCTTCCAGCTCCCGCCGACGCGCAGCGCCTTGGCCACGGCGCAGCCGTTGTCGTTGCTGAGCAGGCTCGGCCAGATGTCGGCGACCTGCTGGCTGCTGCCGCCCGTCGCGTCGTACACCTTGAAGCTGATGTTGCGCGCGTTCTGGAAGGAGCTGCCCTTCTTGTACGCGGCGGCGATGAAGACGATGGACGTGATGTTCGTCGGCACCCGGGCGAAGTCGACGGTCACCGTCTCGTCGTCGCCGTCGCCCTTTCCGGTCTGGTTGTCACCGCTGTGCACCAGCGATCCGTTGCCCAGCGGGTCCAGGGAGTCCAGACCGGCCAGCCGGACCGGGTCCGCGCCCTGCATCGCGATGGCGATCAGGTCGAGGTCGGTGCCCTTCTTCTGGCGGAGCTTCCCCATCAGCCCGCCACTGCTGCCGACCGTGGGGTCCCAGGACACCCCGATGGACAGGTGGGTCACCCCGTCCAGATCCGCCGGGCCGTCTTCCTTGTTCAACGTGATCATGCGTGATCCTCTTCGTGGCGAGATTCCTACAGGTCGAGTGTGCCTGGTGTCTCCCCCGCGCATCCCACCAGGGGCAAAATTTCGACCAAGTGTTTGATGCCTGAAGACGGATTGTCCTGCGTCGGCAGGATGTCACCGGACATGAGCACGTGATAGGGGTCCGCGAACTCTGTTCCTTTTCCGGCCGCCACGACGGCCGGCCGGCCCCGCCGTCCAACCGTTCTACGGGGCCGGTTCGCGCACCACCAGCGGCGTCCCGAGGACCTGGTGCCCGCCGCTGGCGAGCATCCGCACCTCTCCGCGCTCGCTGATCTCCGCCCGGACGATCCCGGTCTCGTCCTCGTAGACCGGATATCCACCGGCCCCGGACTGCGCGGTCCGCCGGACGATCACCGCGTCGTCCTCCACCGCGGACGACTGAAACACCAGTTGGTAGCTCTCGGGGTAATCCATGACGGCCTCTCCGTCGGCTGCGTCTGCGGACGGCCTCTCCACGCGGCTCTCGGTGCCGTTCCCGCCCTTCGGGTCCCGCCCTTCGGGGCGCTCGTGGGCCCACACCCTCCATCGTCTCTCACCCCTGCCGTCGCCGCCCGCCCGAGGCCGCGCGCTGCGGGTCCGGGGCCGGTCCCCCTATCCTGAGGAGGTACGGGACATTCGAAGGCGAGCGGGCTGCGGTTCCCCCTTCTCCCGCGTCGTACGGTGGGCATGACCGGGATCCCCGACATCGGGAAGGGACTCATCATGAAGGATGCCGACCTGGGCGACGAGGTCTACCAGCCCCAGCAGCCGGAGGCCTCCGACCCCGCCGATCTGCTCGACGTGGAAGACACCCTGGACGACCGCGACCTCACTGACGTGCTCGACGAGGGGTACTCCCCGCCCGAGCGGCCGTGGGCCGTGGAGGACCGGGGCACCACCGCGTCCGAGCAGCACAGCGGCGAGGCGCTGGAGGGCCGGCTCGCCCGGGAGCTGCCCGAGGTCGCCGATGTGCCCGGTGACGGCGTGGGCGACATGCCGGACGGGGACGGCGAGCCCTGGGACGACGAGGTCGGCGACGTCCGTGCCGGGCGCCTCACCCGCGAGCTGGACCGCGACGACCCGGACACCACGGCGGGCGAGGACGTCGGGATCGACGGCGCGGCGGCGTCTGCCGAGGAAGCCGCCATGCACGTCGTCCCGGACGACCGGGCGTAGCCGCGGAGCCGCCGCGCGCACTGACGTACCGGCGTACCGAAATACCGGCGTACCTGCGTATCCAAGTACCGACGCACCGACGTATCTGCGTACCGAGGGAGAGCCAACATGCCGTACATCACGGTCGGCGAGGAGAACTCCGCCGGCATCGAGCTGTACTACGAGGACCACGGCGCGGGCAGGCCGGTCGTCCTCATCCACGGATTCCCGCTGAGCGGCGCCTCGTGGGAGAAGCAGCTGCCGGTCCTGCTCGGCGCCGGGTACCGGGTCATCACCTACGACCGGCGCGGTTTCGGCCGGTCGGGCAGGCCCGTCACCGGGTACGACTACGACACGTTCGCCGCGGACCTGAACACCGTGATGGAGAAGCTGGATCTGGAGGACGCGGTGCTGACCGGGTTCTCCATGGGAACCGGCGAGGTCACCCGCTACCTCGGCAACCACGGCTCGCGCCGGGTGGGCCTGGCGGTCCTGGTGGCCCCCGTGCCGCCCTATCTGCTGCTCGCGGACGACAACCCCGAGGGCGTGGACCGGAGCGTCTTCGACGGCATCATGAGCGCCATCGTCGCGGACCGGCCCGCCTATCTCACCGAGTTCCTCGACGGGTTCAACAACACCGACAAGCTCGCCGGCACCCGGATCAGCGAGCAGGCCCTGCGGATGCAGTGGAACGTGGCGGCGGACGCCTCTGCCCACGCCACCCTGGCGTGCGTGCCGACCTGGCTGACGGACTTCCGCGACGACCTGCCGAAGAACGACGTGCCGACACTGATCGTGCAGGGCGACGAGGACCGCATCCTGCCCATCGACTCCACCGGGCGGCGGCTGCCGGACCTCATTCACGACAGCCGCCTCGTGGAGATCGCGGGCGGCCCGCACAACATCGGCTGGACCCATGCGGAGGAGCTCAACACCGTACTGATGGGCTTCCTGGACGAACACCGGCGCTGACCCCCGGTCCCGCGTCCGTCCCGTCCCCTTACCTCGGAGGTAATCGACCCCTTCCCCGCGGTCGGACATCGTGTTCCTCACCAGCACAACGTGCCCGGCCCACAGGCCGGGACCGACGAGAGGACCCCACGATGACCGCCTACGACGACGCCGTCGAGCGCTACTTCGCCGCCTGGAACGCCGCCACCCCCGAGGAGTTGGCGAAGGCCGTCGCGGCGGCGTTCACCGAGGACGCCGGCTACACCGACCCGCTGGCCGACGTGCGGGGGCACGACGAGCTGGCGGCCGCGATCAGCGGCGCCCGGCAGCAGTTCCCGGGCTTCACCTTCCGGCAGACCGGGACCACGGACGGACACCACTCCCTCGTCCGTTTCAGCTGGGAGCTGGTCGCGGCGGACGGTTCCGCCCCGGTCGCCGGTTCGGACGTGGCCGTTCTCGCGGCCGACGGGCGGATCAGCACGGTGGGCGGATTCCTGGACCGGGTACCGGCCGTCTGACTACGGCCCGGCGGTGACGGTCCGGCCGGACCGGCCGCTCCGTCACCGGGCCTGCGCCAGCGCGATACCGAAGTGGCCCTCGGCGCTGTCGACGGTCTCGAAGAGCCGGTTGGCGGGCCGGGGCAGCCCGTAGTGTCCGCGCAGGGTGCTCGCGGTGTACTCGGTACGGAACAGGCCCCGCTCCTGGAGGATCGGCACCACCCGGTCGACGAAGACCTCAAGGCCGGAGGGGAGGACGGCGGGCATGATGTTGAAGCCGTCGGCGGCCCCGCTGTCGTACCAGTGCTCGATGGTGTCCGCGACCTGCTCTGCCGTACCGGCGAAGGTGCGGTGGCCGCGTCCGCCGCCGAGCCGGCCGATCAACTGACGTACGGTCAGCCGTTCGCGCCTGGCCAGCTCCACGATGAGCGTGTAGCGGCTCTTGGCACCCTCGATCTCGTCCTCGGTGGGAATGCCCTCGGGGAGTTCGGCGTCCAGGTCGAGTTCGTCGGGGGCGATCCTCAGCCGCTGGGCGAGCTGCCGCCTGGCGTAGTCCGGGACGATGAGCTCCTCCAGTTCGGCGTCCAGTGCCAGGGCCTCGGCCTCGGTGTCGCCGATGACGGGAACGATGCCGGGGAGGATCTTGATGCCGTCAGGGTTGCGGCCGGCGGTCTCGGCGCGCTGCTTCACGTCCTTGTAGAACGCGATGCCCTCCTCCAGGGTCTGCTGGGCGGTGAACACCGCCTCCGCGTACCGGGCGGCGAAGTCCTTGCCGTCCTCGCTGGACCCGGCCTGCACGAGCAACGGGTAGCCCTGCGGCGGGCGTTGTACGTTCAGCGGGCCGTCGACCCGGAAGAACTCACCGCTGTGCCCGATCTTCCGGACCCGTTCCGCCAGGGCGTGGACACCGCGCTCCTTGTCCGCGATCACGGCGTCGTCGGCCCAGCTGTCCCACAGCTTGGTGGACACCTCGACGAACTCACCGGCGCGCCGGTAGCGGTCGTGGTGCAGCGGGGTGTCGTCGAGGCCGAAGTTGCGGGCCGCGTCGGCGCCCGCCGTCGTGACGATGTTCCAGCCGGCCCGGCCGCCCGAGACATGGTCGAGCGAGGCGAACCGGCGGGCCAGGTTGTACGGCTCGTTGTAGCTGGTCGACGCGGTGGCGATGAGGCCGATGTGCCGGGTGGCACCGGCCAGCGCGGTCAGCAGGACGGTGGGCTCCAGCTTGGCGGACGGCCGCCGTCCCGGATCGCCCATCAGGACGGGGCTGTCGGCGAGGAACAGCGAGTCCAGTCTGCCGCGTTCGGCGATCCGGGCCAGGTTCTTGTAGTGCTCGACGTCGGCGTTGGCCTCGGCCGGGCTCTCCGGCAGCCGCCAGGACGCCTCGTGGTGGCCGGTGGACATGAGGAAGGCGTTGAGGTGCAGCTGCTTGCGGTCAGGCGTGCGGGGCATGGGATTCCTTCACATCGGTACGGGGCTGGGCGGGTGCGGCGAGAGTGCGTGCATGGCGGCGCGAGGCGAGCGGCGGACGGCAGTTCGACGACAGGCCCTACGGCTGCGCGACGCCGAGGGCGGTGAGCAGGGTGTCGCGGTACTCCTGGAACCGGGCATCGCGCCGGGAGCGCGGGGTGGGCAGGTCGACGGTGAGGTCCACGGCGATCCGGCCGTCCTCCAGGACGAGTACCCGGTCGGCCAGTTCGACGGCCTCGTCCACGTCATGGGTGACCAGGAGCACCGCGGGGCGGTGGCGCTCGTACAGCTCGCGCAGCAGGCCGTGCATCCTGATCCGGGTGAGGGCGTCCAGGGCGCCGAACGGCTCGTCCGCGAGGAGCAGTTCGGGCTCGCGGACCAGGGCGCGGGCCAGCGCGGCGCGCTGCTGTTCGCCGCCGGACAGCTCGTGCGGCCAGGACCGGCCGCGGCCCTCCAGGCCGACCTCCGCCAGCGCGGTGAGGCCGCGTTCACGGGCGCCCGGCCCGCGCAGTCCGAGGACGACGTTGTCGATCACCCGGAGCCAGGGCAGCAGCCGGGAGTCCTGGAAGGAGAGCGAGACCCGGTCGGGGACGGTGAGTTCACCGGAGCCCTCGACGGTGTGGTCGAGCCGGGCGACGGCCCGCAGCAGGGTGGACTTGCCCGAGCCGCTGCGGCCGAGCAGCGCGGTGAACTCCCCCGCCGCGACGGTGAGATCGAGCTCTTTCAGGACGTCCCGGTCACCGAACCGGCGGACCAGGCCGCGGGTGCGGATCGCGGGAGCCTCCACGGCCGCGCCGGCGGCGGTGCGGGCGGCGGTCAGCCCGCCAGGGTGCGTCGCCACGACAGGACCCTCCTCTCGACGGCGCGTACCGCCGCGTCCGACGCGAAGCCGAAGATCCCGTAGGCCACCAGGCCCACGATGATCACGTCGGACTGGGCGTACTGCTGGGCCTGGAACATCATGTAGCCGATGCCGCTCGTGGCGTTGATCTGCTCGACGACGATCAGCCCGAGCCAGGACGCGGTGACGCCGAGGCGCAGTCCGACGAAGAAGCCGGGCAGTGAGCCGGGGATGACGACCTTGCGGACGAACTGCGCGCGGCTCAGGTCGAGTCCCTCCGCCAGCTCGACGTACCGGCTGTCGATGCCGGTCAGCGAGGCGTACGTGTTGATGTACATGCTCACCGCGACGCCGAGTGCGATCACGGTGACCTTCATCTGTTCGCCGATGCCGAGCCAGAGGATCAGCAGCGGGAGCATGGCGAGGGACGGGATGGCGCGCTTGATCTGGAGCGGACCGTCCAGCAGGTATTCGCCGGTGCGGCTCAGCCCGGCCGCGACAGCGAGCACGACCCCCGCGGCCACCCCGAAGAGGAGCCCGAGCCCGGCGCGTTGCAGCGAGATGAGGACGTTGTCCTGGAGCCGGCCGTCGGCGATGAGGTCCGAGGCGGTGGAGAGCACCGTGCCGGGCCCGGACAGGATCCGGGGGTCGAGGTAGCCGATGGCGGAGGCGAACCACCACAGGGCGACGACCAGCACCGGACCGATCAGCCGCCCGAAGGGCAGGGCCCGGCCGGGGCCCAGCCGTCTGCGGGTGGGCCGGGGGATCGTGGGCCGGGGCGCGGACCGGCCGGCGACCGCCGACTTCGCGGTCTCCCCCGGCGCGGCGGCCGTGTTCACCCGGCCTGCCGTGCGGGCGTTCGTCAGCAGCTCGGTCATGACGTCTCCCGGTAGCGGGCCGGTACGGCTCCGGCCGCCAGCCCCTCGAAGCGGCGGTCGAACAGGCCGGCGACGTCCTGCTCCGGCACGAACCCGCCCTCGGCCATCAGGTCTGCGGTCTCCTGCTCCCACGCGATGGCCTTGTCCCAGCTCACCGGGAACCGGGGCTGCCGCAGGGAGGCGACGATGCGCTTGCCGTCCTCCCGGGTGACGCCCTGGTCCTTGACGTAATACGTGTCGATCCAGGCGTCGGTGTTCTCCCAGGCCCACGCAACTCCGCGGGCCCACAGCGGGACGAAGGAGCGGACGGCGGCGGCCTTGGCCTTGTCCTTCAGCACCTCGTCGGGTGCCCAGAGGACCGTGAGCAGGTCCACCACATCGGTCTTGATCCCGCGCGCCCCGTCCTTTCCGTACTGGCTCAGGTACTTCGTGAGGGTCGGCTCGCCCAGCGGTGCCACGTCGACCTGCCCGGACTGCAGGGCGGTGAGGAACTGGGTGCTGGGCAGGGCGACCAGCTCGACGTCCTTGTTGGCGAGGCCGGCCCGCTTCAGCGCGCGCAGTACGACGACGCCCTGTGCCTGGCCCTGCGAGAAACCGATCTTCCGGCCCCGGAAGTCGGCCGCGCTCCTGATGTCCGAGCCGGGCGCGGTCGCGAAGACGTAACTGGGTCTGTTGCGTACCTGCACCGCGACGATCTTCGCGCCGACGCCGATGGCCTGGGCCTGGATCGGCGGAATTCCGGCGTTGACCGCGAGGTCGATGGAATGGGCTCGGAATCCCTGGATGATGTCGGGGCCCGCGTTCAGGTTGGGCCAGTCGGAAACGGTGAACGGCAGCTCCTCCTTCAGTCCGGCCGCGCCCAGTTGGAGCTGGGTGGTGCGGACGGCTATGGAGAGTTTCGTGCCGGGCGGCGGCGCTCCCGAGGGAAGTCTTCCGGTGGGTTCTGCGCTCGCCACCGTTTCGGCCTGCGGCGAGCAGGCGGCGAGTGCGCCGATGGCCGTCGCACCGGTCAGTGCGAGAAATGATCTGCGGCCGACGGTCCGGTATGTGTCGTTGAATGGCACGGCGAATCCCTGATCAGTGGCCGGTGGGGGGCGCGGGCGCCCGGAGGGTGAGGTAGGCGCCGTCGTGGAAGAGGAGCGGGCTGCGCCCCTCGTCGAGCCGGGCGTCCACCACCCGGGCGATGACGATGCGGTGGTCACCGGCCGGGACGAGCTGTTCGATCTCCAGCCGCAGCCACCCGGCCACATCGTCGAGCACCGGCTCCCCCTCCGGCAGCCGCTGCCAGCGGGTGGGGGCGGCGAAGCGGTCGATGCCGCTGGTGGCGAACGTGGTGGCCAGTCCCTGCTGTTCGGCGCCGAGGAAGTTCACGACCGCCGTGCGGGCCCGCTCGATGTGCGGCCAGGAAGAGGTGGTGGTGCCGATGCCGAACGACACCAGCGGCGGGTCCAGCGAGAGCGAGCTGAGCGAGGTCGCGGTGAAACCTATGGGGCCGTGGCCCGCGTCGGCGGTGATGACGACGACTCCGGCGGGATAGCGGCGGAATGCCTGCCGGAATCGGCGCGGGTCGATGCCGGGCTTGGTCGGTGCCGCCGGTTCGGTCGGTGCGGCCGGCGCGGAATATGAGGACACGGTGACGGTCAACGTCTCTCCCGAGTGGGTGGGTGGGTCAGCAGGGTGCGAGGAAAAGCCGCGGGCATACGTGAGTACGCGAACAGCAGGACTGCGATGCCGGGCACGTCGGCCGGGACGTGGATTTCGAACGGGCGCATATCGGCCGCGGGAAATCCGGCAGATGAAAAACCGCGCAGGAAGTACAGCGGACGCGGCAGGATTTACCGGAGGCCCGGACAGGGGCGACAACACAGGAACCGGACGGCGGCGAACGCCGTCACGGGCAGGCGGAAGACGCGCATCACGAAGGACGCGTTCCCTGAATTCCGCTGCCGGCTGGTCATGAATCCATCATCCCGTCCGCATTCGTACCCGGTCAACAATGCAACTGCCTGAATTAAGTCGGCCGAGGAAACGGCCGCCGGAATCGGCGGACCGTCAGGAGACCGCGGGCAGCGCGGGCCAGGGACCGAGCGGATCCGTGTACAGCGCGCCGAGCGCCACCGCGCCACCGGCCGTGGCCAGCACCGTGCCGGTGAAGCTGGTCGGCACCACGGCCCGCTCCGGGTCCTCGCAGACCCAGGAGCGCTTCGCCACCTCGGCCCGCAGATCGGCCAGACACCCGGGCATCCGGCCCACCCCCGGCTCGACCACGACGAGCACCTCGGGGTCGAACATGTCCAGCAGGAGCGCCGCCGCCCGGCCCACCAGTCGCGCCCGGCGGCGGAAGAGCGATACGGCCCGCGGCTCACCGGCCAGCGCCAGGTCCAGCAGTTCCAGGAACGAGTCCACGGCCAGCCCCTGACCGGCCGCGCGTCGCACCATGGCACACTCCGACACCTCCGACTGGAGGCAGTCGGTCCGCCCGCACGAACAACGTCCGCCACCGCCCGCCCCGTCGGCGTCGCCGCCCGCCTCCGCGGTACCGAGCGGCAGATGGGCCACGCTGCCCGCTCCCGAGCGCGGGCCCCGGTGCATGGCACCCTCGGTCGCGAAGGCGGCGTCCACGACCGCGCCGACGAAGAGCAGGACCGTACTGGTCCGGGTCGACTCCTCGCCGAACAGCTGCTCCGCCCGCGCCAGTGCGCGGGAATGGCTGTCCACGTGGACCGGGAGCCCGGTCGCGGCGGCGAGGACGTCGCGTGCCGGGACGTCGCGCCAGCCGAGCTGCGGATGCTCCACGATCACCCCGGCGACGGGATCGACCCGGTGCCCGGTGGCGAGGCCCAGGGCGAGCACGGTGCGGCCGCCCGCGTGCGCGGCCGCCAGCCGGGGCAGCCGGGCCGCGAGTTCGCCGAGCATCCGGCGGGGGTCCGTGGTGCGGTGGGGTCGGCGGTCCTCTGCCACGATCCGGCCGCGCAGGTCCATCAGGGAGACGGTGGAGTGGGCGACGGCTATGTGCGCCCCGGCCACCAGGTAGCGGCCGGTGTCGATCTCGACGGGGATGTGCGGGCGGCCGAGCCCCCGGGGCCCCGACGTCTCCGCGCTCTCCCGGACCAGCCCGCGGGCCAGCAGCTGGGCGACGTGGCCGGTGACCGAGGCGGGCGAGAGGCCGGTGAGCCGGGCGACGGTGGAGCGTGCCACCGGCCCGTGGTCGAGGATCGCCCCGAACACCGGACCGGGGCCCGCGGGCCGGCGGGCGGTCGGTGCGGCGGGCAGGTCGGAGCGGCGCGGCGGACGGGGGCGACGGCCGGGTGCGGACAGACTCTTCACAGTGTCTTCCAGGTCCTCGATGTCAGCGGGTGACGCGGTGTGTGCTCCGGGTGCGGAGCCCTGGCGGTGCGCACCGGCACGGGGAAGAAGGCCGGGGGCGCTGCGCTGCGGTGGAGAGACACCCTGCGGGGCCGGGCGGGGGCGGCTGGAGCGCCCCTGCGGACGGATCGCGCGGGCGTGGTGCTCTCAGACCCGATGACACACGGCGGAGCACACACGCTTCAGGTCGATATGACCTCGCGTCGTCAGGTGTGCGGATCGCTGCATGCCGCGCAACGTAACCGGACCGGCGCAACCCGGTCAAACCTTTGCCGCATCCTGGACACCCGTTCCCCTGCCGGGTGTTGCCCCGCGTTGCGGCGGTGTGACGGGCGTCCGACGGGGGCGTGAACAGTGGCGCGCGGGCCGGTGGCCCGGCAGGTGCGGAGCCCGGCCGGAGGCAGGTCCGGAGCCCGGTCGGCGGCCGGTGTGGGCCGGATGGCGGAACGATTCCCGGAATTAACCTCTGATGCCTTGTCATCGCCGGTTCTACGCGCATAGCTTGTGCTCCCTCATCACACTCTGAGGGGCAGTTTCCGTGCGCATATCCAGACCTCGCTCCGTCCTGCTGGCCGGCGCGGTCGCCGTGACCCTCTCGGCCACCGCGCTGCCCGCCGCCTTCGCGGCCCCGTCCGCGTCCGCCGTGATCTCCGAGGTGTACGGGGGCGGTGGGAACTCGGGCGCGACGCTCACCCGCGACTTCGTCGAACTGGCCAACGCCGGCTCCGCCGCGTACGACCTGTCCGGGTTCAGCGTCCAGTACCTGCCCGGCGCGCCGTCCGCCGGCTCGCAGTGGCAGGTGTCCCCGCTCACCGGCGCCGTCGCACCCGGCGGCCGCTATCTGGTCGCGGAGGCCGCGGGCACCGGGGGCACCGTCACCCTGCCCGCCCCGGATGCCACCGGCACCGTCGCGATGTCCGCCGCGAGCGGCACGGTCGCGCTGGTCTCCGGCACCACGGCGCTGACCTGCAAGACGGCGGCCGACTGCGCCTCCGACACCCGGGTCGTCGACCTGGTGGGCTACGGCTCCGCGGTCGTCCGGGAAGGCACCGGACCGGCGACGGGCGCCTCCGCCACCGCCTCCGTGGCGCGCGCGGCCTCCCTCGCGGACACCGACGACAACGCCGCCGACCTTCTCCCCGGCGCACCCACCCCGGTGAACGCGGCCGGTGAGACCTCCGGCGGCGGCGAGGACCCCGGCGACCCGGGCAACCCCACCGAGCCCGGCACCGTGCGCGTGCACGACATCCAGGGCGCCACCCGGGTCTCCCCGCTGGACGGCAAGGCGGTGACGGGGGTCCCCGGCATCGTCACGGCGGTCCGCGCCACGGGTTCGCGCGGATTCTGGATCCAGGACCCCTCGCCGGACGCGGACCCCCGCACCTCCGAGGGCGTCCTGGTCTACACCGGCTCCGCCGCCCCGACGGTCTCGGTGGGCGATTCGGTCCTGGTCAGCGGCACGGTGGACGAGTACTACCCCTCGGCCACCACGCAGTCCGTCACCGAGATCACCGCGCCCAGGACCACGGTGCTCTCCTCCGGCAACGCGCTGCCCGCGCCGGTCGTGCTCAACGCGGCCTCGGTGCCCGGCGGTTACGCCCCCACGGCGGACGGCGGTCCGATCGACGCACTGCCCCTCGAACCGGCGAAGTACGCGCTCGATCTCTACGAATCCCTTGAGGGCAACCGGGTCGAGACCTCCGACACCCGGGTCACCGGCGCCACCAGCTCGTACGGCGAGGTCTGGGTGACCGTCGAGCCGAAGCAGAACCCGACCCGGCGCGGCGGCACGCTGTACTCCTCGTACACCGACCAGAACACCGGCCGGATCAAGGTCATGTCGCTCGACGCCGGCCGGCCCCTCCCGGTGGCAAACGTGGGCGACGTGCTGTCCGGCACCACCAGCGGCGTGCTGGACTACGACTCCTTCGGCGGCTACAGCCTCCAGGCCACCCGGCTCGGCACACTCACCGACCGGCACCTGAAGCGCGAGGTCACCAGGGAGCAGAAGCGCGACGAACTCGCCGTCTCCACCTACAACGTCGAGAACCTCGACGCGCTCGACGACCAGGGCAAGTTCGACACCCTCGCCAAGGGCGTCGCGGTCAACCTGGCCTCCCCGGACATCGTGTCGCTGGAGGAGATCCAGGACGACAACGGCGCGGTCGACGACGGCACGGTCGGTTCGGAGGCGACGCTGAAGCGGTTCACCGACGCGATCGTCGCGGCGGGCGGTCCGCGCTACTCATGGCGTTATGTCGCTCCGCAGGACGGCAAGGACGGCGGCGAGCCCGGCGGCAACATCCGCAACGTCTTCCTCTTCAACCCCGCCCGGGTCTCCTTCGTGGACCGCGCCGGCGGCGACGCGACCACCGCGGTGAAGGCCGTGAAGACCAGGCACGGCGTCACCCTGTCGGCATCGCCCGGCCGGATCAGCCCGCTGGACGAGTCGTGGTCCGACAGCCGCAAGCCGCTGGTCGGTGAGTTCCGCTTCCGCGGCGAGCCGGTGTTCGTCATCGGCAACCACTTCACCTCCAAGGGCGGCGACCAGCCGCTGCACGGCCGCTACCAGCCGCCCGTGCGCAGCTCGGAGACCAAGCGGGTCAAGCAGGCGGCGGAGGTCAACACCTTCGTCAAGTCACTGCTGTCGGCGGACAAGTCGGCGCGCGTCATCGCCCTCGGCGACCTGAACGACTTCGCGTTCTCACCGACGATGTCCGCGCTCACCGCCGGGAAGGCGCTCAAGCCGCTGATCAACACGCTGCCGGCGAACGAGCGGTACAGCTATGTGTACGAGGGCAACTCGCAGACGCTGGACCACATCCTGACGAGCCCGGGCATCCGGCGCCTCGACTACGACGTGGTGCACATCAACGCGGAGTTCGCGGACCAGGCGAGCGACCACGACCCGCAGATCGTACGGGTACGGGCCGACGCGTCCGGCCACGGGGACCACGGGCATCACGGCGGCCACCACGGCCACCGCTGATCCCGCGCGGGCGGGCGGCGGGGCGGTCCGGCGGACGCTCAGCCACCCGCCCGCGGCAGTGCCGCCCCCGCCCGGCGCGCACGCGGACGCGGCAGCGCGGCGGCAAGGGGCCACAGCGCGGGCGCCGGCTCCAGGGGGAGGTCGCTGAAGAAGCGGGCGACCAGGTCCGCGACGTCGTCGGGGCGCTCCAGCACGACCCAGTGGTCCGAGTCCTCGATGGTCAGGAAGCGGCTGCCCTCGATCGTCGCCGCGAAGGCCCGCTGCCGTTCGGGCGAGGTCACCGTGTCGTGCTCGCCCGCGAAGACGAGCGTCGGCACACCGCTCAGCCCGCCGGAGAAGTCCGGCCGGTGGCCCAGCGCCCGGCGCAGCGACTGCGCGGCGTGCGGGGAGTGGCTGAGCGCGTGCAGGAAGGAGCGCCGGACGTAGCGCCGGGCGAGCTCCCTGCGGTGCACGTTGCGGGCCGGGTCCAGGCACAGCAGGGCCTCCGCGGTCAGGCTGGCGAGCCCCTCCATGTCACCGGAGCCCAGCCGGTCGACCGCCCGGCCCCACTGGCTCCGCTGGGCGTCGCTGATGTGGACCGGGACGCCGCCGAGCACCATCCGGGCGATGCGGCGGGGGTTCTGCCGGGCGCAGCCGAAGGCGATCGACGTGCCGTAGGAGAAGCCGAAGAGGTTGACCCGGGGGACGCCCAGGTCGTCGATGATGCCGGTGACGGCCTCGTACAGGATGTCGTCTCCGGTGCCGGGCGGCAGCGGGTCGGCGCTGCCCATGCCGGGCAGGTCGGCGGTGACGACGTGGGCCCTCGGCCCCAGGTGCTCGTCCATCTGCGGCCAGCCGTACATGCCCTGGAGCGCGCCGCCGAGGACGATGACGGGCTCGGTGCGGGGCGAGGGCTGGGGCAGGGTCCGGTAGCTGTAGCGCAGCCCGTGCACCGACAGGTTCCGGACGATCTCGTCGGGCATGGTGGCCATCCTTAGAGGCTGTCGGGTGGCCTCCGGCCGGAAGCGGACGCGGTCCGGTGCGTGCGATTCCAAGGCGGAGGAGGGAGTCAACGCGGAGCGTTGATGACCGACGACAACGCCGGAAGTGTGCGTGCCGGGGCGTGGCCGCCCGGCCGGAGGCCACCCGACAGCCTCTGGGAGGGGCCGCACGGTCAGGCCCTGGTGAGGACGAGTGCGGCGTTGTGGCCGCCGAAGCCGAGCGAGGTCTTGACGGCCGCGTCGAACACGCCGGGCCGGGCCTCCTTGCTCACCACTTCGAGCGGGATCTCCGGGTCCGGGGCGTCCAGGTTGACGGTGGGCGGCACGAGTTGGTGCTGGAGGGCCAGCACGGTCAGCGCGGTCTCGATGCCGCCCGCGGCGCCGAGGGTGTGCCCGGTCATCGCCTTCGTGGACGTGACGAGGGGGTGCGTGCCGAGTACCCGGCGCAGCATCACCGTCTCGATCAGGTCGTTCGCCACGGTCGAGGTGCCGTGCGCGTTGACGTGTCCGATGTCCGCCGCACCGATTCCGGCGTCCGCGAGGGCGGCGCGCAGGGCCCGTTCGATGCCGAGGCCCTCGGGGTCGGGCGCGACGGCGGAGTACGCGTCGCTGGACGCGCCGTAGCCGGCGATGTGCGCGCGGACGGTGGCGCCGCGGGCGCGGGCGTGCTCGGGGCGCTCCAGCACGAGGAGTCCGGCGCCCTCACCGACGACGAAGCCGTCGCGGTGGGTGTCGAAGGGGCGGCAGGCGGACTCGGGGTCGTCCCGGCGGGTGGAGACGGCCTTCAGCTGGCAGGCGCTGGCGATCAGCAGCCGGGAGCAGACCGATTCGGCGCCGCCCGCGACGACGATGTCGCAGGCCCCGGTGCGCAGCATCTGGTGGGCGGTGCCGATGGCGACGGTGCCGGACGAGCAGGCGGTGGAGACGGCCTGGCTGGGTCCGTGTGCGCCGAGGTCGGTCGCGACGCTGCTGGCGGCGCCGTTGACGACGGTGAGCGGGGCGAGTTTGGGCGAGACCCGGCGGGCGCCTCGCTCGGTGAGGGCGGCGTGCTGCTGGTCGTAGAAGGGCAGTCCGCCGTGGGCGGAGCCGATGACGACGGCGACGCGGGAACTGTCCCAGACCGAGGGGTCGAGTCCGGCGTCGGCGACGGCCTCACGGGCGGCGATGACGGCGAGCTGCGAGAAGCGGTCCATGAGCCGTTGGGTCGCCACGCCGAGGATCGCCCTCGTGTCGAGGCCGGTGACGGTGTACATGAAGTCGCAGGGCAGGTCGTGGAGTTCGGGCCGGTGCGGGACCGAGGGCGCGGTGGCGGCCTCCGAGACCCCGCGCCAGGTGGCGTCGGCGCCGACGCCCGCCGCGGTGACGAGACCGATCCCGGTGACGGCGGCGGCGAACGGCTCGGGGCGGTACCGGCCGGTCACGCGGCGGCCTTGGCGCGCACCGCGTCGACCAGTTGGCCGACGGTGTCGCGCGAGGTGAGCTGGACGTCGTCCAGGTCGACGCCCATCCGGTCCTCGATGAGGAGCCGCAGTTCCTCCAGGGCCAGGGAATCCAGCCTGAGCTGACGGAGCGACACTTCGGGGCGGATCGCCACGGGATCGGTTCCGAAGTTCGCCACCAGCAAGGTGCTGATCTCGTCTGCCGTGCTCATGGGCACTCCTCCGCTGTCGTACGCGGTGACGCCTTGCCGCGTGAGAGGTCACTGCCGTCGGGGGACGCCGGCCGGTCCGGAGGGACCCTTTATACGCCCTGTGGGAGGCGGCTTAGGCCCGCGTTCCCCCGTGCGGTGGGGGTGCTGGGCAGGTGTACGAATCCCCCGGTACCCGGACCGGGACCGGCCGATGCCGGCCGCCGGGTGGACGCGCCCGTATCCGCATGTCAACTCCATTGGAGTGAAAGCGAGTTCGACACAGGGCGCGTTGATTGTCATGCTCTGGACAGCTAGCTAATCTGGGCGGGCTTCGCGGCCCCGGCCCACCCCACCCCGGGCCCGGGGGCCGTTCTTCTCCCCCACAGAGCAGGAGCAGGTATGCCCAGCCGCCCGGCAGCCCACACCAAGGCCCGCGCATCCGTGCTGGCGGCCCTCACCGCCACCGTCCTGACCGTCACCGGAACCCCCGCCCTCGCCGCGCCGGACCCCGGCCACCCGCTGGACCGGGCCTTCGAGCGGGCGGCGAGCCGGTTCGGCGTACCGCGCGATCTGCTCGCCGCCGTCGGATACGGCGAGAGCCGCCTCGACGGCCACGCCGGACTCCCCAGCCAGGCGAACGGCTACGGCGTGATGCACCTCGTCAGCAACCCGTCGAACCGGACCCTGGAGCGGGCCGCCGCCCTCACCGGCGAGCCCCTGGCCGACCTCCGCACCGACACCGGGGCCAACATCCTGGGCGGCGCCGCGGTGCTGCGCGGCTACGCGGACAAGCTCGGCCTGGACGCCCGGGACCGGGCGGACATCGACGCCTGGTACCCGGCCGTCGCCCGCTACAGCGGCACCGGGGGCCCGGCCGCCGCCCTCTACGCCGACACGGTCTACACCTTCCTGGCGGACGGGCTCGACGCCCTCACCCCGGACGGCGAACGGATCTCGGTGACCGGCCGGCCGGTCTCCCCGGACAAGGGCTCGCTCGCCGCCGCGGAGCCGGGCACGCGCAGCGCCGACTACCCGGCCGCGCTCTGGGTCCCGGCCGATCCGGCCAACTTCGCGGCGGGCCGCTCGGCGGCGATCGACAAGGTGATCGTCCACATCACGCAGGGCTCGTACGCGGGCTCGATCAGCTGGTTCCAGAACCCGGTGGCCGAGGTGAGTTCGCACTACGTGGTGCGCTCGTCCGACGGCCAGATCACCCAGATGGTCCGCGACAGCGACACCGCGTACCACGCGCGCAGCGCCAACTCCTCCGCGCTCGGCATCGAGCACGAGGGGTTCGTCGACGATCCGTCCTGGTTCACGGACCCGATGTACCGCTCCTCCGCGGCCCTGACCGCGTACCTGTGCGACCGGTACGGGATCCCGAAGGACCGGGCGCACATCATCGGCCACAGCGAGGCGCCGGGCAACGACCACACCGACCCCGGCCCGAACTGGGACTGGACGCGCTACATGCAGCTGGTGGGCGGGGACACCGGGGGCGGCACCGCCCCGGACGGGCTGAGCTTCGCCGCTTACGCCGTCCAGCGCAGCGGCTCGACGGGCGCCCAGGTCAAGGCGGTCCAGCAGCTGCTGAACGAGCAGGGCCAGGCTGCGGGCGACGCCGACGGCACCTTCGGCCCGGCCACCGAGGGCGCGGTGACGGACTACCAGACGGCGCACGGGCTGGACGCGGACGGCGTCGTGGGGGCCAGGACCTGGACCGCGCTCCTGTCGGCCGGCCCGACGACGACGCTCCGCGAGGGCGCCTCCGGCGACGCCGTGAAGCGGCTCCAGCGCGCGCTGACCGCGACGCTCGGCTCGTCCGTCGGCATCGACGGGAGCTTCGGGCCCGCGACGACGACGGCGGTGCGCGGCTACCAGACGAGCCGCGGCCTGACGGCGGACGGCGTCGTGGGGCCGGACACCTGGGCGGCGCTGCGGGCGGGCCGCTGACGGACCCGGTCAGGGGCGGGGCCCGCCGCCCCGGGCCGTGTCCGGGAGTCATCGAGCGGGTCGCAGGCCATCGACGTCCGGGTCGGCGGGCGGGAGACGGCCCGCTACGGCTGCCCCACGGGCACCCTCGCCGTCGAGCACGACAAGCGGGACGGCAGCGGCCCCGACCTCGCGGCCGGCCAGGTCATCCGCCGGCTGCTGGACCGGGTGGGTCCGGTGCCATGTGGTTCCTTTCGCCGGTACCGGAGCGGGGCACGGCCGTACCCGCGCGGCGGTCAGCGCGCCGAGGGCTTTTCCGCCCGCTCGTACCGCAGTTCCACGACCCCGTTGCCGAAGGCACCGGTGCTCGCGAGCCGCAGGGGGGTCCTGGTGTCCGTCAGCGGGAACATGGGCTTTCCCCGGCCGATGAGGACCGGGTGGACGTAGACCCAGTACTCGTCGATCAGGTCGAGCGCCGCGAAGGACGCGGCCAGACCGGCGCCGCCGAGTGCCAGGTCGCCGCCGGGCTGCTCCTTCAGCGCCATGACCTCTTCCGGGACGACGTCATGGACGACGGTGGTGTTCCAGTCCGCCCGCTGAAGCGTCCGGGAGTAGACGTACTTCGGCATGTTCCGCCAGATGACCGCGAACTCGGCCGTCGGCCCGGCGGCGGCCGGGTCCTGGTCGGCGGTGGGCCAGAAATCCGCCATCAGCTCGTGGACGACCCGGCCGTGCAGGAAGCCGCCCATCGCGGCGAGCCGCTCGTTGAAGGCGTGGTGCAGATCATCGTCGACCTGATGCCAGTCGATGTCCCTGTCCGGCCCCTCGATATAGCCGTCGAGGGACATCGACATGAAATAGATGACCTTGCGCATCGCGAACCTCACCGGTCGGAATCATCGAAATCAGGGACGGGTCGGCGGAACGAATCCGACATTACCGGGCGGCCGTCCACGGGGCCGGGAAGAGACGGCGGCCGCTTGACGGGCCGGGGGGACGCCGCGTAGATCTTCCGGGAAGGGGCGGATCACGAAGGGCCGCGCGGGCCGCCCGTCCCACAGCGGCCTTGAGGAGTCCCGTGGTGAGAGTCGGAGCGGCACGCGCCGCCGCGGTCCGCTGGGTGGCCGCGCACGCCCGCCCCGCCGCCGGGTACCGGGGGGCGTACTTCAGCGGGTCGACCGTCGGCCGACCGGACGGAGCCGAGCTGGCGCCCTCCTCCGACGTCGATGTCGTGGTCGTCACGGAGGAGGACGAACCGCCCGTCAAGCCCGGCAAACTCCGTTACGAGGGCGTCCTGCTGGAGATCACTTACGTGCCGTGGGCCGAACTGCGCGACCCGGCGGCCGTGCTGTCCTCGTACCACCTGGCCGGCAGCTTCCGGCTCGACACGGTCATCGACGATCCCACCGGCCGGCTGCGCGCCCTGTACGCGGAGGTCTCGCCCAGGTTCGCCGGGCGGAGCTGGGTGCGCCGTCGGTGCCTGGACGCCCGGCACCGGGTCGAGAGCCGCCTGGCCGCGTTCGACACCGCCGCGCCCTTTCACGAGCAGGTGCCGGCCTGGATGTTCCCCACCGGGGTCACCACGCACGTCCTGCTGGTCGCCGCGCTGCGCAACCCCACCGTCCGGCTGCGCTATCCGGCGGTGCGCGACGTCCTGACCGGGTACGTGCGGCCGGAGCTCTATCCGGAGCTGCTGGGACTGCTCGGCTGCGCGGACGTCCCCGAGCGGCTGGTTCGGCACCATCTGGGAGAGCTGGTAAGGACGTTCGACGCCACGGTCCCGGTCGCGCGCACGCCGTTCTTCTTCAGCAGCGACCTCACCGCGCGGGCGCGTCCCATCGCCGTCGACGGCAGCCTGGAACTCCTGGACCGGGGTGACCACCGCGAGGCGGTCTTCTGGATCGTCGCGACCCTCGCCCGCTGCCACGCGGTACTGGCCGTGGACGCCCCCGCGCTGCACGTGGCACGGCTGCCCACGTTCGAGGCGGCCGTCGCCGAACTCACCGGGATCACCGGCACCGCCGACATCCTGGCCCGCCGTGCGGAGGTGACCCGGTTCCTGCCCCGGCTGTGGGCCGCCGCGGAAGACGTGATGGCAGCCAACCCGGACATCACCGGGGAGGCCGGAAACTCACTGCCACCACGCCGGACGGTCTGATAATTTGCCCGCATGATGCCTCCTCGTGTGTAGGACCCCGCACTGACCGCACCCGTCACCCGGGTGCGGCACTCCGGTGTCCCCGCATGCCCGCGGCGCCGTGTCCCGGCGCTGCCCTCACGAGGAATGCCATCGTGCCCACTTCTCCTTGCGCGCCCACGCGCGCGCCTTCGTACGCCACTGTCCTGCGTACCCCTCATGCAGCGCGCACCTTCGGCGCCGCCCTGCTCGGGCGGCTCTCCTACGGGATCGTCCCGCTCGCCATGCTGCTCGCGATCAAGGACGCCACCGGTTCGTACTCCGCGGCCGGCGGCGCCATGGCCCTGTTCGGGGTCGCCAGCGTCCTCCTCTCCCCCGCCCGTGCCGCGCTGATCGACCGGTACGGGCCGCGCCGGGTCCTGCCGCCGATGGCCGGGCTCTACGCGGCGGCGCTCTGCGCACTCGCCCTCGCCACCTGGCGGCCGGGCGCCCCGGCCCTCTCCCTGGGGGCGCTCGCCGTGGCGGCCGGTCTCTGCACCCCGCCGCTGGGTCCGGTCATGCGGACGCTGTGGAGCGGTCTCGTCCCGGACCGGGAACTCCTGCGGCGCGCGTTCAGTCTGGACGGCGTCGCGGAGGAACTGCTCTACGTCACGGGCCCGTTGCTGGTGGGCCTGATCGTGCGGGCGGCCCGGCCCTCGGCCGCGGTGCTGGCCGGTGCCGTGCTGGTCGTCGTGGGGGCGCTCGCGCTGGTGTCGTCACCGGCGGTGCCCCGCGACCACGTGAGGGCGAAGGCGGTCCCGGCCGACGCGCCCGCCGCTCCCCTCCCGGGCCTGCGCACCGTCGCCGCCCTGCGCCGCACGGCGCTGGTGACGGTCTCCGTGGGGATCTGCCTCGGGGCGCTCGAACTGCTGGTGGTGGCCTTCACCGAGCAGCGCGGCCAGGCCGCGGCGGTGTCCTGGGTGCTGGCCGCCCTCTCGGCCGGGAGCGCCGTCGGCGGTCTGGTGTACGGGGCGGTCCGGTGGAAGTCGGCGAACCGGACGCGGCTGGCGGCGGCCGCCGCGGGGATGGGCGCGGCGCTGACGGTCGCCGGTCTCTCGCCTCGGCTGTACGTGCTGGCCGCCGCCGTCGCGGTCGCCGGGCTGTTCGTCGGCCCGGTCCTCACGACCGGGTACCTGATCGCGGACGAGTCCGTGGACCCCGCCCGGCGCACCCAGGCGGGTGCCTGGGTCAACACCTCGTTCAACGCGGGGGCCGCGGGCGGCACCGCGGCGGTCGGGCTGCTCGTCGACCGGCTGCCGCTCGCGCTGTGCTTCGCCCTGGCGGCGGCGCCCGCGCTGCTGTGTGCGGGGGCGTCGGTGTTCCCGTGGGGCCGCCGGACCGGCCGAGCCTGATCCGGCGCCGCCGTCAGGGGCTGAGCCAGGACTCCCAGACCTGACTCAGCTCCGCCTCGACGGCCGGCGCCACCGTGTCCAGCAGCCGCACCTGCGCACCGGGCCCGGCCAGGTCCATCCGGTAGGGGTGCGGCGGTCCGGGCGGTGTCGCGCCGAGCGCGGCGACGGAGCCGATGACGCGGTTCGGGCCGAGGAGTCCGGGGAGTTCGCGCACCTCGGGGTCTGTGAGGTCGAGGTCCTCGACCAGCAGCTCCTGGTCCTCGTACGTCACCCGGGTCGTGGCCCGGATCCGCCCGCCGCGCTCCCCTGAGCGGCCCAGGACCAGGGTGTCGCGCCACAGCATCCTGGCCCCGGCCGCCAGCCGGGCGTCCATGGCCCGTTCGACGTCCGCCCCACTGGACACCACGAACGGCAACCCGTGCCAAGTGAGTTCGCCGCCCTCCGCGATGTCGACGCGGGCCCGCCACCGGGCACAGCCGCCCCGGTGGTCGTAGGCGACGAGTCCGGCCGGTTCGACCAGTTCCAGGTGCGCGCCCGGACCGACCGAGATGTTCAGGTCCAGCTCGTCGCCGGCGAGCAGCCCGGCCCGGATACCGACCAGGGCGATCCGGATCCGGCCGGGGCACGGCAGCAGCGGGCGGGGGGCGAGGAAGGCGCCGTCGCGCAGTTCGCGGGCGAGGTGGCGCCCGTCGCCGTCACGCTCCACGGCTACAACGGTGGGGTCCGTCACGGGTGCTCGTGGCTGTGCGGCGCCATCGGGCCGGGGTCGGTGGGGATGTGGGTTCCCGAGCGGTGACGGACCAGCAGGGACCGTACCCAGTCCGCGAGTTCGGCTATGGAGGCCGGGTCCTTCTTGGAGAGGGCGAGGACGGGAAGCCCGTTGCGGGCCTCCTCTGCGTCGGCGACCATCGCGGGCACGTCGACCTCCACGTAGGAGGCCAGGTCGGTCTTGTTGACGATCAGGAGGTCGGCGCCGGTGATGCCGGGGCCGCCCTTGCGCGCGACGTCGCCGCCGCCCGCCACGTCGATGCAGAAGAGCTGTGCGTCGGCCAGGGCGGGGCTGAAGGTGGCCGTGAGGTTGTCGCCGCCGCTCTCGATGAGCACCAGGTCCAGCGGTCCGTACGCCTCCTCCAGGTCCTCGACGGCGTCGAGGTTGGCGCTGACGTCGTCGCGGATCGCGGTGTGCGGGCAGGCGCCGGTCTCGACGGCGCGGATGCGTTCGGTGGGCAGTACGCCGGCCGAGCGCAGGAAGCGGGCGTCCTCGTCGGTGTAGATGTCGTTGGTGACCACCGCCATGGAGAGTTCACCGGCGAGCTCCCGGCACAGGGTGGCCAGGATGGAGCTCTTTCCGGTGCCGACCGGTCCCGCGACGCCCAGACGCAGGGCCCGGGGCTGGTTCAGCGGCTCGTGGAAGTGGGGGTTGGGCTGCTGCCCGGTGGTGGTCTCGTTCTCAGGCAAGGAAGAGTCTCCGTTCGCGTCGTGCGTGTTCGAGCGCCCACTGTTCGGTGAGCGCGGCGGTACGGGCGGGCAGTTGGTCCGGGGTCCGTACGGCGAGGGCCGCGGCCGCCGCGGCGGCCGCTTCGGGCTCTGCGGCGAGGATCCAGGCGACCGAGTCGAGCGGGTCGCCGGGCAGGAGTTTCAGGGCGGCGGACGCGACGGTCTGGAGCTCGTCGTAGACGACGGCGTGCGCCAGCTCCTCCTCGGAGACGTTCAGTACGGCTCCGAGGGCGCCGAGCGCGACCGGCCGCAGCGGGCGGGGGCGCATGGCGGTCAGTGCGGTGACCGCCGGATGGCCGGGGGCGAGGCGCCGGGCGAGCCGGTGCACGCCCCGGCCGAGCGTCACGGAGGTCTCGCGTTGCGGCGCGGCCGGGGTCCGTGCCGCCAGCGCCCGCTGCACGGGGCCGTAGTCGACCGGGTCGCGCAGCGCGGCCCGCAGGGCGAGGACGGCCGCGGCCGCCTCGGTGCGGGCGGTGGTGTGCAGCCGGGCCTTCAGCAGTGCGGGGACGCGGTCGCGGGTGAGGCCCGCGGCGACGGCGGGTTCGAGGCCGGCGCTGTAGGTGTACGCGCCGACCGGAAGCCGTCCGTCGCCCAGCAGCAGGGGTGCCAGTGCGCCCATCAGAACCCCATCAGAACATGGAGTACCGCTGGGCCAGCGGCAGTTCGGTGGCGGGCGACGGTTCCACGAGCTCTCCGTCGATGTGGATGGCGAAGGTCTCCGGGTCCACCTGGATGTCCGGGAGCGCGGTGTTGTTCGGCAGGTCCGCCTTGGTGAGGTGGCGGGTGGGGCGTACGGCGACCAGTTCGCGCTCCAGACCGAGGCGTTCGGCGAGGCCGTCGGCCAGGGCGGCCGGGGCGACGAAGCTGACCGAGAGGTGCGGGGCGGCCCCTGCGGCGGCGGTGGGGCGCAGCAGGACGGGCTGGGTGGTGGGGATCGCGGCGTTGGCGTCGCCCAGGGGTGCGTACACCACCATGCCGCCCTTGATCACGGCGGCGGGGCGGATGCCGAAGAACGCGGGGTCCCAGAGCACCAGGTCGGCCAGCTTGCCGGGTTCGACGGAGCCGATGACGTGGTCGATGCCGTGGGCGACGGCCGGGCAGATCGTGTACTTGGCGACGTAGCGGCGGGCCCGTTCGTTGTCGGCGGGCAGTGCGCTGTCCCGGTCGCCGAAGCGCTGCTTCATCACGTGGGCGACCTGCCAGGTGCGGCAGATGACCTCACCGATGCGGCCCATGGCCTGGGCGTCGGAGGAGGTGATGGAGAGGGCGCCTATGTCGTGCAGGATGTCCTCGGCCGCGATGGTGCTCGCCCGGATGCGGGACTCCGCGAAGGCGAGGTCCTCGGGGACGCGCGGGTTGAGGTGGTGGCAGACCATCAGCATGTCGAGGTGTTCGTCGACGGTGTTGACGGTGTGCGGGAGCGTCGGATTGGTGGACGCCGGGAGGATGTTGGGGTGCGAGGCGACGGTGATGATGTCGGGTGCGTGGCCGCCGCCCGCGCCTTCGGCGTGGAAGACGTGGATACCGCGTCCGGCGATGGCGTCGAGTGTCCCCTCGACGAAGCCGGCCTCGTTGAGGCTGTCGCCGTGCAGGGCGACCTGGAGGCCGTAGGCGTCGGCGGCCTTCAGCGCGGCGTCGATGGCGGCGGGGGTGGCGCCCCAGTCCTCGTGGACCTTGTAGCCGCCCGCGCCGCCGAGCGCGGCCTCGCGCAGGGCCTCCTCGCCGACGGTGGAGCCCTTCCCGAACAGCATGATGTTGAGCGGGACGCGGTCCAGGGACCGGTGCATCATCGCGAGGTTCCAGGCGCCTGGGGTGACCGTGGTGGCCTTGGATCCCTCGGTGGCTCCGGTGCCGCCGCCGATGACGGTGGTGGTGCCGGTGGCCAGGGCCTCGTGGAGGGTCTCCGGCATCAGGAAGTGGACGTGGGTGTCCACGGCTCCGGCGGTCAGGATGCGGCCCTCGCCGGAGACGACGTCGGTGCCGGGGCCGATCACCAAGTCGGGGTGGATGCCGTCGCCGGTGTCGGGGTTGCCGGAGCGGCCGAGGGCGACGATGCGGCCGGCCCTGATGCCGATGTCCGTCTTGACGATGCCCCAGTGGTCCAGGACCACGACGTTGGTGATGACGAGGTCGAGGGCGCCCTCCGCGCGTGGGGTGGTGGCCTGGCCCATCGATTCGCGGATGGACTTGCCGCCGCCGAAGACCGCCTCGTCGCCGCCGAAGCAGCGGTCCTCCTCGACCTCGATCCAGAGGTCGGTGTCGGCGAGCCGGATGCGGTCGCCGGTGGTGGGGCCGTAGAACGCCGCGTAGGCGGCGCGGGTCAGTTGTGCCATGTCACACGCCCTCCGTTGCGGTGTCCTGCGCGCCCCTGGACCGGGGCGCGGTGCGGACGACGATGCCGGGCACCTTCGCGCGTCCGCCGAGTTCGACGAGGGTGATCTCCGCGCCGACGCCGGGCTCGAAGCGCAGCGAGGTGCCGGACGGGATATCGAGCCGGAATCCCTCGGTCTGCGGCCGGTCGAAGGAAAGTGCGGGATTCACGTCGAAGAAATGGAAATGGGAGCCGATCTGAATGGGGCGGTCCCCGTCGTTCACCACCGTGAGCCGCAATGCGCGGCGTTCTGAATTCAGGTGGACCACGCCGGGCCCGGTGCGGATCTCGCCGGGGATCATGGGATCGGTGAGGTGATCGTGACGAGCTTGCGCCCGTCCGGGAAGGTCGCCTCGACCTGGACGTCGTGCAGCATCTCCGGAACGCCTTCCAGCACGTCAGCGCGGGTCAGCACGGATCGTCCCATGGTCATGAGGTCGGCGACGCGGGCGCCTTCCCTGGCACGTTCCATCGCCCAGCAGGCGAGCAGGGCGACGGCCTCGGGGTAGTTCAGACGGACGCCGCGCTCCCGGCGGTCGCGGGCAACCATTCCGGCGACGCTCAGCAGCAATTTCTCCGTGTCGGACGGAGTGAGAAACATGGGAAACCTCCATGGCGGCAGTCCCCGGAATTCCCGGAATCGCCTTGGCCACGTTCCTCTTATAAGCCTCCGGATGGCGCCGTGGCAACTCGCACCACACCGCAAAAAGTCCCTTTCTTGCATCATGACCCACTATATACGGGCAAAGCAGACAAATTTTGGTCATCATCGGACCACGCGAAAGGCGGCCGCGCACCCCCGTCCGGGGTGCGCGGCCGCCTCAAGAGAGGAGCTCAGCAGGTCACTTCAGGCCGAAGGCCCGGATGATCTCCTGGTCCACGGTGAAGCCGCTGCCGGCCTCGGCGTGCGCCTTGAGCGAAACCGCGGTGGCACCCTTCTTCGGGGTCTTGAACCGGGCGGTCCAGGAACCGGCCGAGTCCTTCTTCAGCCGCACCGCGCTCCAGGTCTCCCCGTCGTCGTAGCTGACCGACAGCGAGGCCTTCGACGCCTTCACGGCACCGTCCAGCCACTCCTGCGTGGCGGACGAGAGACCGATCTCGGTCGTCTTCCCGGCCTTCACGTCACCGGCCAGGTCGGTCTTGACGTCGTAGTCCAGCTGGAGCAGCGGGATGTCGGCCTGCTCCGGTCCCGACGGGTCGAGCGCGCCCGAGAGGAAGTTCCACTCGGTGTGCGTGCGGACCGAAGTCTTCCAGACCCCCTCGTCACGCGAGGCGTCGAGCGCCAGCCGGTACGGGAGCTTCTCCGGCGAGAGGTCCCAGGCGTAGCCCGCGCGGCCGGCCGACTTGCTGAGCTGGGTGTCGCCCTGGAAGAAGGCGATGGTGCCGCTGTCGTACTCCTTGTCGGGCATCGAGCCGGAGTGGCCCGTGCCGGAGTCGGTCCACGGCGTGATGTTGAACTGGATGTCGTTGTACGAGGAGCGGAACGGGCCCCAGTAGCCGGTGCCCAGCCTCGGGCGGCTGATCGGCGCGAACCACGAGTCCCGGTAGCTGTGGCCGGCCCGGTAGTCCATGGTGCCGCTGCGCTCCTCCAGCGCGGTGTCCGTGTTCTCGTCGTTGAGGACCGAGTGGTTCTCGTACCAGAACGAGTCGCCGGGGAGCGGGGTGACCCACTCCGTGCGGGTGCCCGGGAACTTCTCGTACTCCTCGAAGCCGACGCCGGGGCCGTAGTCCGGGATGTCGTAGCGGAAGCCGCCGCCGACGACGTCGCGGTTGCCGTAGAAGGTGTTCTCCACCTTCGCCAGCTGATGGGCGGACGGGGCGAATGCCAGCGAGCGGTCCGGGATGGTGCCGTCGTGGCGGTCGACCAGGTCGTACACGTAGCGCGCGAACTTACGCTGCTCCACGGTCACCTTCTTGCCGCCCCTGGCCGCCTTGACCAGTCCCTCACCGGCCAGCCGCTGGACGGACGCGACCGGGATGGCCGCCGTGGTGCCGTAGTCGGTGTACGACTCCATCAGCACGCCGTCGCCCTGGTTGACGACGAAGAGCGCCTTGGCCCCGGCTGCGACGGCTGCCGCGAGCCGGTCGGCGGGGGTCACGGAGGCGTCGGCGCGGATGACGACGGCCTTGCCCCTGGCGTTGACGCCCCGGTAGTCGGCGGCGGCGCCGTTGCCCGCGAAGACGCTGCCGAGCTTCTTGTCGCTGTCCTCGGCGACGGGCGATCCGCCCTGCACGGTCACCGGCACATCGCGGCCGCCGGCCGTCAGGTCGATGAGCTTCTCGCCCTGCCGCCAGCGGGTCAGGAAGGAGAAGCTGCCCTGGGTGACCTTCTTGGTCGGGCTCGCCCACAGCTGGTCGTACGTCAGCGGGATCTGGTACGCGTCGCGCTGGACGGTGCCGTCCGGTGCGGTGCGCGCCATGTCGTAGCGCAGCTGGCGGTTCTCGGTCTCCTTCGGCGTCCGCACGCTGACCTTGTGGGCCTTGGAGGCGTCGAGGGTGATCTTCGTCGACTTGTCGAGGATGATCTCGGGGGCCGCCAGGAAGGCGAGGGCCTGCGAGTCGGCGGTGTCGCCCTTGATGTCGGCGGCGGTCCAGGCGGTGTAGTTGCCGGGCGGCAGCCGCAGCGTGGTGTCACCGGGGACGGCGACGACGCCCAGGTTCTCGTCGCCCAGGGCGGCGATGACGACCTGTCCGTCCATCGGCTTGCCCGCGCGGTCGCGCAGCTCGATCTTCAGGTCGTAGAGCTCCTGCTCCTTGTTGAGCGCGAAGCCGGTGTGCGCGACGGTGGCGCCCGAGGCGTCCTTCGCGACGACCTGCCCGGAGAAGGTGGTGTTGTCGGCGACCTTCTTCGGGTCGAGCGAGAGGACGGCCTGTGCGGTCGAACCGGCCGGGACGGTCAGCTGCTTCACCGACAGCGTGTAGGCGTCGGCGTCCGTGTCGGTCGCCAGGTCCAGCGTGACGCCCTTGTCACCGGTGTTGCGGTAGGTGATGGTGCGCTCGGTGACCGGGTCCGAGTCGGAGTGCGGCCAGGCGTAGGACGCGACGGCGACGGAGCCGGTGGCCTCGATCGTGGTGTCGATCGCCGCCTTCACGTCGAGCCGGCCGGTGCCCTGCTCGTACGGGGTGTAGTCCGGCAGTTCCTTCGACGAGGTCATCAGCGCGTCCTTGACGCGCTGACCGGACCAGTCGGGGTGACGCTGCTTCACGATGGCGGCGGCGCCGGCGACATGGGGCGTCGCCATCGACGTACCGGACATCGACTGGTACATGCCCTCCATGCCGGGGACCGACTGCGAGGCGGCGGCGTTGATGTCGACGCCGGGCGCGGAGAGGTCGGGCTTCAGGCCGTAGCTGCGGGTCAGCGGGCCCATGGAGGAGAAGTCCGCGCGGTTGTCCTGCTTGTCGACGGCGGCGATGGTGAGCGCCTTGTCCGCGGAACCCGGCGAGCCGATGGTGCCCGCGCCGTAGGCGTTGCCGGCCGCGATCACGAAGAGCGGGCCGCCGTCGGCCGAGAGGGAGTCCACGGCCTGCGACATCGGGTCGGAGCCGTCGTCCGGGACGCTGGAGCCCAGGCTCATGGAGACGACGTCGGCGCCCTCCGCCTTGGCCCACTCCATCGCCTCGATGATCCCGGAGTCCGCGCCGGAGCCCTCGTTGCTCAGCACCTTGCCGACGATCAGGTCCGCGCCGGGCGCGACGCCCTTGTTGAGGCCGTCGGAGGCGGCGCCGGAGCCCGCGATGGTGGAGGCGACGTGCGTGCCGTGGCCGTTCTTGTCGTCGACCTCCTCGCCGGGCACGAAGCTCTTCGACTCCAGGACGCGGTCCTTGACGTCCGGGTGGTCGGCGTCGATTCCGGTGTCCAGGACGGCGACCTTGGAGCCCTTGCCGTCGTAGCCGGCGGCCCACGCCTGCGGGGCGTTGACCTGCGGTACGGAGTCCTTCAGCGCGGCCTCGACCCGGCCGTCGAGCCAGAGCTTCGCGATGCCGTTGTCCAGCGAACGGGCCCCGGGCGTGGCGGCGATGTCGTCCCAGAAGGCTCGGGTGGTGGCCTTGGCCGCCTTCAGCGCCGCGCCGTGGATGCTGTCCAGCCGGTGGACCGTCCTGCTGCCCCGGGGCGCGGCGGGCAGCGAACGGGCCTTGCTCGCCGGGTAGGTGGCGATCAGCGGGATGCCGCCGGACCTCGCGTCGTCGTAGCCCATCTTCGCCAGCGCGGTGACGTCGAAGAGCCGGCGGTCCAGCTTGCCGGCGGCGAGCAGGGGCGCCGCCTCGTCGGGCAGGACGTAGATGGCGTCGCCCGCCTGCTGGACGTGCACGCCGCCCGCCGCGCCGTCGGGCCGGTCCACGGTGACGGTGTCCTGCTTTCCGGCGCCGTCGGTGTAGTGCACGACGTCACCGGTGAGCAGGGTGATGTCGTACTGCTTGACCGGGGCGGCCGGGTGGCCGGTGGCGGAGGGCCGGCCGGTGGCCGCGGCGGCGGTGCCCGTGGCGGGGAGCAGCGCGCCGCTCACCAGGGCGACGGAGGTCGCTATGAGGAGGGCTCTGCGCCCCGCACGAGCGGGTCTCGCTCTGCCGGAGGCAGTGGAGGGGGTGAATGTCATGCAGCTGATCTAAAGGTAAATCACGGGCTGCGGTGAGGTTCACCCCTGGCGTGAATGTGCCGTGGCGGCAACCCGCCCCTCGGCGCGGGCGCTTGAGAGGGCCTGATCAGGCCACGGAGACCATCCGCCCGGCGGGCGGCGCGGTTGCGCTGTGGTGGATCGGGGTATGGGCGCCGGTCAGCGGTACGCCGGTGCCGCCGCGCCGGTCGGCGACGATCTCCGCGGCGATCGACAGGGCGGTCTCCTCGGGCGTCCGGGCGCCCAGGTCGAGCCCGATCGGCGAACGCAGCCGGGCCAGTTCGAGTTCGGTGACCCCGGCCTCGCGCAGCCGTTCGTTGCGCTCAAGATGGGTGCGGCGCGAGCCCATCGCTCCGACGTACGCGGCCGGCAGCTTCAACGCCGCCTCCAGCAGCGGGACATCGAACTTGGCGTCATGGGTGAGCACGCACAGGACGGTGCGGGCGTCGACGGTGGTCCTGGCCAGATAGCGGTGCGGCCACTCGATGACCAGCTCGTCCGCCTCCGGGAACCTGGCCTTCGTGGCGAAGACGGGGCGGGCGTCGCACACCGTGACGTGGTAACCGAGGAACTTCCCGGCCCGCACCAGCGCGGCGGCGAAGTCGATGGCCCCGAACACGATCATCCGGGGCGGCGGGACGCTGGACTCGACGAGCAGCGTGAGGGGCTGCCCGCAGAGCGAGCCGTCGGCGCCGAGGGTGACGGAGCCGGTGCGGCCCGCGTCCAGCATCGCGCGGGCCTCGGCCGCGACGGTGCGGTCGAGCTCGGGGTGTCCCCCGAGCCCGCCCTCGTGGGCGCCGTCCGGCCGGACCAGCAGGGGCCTGCCGAGGAGTTCGGCGGGCCCCTCGGTGACCCGGGCGATCCCGGCCGCCTCCCCCCGGGCGGCCGCGGCGAGCGCGGCGGCGTACACCG